>NC_013521.1:607630-911445 GCF_000024925.1 Sanguibacter keddieii DSM 10542
CCCAGCCGAAGCTCCACCGGCCGTCCGCGCCGACCTGAGCCAGCCCGAGGTGCCCGCTGTCTGAGGGGGTGCCCAGAGACTGGAGATCCAGGACGACCGTCTGCCCTGGCGTGCCGGTGCCGGAGGCCGACACCCGGCCCCGGTCGACGGTGGACCCCGTCTGAGGTGAGGTGATGGAGACGGGCCTGTCGGCCTTCTGGTCAGCTGCCGCGGAGTTCGTCGTGGTCGACTGCGCTGACGCGGCGGCGGTCGTCGTAGGGCCGTTCGCCGTGGCCGCCACCGGGACGAGGGCGAGCGCGGTACCGGTCAGCCCGGCGACGACGAGTCGTGTGGTGGTGCGGTGCGTGGTGGACATGGGTGTCTCTTCTCGTCGGCCGGCCCGTAGCCAGACCGGCGTGAGCGGTCCGTGCGGTCGATCGCATGGACCGCGCAGGCGTTCAGCCTGGTCGTCGCAGCGTAAGCACGCGCCATGTGGATCCGTGTGAGGGTCTGCGTCAACCCATGTGTCACCCAGCCTGGGGGCTCGAGCGGTACCTGTCGGTAGTCAGCAGTGCGGACGGTAGCTTTACCTGCAGCTTCCGCCCGCACTGCTGCTACGGGTGGACGAAGATCGCCCCTCTCAGCGCACGGTGAAGCGGATCAGTGCCTCGTTCCGGTCCAGCATGCCGTAGCCAGCGGTCATCGAGTACTGCCCTGGAGCGAGCAGGTCGCGCGGGGACGTCGTCACGACGGTCCACCGGCCGTCGGCGCCCACCCGGGCGTCGGCGAAGTGACCGCTGTCGGATGGCGTGGTCCTCGAGAAGATCCACAGCATGACCCACGCCCCTGGGGTACCTGTGCCGGAGAACCTGATATGGGTGCCTGCTGCGATGACGGCCCCGTTCTGGGGAGAGGTGATCGTGACGGGCCTGTCGTACCTCCGGTCCGTCGCCGAGGCGGACGGCGTCGTGTTCGTCGCCTGAGTCGGGTTGGCTGTGGTCGCGGTCGTGTCGTTCGCGACGGCTGCGACCGGGACGAGGGCGAGCACGGTGCCTGTCAACCCGGCGACGACGAGCCGGGCGGTCTTTCGGGGTGTGGTGGACATGGGGATCTCTTCTCGTCGGCCGGCCCTCCGTCGGACCGGCGTGGGCGGTCCGTGGGGTCGATCGCCTGGACCGTGCAGGCGTTCAGCCTGGTCGTCGCAGCGTAAGGAGACCCCTGGTGGGACGGTGTGAGTTCCTGTGCGAGCCCTGGCACTGGCCGTCCCCTGTCGACCAGCCGAGCGTCAACCGGTCTGCGCGCCTCCGCGTGACGGCGCCGGCCGGCTCGCCCGGCGCGTCACGAGGTAGAGCACGGCGCCGACGGCGAGCAGGATCCCGGCGCGCAGCCAGGTCCCGGCGGACTGCTGGGTGAGGAGCGCGACGCAGCTGATCACCCCGAGCACCGGCACCACGGTGACCACCCGGAAGTGGTCCTCTTCGACCTCGTCCTTGCGGAGCACGAGGACCGCGACGTTGGTGCTGATGAACACGATGAGCAGCAGGAGCACGACGGTCTCGGCGAGCACCTGGAGCTCGCCGGTGAACACGAGGGCCATCGCGACGACGGTGGTCACCACGATCGCGACCCACGGCGTCCGGCGCCCCGGGAGCACGCGGGCGAGGACCGGGGGCAGCAGGCCCTGCGAGGCCATGCCGTAGGTGAGGCGGCTGGCCATGATCATGGTGAGCAGCGCGCCGTTGGCGACGGCGACGAGGGCGATCGCGGCGAAGACCCGCTCGGGGACGACGTCGGCGACGGAGACGACCTCGAGCAGCGGTCCGGTGGACCCGGCGAGGGTCTCCGGGCTGACGACGGCCACCGCCGCGACCCCCACGGCCACGTAGACGGCGCCCGCGGTGAGCAGCGACGCGAAGAGCGCCCTCGGGTAGGTGCGGCGCACGTCGACGACCTCCTCGGCGAGGTTCGCGGAGGTCTCGAAGCCGACGAAGGAGTAGAAGGCCAGCAGGGCGGCGCCGAGGACGGCGAGGGCTGGTGCGGTGCCCTCCGTGAACTCGATCGTGCGTCCGAGGTCGCCCTCGCCGCGGCCGAGGACGACCGCCGCGAGCACCACGATCAGGAGCAGGCCGGACAGCTCGACCACCGTCATGGCGACGTTCGCCCGGAGCGACTCCTTGATGCCCCGCATGTTGAGCAGGGCCACGAGGAGGAGGAACCCGACGGCGGCGAGCGTGGTCGGCATCGACACGAAGGTGGTGAGGTAGTCGCCGGCGAAGGCGATCGCCAGGCCCGCAGCGCTCGTGACGCCGGCGGCGAGCATGCTGTACCCGACGAGGAAGGACACCCACGGCGTCTTGAAGGCACGCTCGGCGAAGACCGCGGCCCCGCCGGCCTTCGGGTACTTGGTGACGAGCTCGGCATAGGACCCCGCGGTGAGGAGCGCGAGCCCGAGGGCCACGAGCAGCGGCAGCCACACGGCGCCGCCCACCTCGCCGGCCATCACGCCGACCAGCGCGTACACGCCGGCACCGAGGACGTCCCCGAGGATGAAGACGTAGAGGAGCCTGCCGGTCACCGTGCGGGAGAGGGGCGGCTGCTGGTCAGCGCCGCCGGTCTGGTGCTCGTCGGACGTCGGTGCGTCGTGCGTCATGGTGGGCTCTCGTCAGCTCTGGGGCGGTGCCGGGTGGTCAGGGACCACCCGGAACCCGCCGTTGTCCTGACGGGTCCGACCGGCGCAGGATCACCCCGTGCCAGCCGTCGCCTCACTGTAGGACCGCGGGGGACGACCTGCCCCTCGGGGTGCCGGCAGGAGGACCCACCGCGGAGAGCCGTGGCCCGCGGTGGGTCCTCGGGTCACCCGTCCCGCAGCACCGTGAGGAACTCCTGGACCGAGGACTCGAGGTGCACGGCGGCGTCCGTCAGCGCCTGGTCGGTGCTGGTGCCGGTCGAGATCCGCTCGGCGAGGCCGGTGACGCCGCCGCGCATGGCGTCGACGCTCTCGTCGATCTTGCCGAGGGCCCCGGCCACCTCGGAGATGACCTCCTGCGAGGCGCCGAGCTGCTCCTCGACGCGGGTGCTCGCCTTGGCGGTCTCGTCGGCGAGGCGCCCGACCTCGTCGGCGACGACGGCGAAGCCCCGGCCGGCGGCACCGACGCGTGCGGCCTCGATCGACGCGTTGAGCGCGAGGAGACGGGTCTGGCGGGTGACGTCGGTGATGAGGCCGATGACCTGGCGGATGGTCTCCGACGACTCGCCGAGCCGCCCGACGGCGTCGCTGGCCTCGCCCGCCCGCTGGACGACGGTCGCGGTGACGCCCTGGAGGTCGCCGACGGTGCCGGCCATGCTCCGCGCGGTCTGCCCGACGGCCTGCGACACGTGCAGCACGTCGCGCTCGAAGTCCTCGACGAGGGTCCCGCGGGCGGTCTCCGCGGCGCGCAGCCGTGCGGCGTCCTCCGCCATGGTCAGGCGCGCCTCGTTGATGGTGACGGCCTGCGAGCGGAACGCACCCGAGAGGCCGGTGAGCATGAGCTCGCGCTCGAAGCGGCCGGTGCCGGCCGCGGCCAGGGCTGCGCCCGCCTCGCGGATGAACGCGTCGGTGACGTCGAAGAACCTGTTGACGTCGTCACGGACCGACGCGAAGCCGAGGGCGTCGGCCTCGGGGACCGCGACGACCCGGCGCTCCATGTCGCCGCGGGCACCGGCGCGGGCGGCGTCGGAGACGGCCTCGAGGGCTGCTGCGTAGGCGGCGACCTGGGCCTCGAGCTCGGCGGTGCGGCGTCGTGCGCCACCCCACCTCATCGGGCACCTCCCGCGACGCTCCACAGCCACTCGCTGTAGGTCTGGCCCTGGGCGGCGAGCTGCTCGCGCAGCCAGGTGAGGGACGCCTCGTCGGCGCCGCGTCCGCTGTGCTGGGCCTCGACACGGCGCATGTCGGCGTACAGGCGCTCGACCTGGGCGCGCGCCGACGCGCTCACGGCGCGGCGCGTGGAGTGGTAGCCGACGGTGCGGCCCTGGGCGTCGCGCGACGGGGTGACGTGCGCGAAGACCCAGTAGTGGGCACCGTCCAGAGCCAGGTTCTGCACGTACGCGAACAGCTCCTCGCCAGAGCGGAGCGTGTCCCAGAGCAGCCGGAAGATGCCGCGGGGCATGTCCGGGTGCCGGATGAGGTTGTGCGGGCGACCGATGGCGTCGGGCTCGTCGATCGCGGAGATCGTGAGGAACACGTCGTTCGTGTAGGTGAGCCGGCCCTTGAGGTCGGTCTTGCTGACGATCAGCTGGTCGTCCGCGAGGACGCGCTCGACCCCTGTGGGCCGGACGGCCGTCAGGCGGTCCCCTGCAGGACGGACCTCTGTGGGTCGGACAGCGACGGTGCTGGACATCTGGTCCCCCCGGACTCAGGCGAGCGTCCGGACACCCGGACGTGCTGCCTCATCGGCGGACGACCGGCGAGTATGACCAGATCGGTCAGGACTCTGGCGAGGTCTGCGGTTTCCCGCACACCTCCAGTTCACCCGCAGGTCGCAGGCGTGGCGACGAGGTGCGCGGTGGCGACGGTGCTGGCGCCGACGCCGACGGCCCCCGAACCACGGTCGTCGTCGTGGTGCGGGGGCCGTCTTGTGCGTGTGGCGTCGGGCTGTGCCTCAGGCGCGCTTGGCGAACCCGTGCCAGGCGGACCAGCTCTCGGGGGCGAGGGTGAAGGTCACCGTGCCGCCCTCGACCGACGGTGCGTCGCGCTCGACGGTGCCGACCTTCTCGGCCTCGACCTTGCCGTGGCGCTCGCCGACGTGGTCGGCGAGCAGCTCGAGGCCGCCCTCGACGCTGACGTCGAGGCCCGCGGTCCGGACGGTGACCGTCGCGGGCTCCGCGGAGCGGTTGACGAGGAAGAACGACAGCGCGCCGCTGGCGCCGTGCTCGCCGGCCTCGTCCCACGTCGCGGCCGCGGTGACGAGGGGGACCTCGCCGTGCTCCTTGGTGGTCATGGTCGGCGACGCGACGCGCAGGTCGAGGACCGACCCCTGGGCGAGACGTGCGGTGTTCGCGAAGGGGTGGAAGGTGGTCTGGCGCCAGGCGTCGCCACCGGGCTCCGTCATGATCGGTGCGATGACGTTGACGAGCTGCGCGAGCGCTGCGACGGGCACGCGGTCCGCGTGGTTGAGCAGCGTGATGAGCAGGTCGCCGACGACCACGGCGTCGAGGGCCGAGTAGATGTCCTCGATGATGCGCGGGGCGTCGCGCTGGATCGGCAGGTTCTTCTCGCCCGGGAACTTGGTGTCGAGGTACCAGACGTTCCACTCGTCGAAGGAGATGGTGATCTTCTTGTCGGAGCGGCGCTCGGCGCCGACGGCGTCGGCCGAGGCGACCACTCGGTCGATGAACCGGTCCATGCTCGTGGCCGAGCCGAGGAAGCTGGCGCGGTCGCCGTGGCGCTCCTCGTAGTACGCGTGCATCGAGATGTGGTCGACGATGTCGTAGGTGTAGGAGAGCACGGTGCGCTCCCACTCCCCGAAGGTGGGCATGCCCATCGACGACGAGCCGCAGACCACGAGCTTGATGCTGGTGTCGACGAGCTGCATGGCCTTGCCGGCCTCGGCGGCGAGCTTGCCGTACTCGTGGGCGTCCTTGTGGCCGATCTGCCACGGGCCGTCCATCTCGTTGCCGAGGCACCACAGCTTGACGCCGTAGGGCTCGGCGCGGCCGTTGGCGATGCGCAGGTCGGCCCAGCGGCTGCCGGCCTCGCCGTTGCAGTACTCGACGAGCGCTGCGGCGGCCGCGACGCCGCGGGTGCCGAGGTTGACGGCCATCATGGGCTCGATGCCCTCGCGCTCGGCCCACTGGAGGAACTCGTCGGTGCCGACGGTGTTGGGCTCGATGGTGCGCCACGCGAGGTCGATGAACGGCTTGCGGTCCTCGACCGGGCCGACGGCGTCCTCCCACACGTAGTTGGACACGAAGTTGCCGCCGGGGTAGCGGACCATGCTCACCCCGAGCTCCTTGGTGAGGTCGGCGACGTCGCGACGGAAGCCGTGGTCGTCGGCCGTGCTGTGCGTCGGCTCGTAGATGCCGGTGTAGACGGCGCGGCCGAGGTGCTCGACGAACGACCCGAAGAGGCGGCGGTCGATCTCGCCGACCTGGAAGTCGGGGTGCAGCGACACGGTCGCGGCGACGGGCTGGGTGGGGGCGCTGTCTGCGGCGCCGGACGCGGTGGTCGCTGCGTCGTTTTCCATCGTTGTACTACCTCCGTTGGCAATGTCCCCGATGGGGAGAGGGGTTCGAGACGACGGTACCCGATCGAGACGCGGATCGGAACGTTCCGAGAGCTCCTGGTGCGAGAACCCGAGATCCGGGCGATCGCGGGAGAGCGCTTCCCCGCGCGGTGGTCGGCAGAGTAGGGTTGGATCGATTCAACGGCGTCGAGGACGATGCCGCACCGCAGTTCACCGTCGAGATGCGCCTGGAGCAGCTTCGTGACCTCCGAGAGACCCACCACCCGCCGCCGCTACGCGATCGTGGGGCTGGGGCACCGCAGCCACATGTACGTCGACGCGATCCTCGGCGACCACGCCGACGTCGCCGAGCTCGCCGCGTTCTGCGAGCCCAACCCGGGCCGCGCCGCGGTCTACACCGACCTCGCCGCCGAGCGCGGACGCCCCGGCGTGCCCACCTTCGCCCCGGCCGACCTCGAGCAGATGATCACCGACGAGCGCGTCGACACCGTCGTCGTCACCACCCCGGACGCGACCCACGCCGACCTCGTCGCCCGTGCCCTGCGCGCCGGTGCGGACGTCGTCGTCGAGAAGCCGCTCACCACGACCGCGGAGGGCTGCCGCACCATCACCGACGCGGTCGCCGAGACCAGCCGCTCGGTGGTCATGACCTTCAACTACCGCTACGCGCCGCGCAACAGCGAGCTCCGCCGCGTCATCGCCTCCGGAGAGATCGGCGAGGTCACCTCGGTGCACTTCGAGTGGGTCCTCGACTCCGTGCACGGCGCCGACTACTTCCGCCGCTGGCACCGCCTCAAGGACGTCTCCGGCGGGCTGCTCATCCACAAGTCGAGCCACCACTTCGACCTCGTCAACTGGTGGATCGCGGACGCCCCGACCCGTGTCTACGCCCGCGGCGGTCTCAAGGTCTACGGCGACACCTCGCCCGTCGCCCAGGAGATGGCCGAGCGCGACGCCGCGGCCGGCCTGCCGCCCCGCCCCGTGCGTGGCACCGGCAGCGCCGACGGGACCCTCGGCTGGGAGGGACGCGAGGGAGACCGCTGGTCCCTCGACCTGCGCGCCGACGAGCGGCTCCAGGCCCTCTACCTCGACTCCGAGCACCACGACGGCTACGTCCGCGACCAGGACGTGTTCTCCCCGGGCATCACCATCGAGGACAACCTCGCGCTGCTCGTCGACTACGAGCGCGGCGCGACCCTCACCTACTCCCTCAACGCCCACGGCCCCTGGGAGGGGTACCGCGTGAGCGTCAACGGCACGAGGGGTCGGGCCGAGCTCGAGGTGGTCGAGCGCGGCTCGGTCGAGCTCGACGAGCGCGGCCGGTCGATCCTCGACCCGAGCGCCAACCCCGGGGCGTGGGAGGGCGACGACGTGCGTCCTTTCGGCGACCGGCTCACCGTGCAGAAGCACTGGGAGCGGGCCCGCGAGGTCCCCATCCCCGAGGGCGTCGGCGGCCACGGCGGGGGAGACGCGATCCTGCTGCAGGACGTGTTCCGCACCCCGGTCGAGGGCCCGCGCCACGACCCCCTCGGCCGCCCGGCCGGCTACGTCGACGGCGTCCGCGCCGTCGCCGTCGGCATCAGCGGCAACGCCTCGCTGGTCAGCGGCCAGCCGGTCGACGTCGCCGACCTCGGCCTGGGCGTGAGCATCTCGGTGCCGTCCCCCGCAGCCCCCGACACCACCCCGACCTCAGCCCCCACCACCTCTGGAGCGACCGCATGACCCGCACCTACCGCGCAGCCATCGTCGGGACCGGCGGCATCGCGAACGCGCACGCCCAGGCGATTGCCGACTCCGCCGGACGCGTCGTCCTCACCCACGCCGTCGACGTCGACCAGACGCGCGCCGACGCCTTCGCCCAGACCTGGGGCCCCACCGCGGGCGCCGGGACCCAGCCCGTCGCCTCGACCGACCTCGCCGAGGTCCTCGCCAGCACGACGGCCGACGGCGCCGGCCTCGACCTCGTGCACGTGTGCACCCCGCCGCAGTCGCACTTCGCCCTCGCTGCCCAGGTGCTGCGCGCCGGCGTCGACGTCCTCCTCGAGAAGCCGCCGACGCTCTCCCTCGCCGAGCTCGACGAGCTCATCGCCCTCGAGGGCCAGACCGGCGCGCACGTGAGCGTCGTGTTCCAGCACCGCTTCGGGTCCGGCGCCCTGCGCCTGCGCGCGCTCCTCGACGACCCGGCCGCCCCGCTCGGCCGTCCGCTCGTGGCCGTGTGCCACACGCTCTGGTACCGCGACGCCGAGTACTTCGCGGCCCCGTGGCGCGGACGCTGGGACACCGAGGGCGGTGGACCGACCATGGGGCACGGCATCCACCAGTTCGACCTGCTCCTCGCCACCCTCGGCCCGTGGGCCGAGGTCACCGCGCTCGCCGGTCGCCAGGCGCGCGACACCGACACCGAGGACGTGTCGATGGCCCTGGTCCGCTTCGAGAACGGTGCGCTCGCGAGCATCGTCAACTCGGTGGTCTCGCCCCGGCAGACCTCCCAGCTGCGCTTCGACATGGAGCACGCGACCGTCGACCTCGAGCACCTCTACGGGTACACGGACGACCACTGGAGCCTGACGCCGGCGCCCGGCCACGACGAGCTCGCGTCGCTGTGGTCCACCGACCCCGACGCGCCGGTGTCGAGCCACTCGTCCCAGCTCGCCGCCATCGTCGACGCGCTCGACGTCGGGCAGGCCCCGCCCGTCACCGCGACGGACGCACGCCTCACGGTCGAGCTCGTCGCCGCGCTCTACGCCTCGGCATTCACCGGGCAGCCGGTGCGCCGCGGCGACATCGGGCCCGACCACCCCTTCGCCGCGAGCATGGAGGGCACCGGAGCCCCGTGGGCAGCCGTGCCCGCAGGAGCTCCGGCTGCCTCGCCCGCAACCACCCCGACCACCCCGACCACCCCGACCGAGGAGAACCGATGACCCGCCTCACCCTGTCCGACGACGGCGCCGCGCTCACCGTCCGCCTCGCCGCGCCCGAGGGTGGCGGCGCCCCGGTCGACCTCGTCCGCTACGTGTACCAGCCCACGGACGTGCAGCTCGAGTCGCCCCGGCCGTACTTCCACCCCCTGCGCACCGTCGGCGGTGACCTCGTCAGCCTGTTCCGGCCCCACGACCACGTGTGGCACAAGGGCATCGCCTGGTCGCTGCCCAACGTCGGTCCGCACAACTTCTGGGGCGGCCCCACCTACGTCCGCGGGCAGGAGTACGTGCAGCTCGACAACGACGGCTCGATGGTCCACGACGGGTTCACCGCCGAGCACGCGGGCGACGACGGCGTCACCGTGACCGAGTCGCTCACCTGGGTGACGCAGGCCGGCGAGCGCGTGGTCAAGGAGTCGCGGACCTTCACCGTGACGCTCGCCGACGGCGGCACCGAGGCGGGTGCCAGCAGCGACGGCACCGACGGTCCTGCGTGGGTGCTCACCTTCCAGACCACCATGACCAACATCTCCGGCGCTGCGCTGCCCATCGGCAGCCCGACCACCAACGGCCGCGAGAACGCCGGCTACGGCGGTCTCTTCTGGCGCGGCCCGAGGTCCTTCACCGGCGGCACCATCCTCGCCCCGGGATTCGCCGGCGGGGAGGAGATCCGCGGTCAGCGCGCACCGTGGGTCGGCTTCACCGGCACGCACGACGAGACCGCCCACCGCTCGACCCTCGTCATGGTCGACTCGCCCGACAACCCCCGCGGCCCCACCTCGCCCGGCCTCGACCCCGAGTGGTTCGCGCGCAACGAGTGGTTCGCCTGCGTGTGCGCCGCGCCCGCCTTCAGCGAGGAGATCCCCTTCGCGCCCGACGAGTCCCTGACCTTCCGGTACGCCGTGGTGATCGCCGACGGGGGAGCGGACGCCGAGCGCGGCGCCAGCCTCGCCGAGACGGGCAGCCAGACGCTGGCCGCCCGCCGCGCACCTGCCGGGGCGCGCGGGTGACCCACCCGTTCCCCGGCGGCACGAGCGTCTCCCACCTGAGCGTCTACGACTGGCCGACGACCGACGGTGCCGGGCTCGTCGGCGGCGGGACGCCCCACCTGCACACCGCCTCCGACGAGGGCTACGTGGTGCTCGCAGGCTCCGGGTCCGTCCAGACCCTCGGGCCCGACGGCTACGCCGAGCACCCGCTCGGGGCCGGGACGCTGCTGTGGTTTCAGCCGGGCGTCGTGCACCGGCTGGTCAACGACGGCGACCTCGAGATCCTCGTGGTGATGTCGAACGCCGGCCTCCCCGAGGCCGGCGACGCGGTCATGACCTTCCCGGCCGACGTGCTGGCCGACGCAGAGCGGTACCGGGCGGCGGCGACGCTGCCCGGTGCCAATGCCAATGCCGGTGCCGTTCCCGATCCCGGTGCCGGGATCGGTGCCGTTCCCGGTGGTGTGGGCATCGCAGGTGCTGGCCGCAGCGGCGACGCCGTGACACCGGACGGTCAGGCCGACGGGGCGGTGGCTGCTGCCGCACGGGCCCGGCGTGACCTCGCCGTCGGAGGGTTCGGGGTCCTGCGGGACCGCGTGCTCGTCGAAGGGCCGGAGGTCCCGATGGGGGAGCTCTACGACGCGGCGGCCCGGCTGGTCCAGGACAAGGTGCCCGGCTGGCAGGAGCGCTGGGACAGCACGGTCCGGCAGACCACCACCCGGACCGCCGACGCCCTCGAGGCGCTCGCGGCCGGCTCCGCCCCTCACCTGCGCACCGCCGAGACCGCCTCGGTCCAGGCGCGGCCAGCCCCCCTGCGCTACGGCATGTGCGGCCGCCTCCGCACCTGGCCCCTCTGACCTTCCCAGCCCCGCCCCTCCCTGACCCGACCCGACCCTCCCAGACCGGACCGTCCCCTGACGCCGAGTTCGGCAGTTCGGAGCGAGTTCGTGCCATAGAAGTACCGAACTCGCTCCGAAGTACCGAAGTCGCTCCGAAGTACCGAAGTCGACGTCTCCACCCAGCACCCACCCCCGACCGTCCGAGGACCGCTCATGCCCCAGTTCGACCTGCCGCTCGACCAGCTCGTCACCTACCTGCCGGACCGCGAGGAGCCGGCGGACTTCGACGACTTCTGGCGCCGCACCCTCGACGAGCAGGACGCCGAGCACCCCCTCGAGGCGACCTTCGAGCAGGTCGACACGGGTCTGACCGAGATCGTCACGGAGGACGTGACCTTCATCGGCTTCGGCGGTCAGCCCGTCAAGGCGTGGCTGCACCGCCCCGCCCGCGCGACCGGTCCGCTGCCGACCGTCGTCACCTACATCGGGTACGGGGGAGGGCGCGGGCTGCGCCACGAGCACGTGCTGCACGCCGCCGCGGGCCGCGCGCACCTCGTCATGGACAACCGCGGCCAGGGCAGCGGCCACCAGATCGGCGACACGGGGGACTCCGGGCAGACCGGCGCCCACGCCGCCGGGTTCCTCACCTCGGGGATCGACTCGCCCGAGACGTACTTCTACCGCCGCATCTTCACCGACGCCGAGCGGGCCGTGCGGGTCGCCCGCGGGCACGACGCCGTCGACACCTCGGCCGTCATGGTGTCGGGCGGGTCGCAGGGCGGCGCGCTGTGCCTGGCTGCCGCGGCCCTCACCGAGCTGCGCGACGGCCTCGGGGAGCCTGCGCTGCGGGCGGCGATCGTCGACGTGCCCTTCCTGGCGCACGTCCGACGGGCGTCGGTGGTCACGGGTGCCCGGCCCTACGGCGAGCTCGTCGAGTACCTGCACACGCACCGTGACCGCGTGGAGCAGGCCTTCCGCACGCTGAGCTACGTCGACGGCGTCAACCTCGCGGCGCGCATCACGGTGCCGGGGCTGTTCTCCGTCGGGCTCATGGACGAGGTCTGCCCGCCGTCGACGGTCTACGCGACCTACAACCACTACGCGGGCCCCAAGGAGATGGTCGTCTACCCCTACAACGGCCACGAGAACGGCGGCCCGTTCCAGGAGGCCGAGCACCTGCGCTTCGCCCGCGAGCACGTGGGCTGAGCTGGGAATCTGTAGGTCTGGGCCAAATCGACTGCTTCTGCCGTGCTCGTGTCCACGGAGCATGACTTGCTGGAGCTTGTGGAGCGCGCGCCTCTAGCGAGGCAGCGTGGCGCCAAGAACGTTGTCTGGAGATTATCGAGTCCACAAACTTCTCCTCTGTCCCTTGCGGATGTGCCCATCGACGTGGAGGATCGTCCCAGGTCCGCTCTTCCGAACGCCTCAGACGGTGACGCTCGATCCCATCTCACTAGGAGGAGAGGAGGCGCAGGCATCTGCCCAAATCGTAGGAGGAATATTGGACTCGTCTGAATTTTATCAGAGGTTTGTGAATTTATATCCCCTCGAGAGGCCGGCGGGCGAACACGCCAGCCCACACGAGATGTTTTCAGCGCTCGACTTTAAACTTCGATTCCTGTCAATCATAGCGAATTCCGTCTTAAGATCAAGTGACGAAATTGAAGCGCCGAAGATCGGGCGGTCACCCGGACTGGGCGCCTGGGTGTCATATTTGCGAGTTTGTCGGGATACTCTCGGCCAGTCGCGGGGGGAAGCGTCCAAACTGACACATGGTGCGGTCGATAGTGCACTCACCGCCTACGATGGCGGGATCGATATGGGGATCAGCAAGATTCGTACCCCAAAGAAGCTACGCGACCACTTGGGGCACGGTGGAGCGTTGCCCCCATATGCTGAAGTTTCGGAGCCGCTCAGGGGGTTGCTCGATTCAGTGGATGTAGCTATTGAAAAATTACTCGGAGCAACCGGCTTGGTTCTATCCGAATCGAACGGATCGACTCGAGCAAGTTTCAAATTCGAAGACAGGGAGGTCTCAACCTGGCCGCTGATCTTCAGTCCGACCACCGATGAGTGGTGCATTTTTTCAAGGTATGTGGCGAACGGCCGGCCATCCTACTTCTCCTTCGGTACGGATCGCGTCGAAGCGTCAAGTATTCCCGACAACCTAGGCGGAGCACTTAATCGGATCTTGGATTCCACCGCTCCGCGGGGGGCTCTTGGGGCTTTCAAGGAGGATGTAACTAGCGATCTCCGTGGCTTCACCGAAGAGCTCGAGGAAGATCTGACTCCTGGTGATCGAGATCACGGTTTCGAGGTGTGGTGGAAAAAGGCGACGGGCACAGGGATTGGCTTTGAGGAAAGAGTAGACTACTTCCGGCTCGGTCCGGATGACATGCGTCAATGGCGATCGCCTGAAAAATGGGTGCCCTATTCTCGTTACCTTCGGGAGATTGCCAACTGGCCCCTAACGGCCCGCCGGATTCGAATAGCCTTAGAAGAGCACTCAAGGAAACTGGCGTCTCAAGAAGTTCAGAATCTGGGTTGGCGCCTGGGTGGGGAGGGGCAATACCGTGAGTCTTCGTTGCTGGTGACAGACCTGGATGGGTCCAATCGAAGCGAGTCATCATTCTCTGACCTGCTCAATTCTGTTGACGAGGACCTCCAGGCGAATAGGCCGCAAACGCAAGTCGTATTTGTCAACGGCGAAGCGGGCATAGGAAAAACCCGAGCGATGATCGGCGCTGCGCTTCATCGCGCAAGAACGATTGAGGAGGAGGCAGGAGAGCACCGTGATTCCGATCTGCCCCTTCTTCTATACGTCGGCTCGTCTGGGCAGGTTTTGAGTCAACTCGATAACGTTATAGCTGCTGCGGTTTCAAGTACGCGAAGCATTACAGCCGCTGCCGTTAAGGCGCTCTGTCGAAACGGGCTCATGGCACTTCTCGTTGATGGATTCGACGAACTCTTGGGCAACGTCAGATATAACGATGCCTTAGGGTCCTTGCGCCCGTGGCTAGAAGACATGGGCGGGCGTGGGGTGCTGATGGTTTCGGCGCGCTCGTCTTACTACGTCGGTCAATACAAGGCAAGCGTAAGACGGGCGCACGAGGGCAGTGCCATGAGCGTGCACCACAAAATCGCAGAGATTCAACTTTGGAAAGCGCGAGACATTCGAGAAGTATTAACTTCCTATGGGGTTGACCCGAGCGTGCTTGTCAACTTGAGCGAAGAGGACCGGCAATTGCTCAGGCTCCCCTTCTTCACAAGGGCGTTCATCGAAATGTGCCTGTCTGAAGAAGCGGGCATCCCAACAGGAACTTCCTTGCCCGAGCACTTGCTAGATCAGTATCTGACTCGTGAAGAAGGGAAAATACTTGATGAGTCGGGAAGATCTGTAATCTCTCACAGAGAACTGAAGACTATGTTCAGCTATGTTGCAGAACTTATGGAGGAGAATTCGGAGCGGGAGGCGGATGACGAACTTCTTCGAACCGCTGCAATGTTCACGATCGACGATTCGCTCGAGTCGCGTACTGGTCTGGCTGAAAGATTGCCGAACCTTTGCGGGTTTGCGACCACCACCAGTGGTGGTGCTCAATTGCGGTTCAAGTTCCAGCACGAACTTTTCTTTGACCAGTTTTTGGCAGACGCAGTGTCCCGTTATTTAGGTGGGAGTGAAGTATCGGAACGGTTCAAGGCAATGCTCGGGTCGTCCGTGTGGCGCACGGCAACGGTTAACCGGGTAGGTTCCAGCGTTTCGATAGATCGTCTTTCCTCCGTGCTTGGTGGTGATTTTGCGGACGGCGAGACTGCAGCGCGGAGAAGCACGGCGGCACTGAATGTGGGCAGCTTGTGGCAGACTCTGATATCCAGATCCAAATCGATGGATTGGACCATTCGCAGCGCGGACCTTATTGACCCATTGGACCTGAGTGGGAGTGAGCCTGGCGTGATGGTAATGAGTAATGTGAAGGTCGAGTCTCTCGTCCTGCCTAGAAGGACTGGTTGGCGAATATCGCTGCAGAGCACAAGGATTCGCAGGATCCATGCTCAGATTCTAGACTTCAGTGGCTTGTCAGGCGTCGATGCGTCCGCGATTGTCGAGATCCTAACGCCAAATCGTTTAATTGAAAAGCCTTCAGAGATCCGTGATGTTCTAGAGAAGTACGGCGCTCGTTTGGTCGACGCCGGCCCGACTCCAGAAGAGCGCAACAAAGTTCTGCCGGAGGCTGCAACATTTTTTCTGCGTCGGGCTATTGATAGAGGCGAGTATTTCTGGGTCCTCAAAAGGAACCATCGAACTCCAGATGACGACCTTCTCGCGCGGAAGAGAACGGAAGACGTTTATGGCAGAGAGGTCTGGCTCGCCTTTATCAAGGCAATGCTCGATTCGGGCTTAGCGGTGGAGGAATCTATTGCGAGATCGGGTTCCGCGAAGATCCGGGTCCGCTTACTGAAGAACGGTTCAGATATACTTGGTGAGGATCGCTCGGACGAGAGAGTTCGAGATTTCTGGCGCAGGATGATGCGTTGAACAGTTGTCCACTTTCTGTCGGGTGGTCATGCGTCCCGTTTGGCTGGAATACGCTTGCATGCGATATTGATGTGGCGTATGGGCGGGTTAGCGCCGCCTCAGGTCTGATGGTGTCTAGCGAATGGCCCTGGCCAGGCTCGGAGTCCTAGCCTGGGTGCGAGGCCGGGTGAAGACTGTCCACAGGGTGACGAGCACCCTCGATCGCTCTTGCCAGGCACGGTAAAGTGCCCTGGACTGCCCTGCGCTCCGCCCCAGGCGACCAGTGACCGCCCGAACCGGCCGGCACGGGTCACGGACCGGCGGAGACGATGGCGCGGGACCACCATCGGGAGGGGACGGACCGTGAGCGAGCCGACTGCACGCCGTGCGCCGGGAGCACCGGCGGGGAACGGGCACATCGTGCTGCGCTTCTCCGACGGCACCGAGCACCGGCTGCGCGGCATGACGCTCGTCGGGCGCAACCCGCAGGCCGAGCCCGGCGAGATCATCACCGACCTCGTGTCCGTCGTGGACCACGGCCGCTCCGTCTCCAAGACGCACCTGCTCGTCGGCATGGACTCCCGGGGCCTGTTCGTCCAGGACCGCCGCTCGACCAACGGCACCGTCGTCACCCTCCCGGACTCGCAGCAGATCCTCTGTGGCGAGGACCAGACCGTGCGCGTCCCGCCAGGTGCGACCGTCTCCTTCGGCGACCTCGGCTTCGTGCCTGACGCCGTCGAGAACGGCTGACGAGGTGTACACGACCTGGGGGACCGCGACCGACACCGGACGCGTCCGCACGCTCAACGAGGACGCCCTCCTCGCTCTGCCTCCGGTGTTCCTCGTGGCCGACGGCATGGGCGGCCACGAGGCCGGCGACGTCGCCAGCCGCGTGGTCGTCGAGGAGTGCTCCGTGCTCGTCGGTCGCACCTCCGTGACCATCGAGGACGTCCAGGACTGCTTCGAGCGCGCCGTCGCCCGCATGCACGACCTGCTCGGCGGGCGCAGCGGCGGGGCCACCGTCGCGGGCGCCGCCGTGGCGATGCACGAGGGCGCTCCCTACTGGCTCGTGTTCAACATCGGCGACTCCCGCGTCTACCGGCACTCGGCCGACGGCTTCGGCCAGGTGAGCGTCGACCACTCCGTCGTCCAGGAGCTCCTCGATGCCGGGCAGCTGTCGGAGCACGAGGCCGTCGGGCACGCCGACCGCCACGTCGTCACCCGGGCGCTGGCGACCGACTCCTCCTTCGAGCCCGACTACTGGATGATCCCCGTCGCGCCGGAGGACCGCCTGCTCGTCTGCTCCGACGGGCTCACCGACGAGCTCGACGACGCGGCCGTCCAGCGCCTGCTCGCGACCGAGACCGACCCCCAGGCCGCCGCCGAGGCGCTCGTCGCCGCAGCCGTGTCCGCCGGCGGCCGGGACAACGTCAGCGTCGTCGTCGTCGACGTGGCGACGGTCTGGAACCACCTCGGCTCGACCGACCTCACCAACGACAACGACACCACCGTCAGCCGCGACGAGCACGTGGCCGTCGTGTGGGACGAGCAGAAGCACGGCATCACGCAGCCCCGCACCGCCCGCGGGGGCCCGAGATGATCATCCCCGTCTACACGCACGGCGACTGGGTCGCGATCATCACCGACGGCGCCGTCGCCCTGCTGCCGCCCAGCATCGACGAGGCCCGTCTCACCCAGGTCTGGGATGCGCTCCGCGAGAGCGCCGACCTCACCCACTCCCTCACCGTCCTGGCCCGGGGCGGGCTCGTCGGGCTGCCGCCCTTCGCCCTGGTGTCCGTGGTCGACGGGCACGTCCGCGGGTTCCTGCGCGGCGACGTCCGCCTCCTCACGGCCGACGCCCACGGGACGAGCGAGCACTCCGCCGCGCACGTGGCCACCTGGGCCGAGATCAACGTCGCCGACGCCGGCGCAGTGACAGTCGCGGTGCCCGCGAGCGTCGCCCCCGTGGTCGACGGGGTGCGGATGCCGGCCCTCGCCGCTGTGGTCCGCGCGTCGAGCGTCGAGGTCCGCCTCCGCGACGCCGTCGCGGCGCCCCGACCTGCCCCCGTGGTCGAGGAGCCGGCCCCTGTCGTGGCGCTCTCCGAGACCACCACGCGCGACGGCCTCGAGGCCGACCTCGCCGACGGGCACCGCAGCACCGACGACGAGAACCGTCCCGGGGCCCCGTCACGCCGCGCAGCCCGCCGGGCGCTCGCCGCGGAGCACCCGGCCGAGCCCGTCGTCGCGCCGCAGCCGAGCCCCGACCCGGTGCGCGACGCCGAGCGTGCGCGCGAGTACGTCGCCCGCCGGGCCCGAGCACGCGCCACGGCGGCGGGGAGCCCTGCCTCGGGCTACGCCGCCAGCGCGAGCGGCTCGACGAGCACCTCGACGGGCGTCGTGCCTGACGCCGTGCCGAGCCCCTCGGCGCGGGTTCCCGACGTCGCACCCGTGGCCCGCCGCGCGGCGACCGCGCAGCCCAGCACCTCCCACGCGGCGAGCGCGCACCCCGTCGTCACGCGGGCCAGCGCGGCCGTGCCGCCGCCGCCGGTCGACACCCCGGTCGGCGAGATGACCGTCGTGCCCGCAGCCGAGCCGGAGCCCCTGCCGCTCGAGCTCACCGGTCCCGACGTCGAGGCGCTCCTCGGCGACGACGACAGGTTCGGCAGCACGGTGCTCTCGACGAGCCTCGTCGAGATCCGCCGCCAGATGTCCGGGCGCGAGGCCGGGGCTCTCCCCGGTCCGTTCCCCGTGCCTGCCGTCCCGCGGGTGCACAAGATCCGCATGTCCTCCGGCCTGCTCGTGCCGCTCGACCGTGCCGTGCTCATCGGCAGGGCCCCGGTCGTCTCGCGCGTCGCGGCCCGCGACCTCCCGCGCCTGGTCACGGTGGTGAGCCCCAACCAGGACATCTCGCGGACCCACGCCCAGGTACACACCGTCGGCGAGGACGTCCTCGTGACCGACCTCAACTCGACCAACGGCATGCTCCTCACCGAGGTGGGCCAGGCACCCCGCCGCCTGCGCTCGGGCGAGCCCACCCCGATCACCCCGGGGGCCCTCGTCGACCTCGGCGACGGCGTGACCTTCACGCTGGAGCGTGACCGGTGAGCGCCCGCCGTCAGCCCTCGATCCCGCCCAAGATCCCGGGCTACGAGTTCGTGCGGCTGCTCGGCATGGGTGGTTTCGCCGACGTGTTCGAGTACCGCCAGGAACTGCCGCGTCGGTCCGTCGCCGTCAAGGTGCTGCTGTCGGGGTCGCTCGACCAGGAGGCCCGCGAGGCCTTCTTCGCCGAGGCCAACGTCATGGCCCAGCTGTCGCACCACCCGTCGATCGTCACGGTCTACCACGCCGACATCGCCTCGGACGGGCGTCCGTACCTCGTCATGGAGTACTGCTCCCGCCCCGGGCTCGGCACGCGCTACCGCATGGAGCGGTTCACGGTCGCCGAGGTGCTGCGCACCGGCATCCGCGTGGCATCGGCCGTCGAGGCGGCGCACCACCTGGGGATCCTGCACCGCGACATCAAGCCCGCGAACATCCTCGCGACCGACTTCGGCTGGCCCGCGCTCACCGACTTCGGCATCGCCTCGACCCTCGGGTCGTCGGCCGCCGCCACCGGCATGTCGATCCCGTGGGCCGCCCCCGAGCTGCTCGCCGAGCGGCCGACGGGCGACGCCCGCGGCGACGTCTACTCCCTCGGCGCGACCATCTACTCCCTGCTCGTCGGGCGCTCGCCCTTCGAGGTGACCGGTCGCAGCAACAGCCCGGCCGACCTGCTCTCGCGCATCGAGCGTGCACCGCTGCCCACCATCGACCGCGAGGACGTGCCGCCGGGCCTGTCGGCCGTGCTGGCGCGCGCCATGGCCAAGGACCCGGACCGGCGGTTCCTCAGCGCGCTCGCCCTCGCGCACGCGCTCCAGCAGGTCGAGCGCTCGATGCACCTGCCCGTCACCAGCATCGACCTGTCGCAGGACATCCTCCCCGAGGCCCCCTCCTCCCGCGGCGACGCCGACGGCTCGTCGGGCGACGGCTCGCGCGACGACCAGGTGACCCGCCTGCGCCCCGTGGTGAGCATCGACCCGCACGGCGGCCCCTCCGACCTCTCGCAGGGCTTCGCCGCACCCGCGGCTTCACCGGCCACCCGTGCGCAGGCCCGGGCCGCCCGCCGCCCGCAGGCGCCGCCGCCCCCGCTCCCCGGGACCGGGCAGGGAGCGTCGAGCTCCCGCGACGTCGACGAGGACGCGACCCGGCTGCGACCCATCACGACCATCACCGCCCAGACGTCCGTCCCCGACCAGCGCCAGCGCTCGTGGGGGACGACGGGCGGCGACGTCCCGACCGGCACCACCGGTGGCGTCCCGACGGGAACCACCGGTCGCGGACCGGCACGGGCTGCCGCGGTGCCCCCGCCGCCCGCGCCGGAGGGGACGAACCCCGCACAGGGCTATGCCGGTGCGCAGTCCTACCCTGAGCCGCAGCCCTACCCCGTGCCGCAGGCCTACCCTGCGCCGCAGCCCTACCCGCAGACGCTCGCCTGGCAGCAGCAGGGCCATCCGGCACAGGCCGGCCCTGTCGAGCAGACGGGCTACGTGCCGCAGCCCGGGCCGTCGGGGTACCCGTCGCCCGGGCACCCGGCGCAGCACGGCGCAGGCCACAGCCCGGAGGCGCCGTTCGCGCCGTCGGCGACGGCCTTCTCGCCCACGCCCGCCGAGATCCGTTCCCAGCACTACCGCAAGCCCTCGTCCGACGACGAGACCGGCCACCGCGGACCGCGGCGCGGGTGGGTCGTGGGTGCCGCGGCCGCCGTCGTCGTCGCCGCGCTGGTCACCGTCGGCGTGCTCACCCTCGGTCGCGACGCCGACCCGGACCCGCAGGCCACCGACGCCCCGCTGCCCACCCCGACCGCGGTCGAGGAGGCCACCGTCCCGGCGCCGGCCAAGCTCACCGGCATCGACCAGGGCGACGGCACCGCGGAGTTCACCTGGGAGAACCCGGACGAGCAGGAGGGCGACACCTACGTCTGGCGCGAGGTCACCGTCGGCTCTCAGGGGGAGGCTCGCCGCACCACCTCGAGCGAGGTCGTCGTCCCCCTCGACGACAGCACCGGGGTCGTCTGCATCGAGGTGTCGATCGTCCGTGACGACGGTCGCGCCTCGACCATGCCCGTCCAGGAGTGCAGCCGATGAGGCTCGGGCGCGGCGCCACGCGCGCCGAGCGTGCACGGTCCACCTCGGCCGTCGTCGCCGGCGTGACCGTCCCGGCCGTGCTGGCGATCATGGCCGTCATCGACCCGGGCGTGAAGATCGCCGAGGTCGACCTCAACGACGGCGCCGTGTGGGTCACCAACCGCTCCGAGCTCAAGCTCGGCCGCTACGACGCGACCGTCAAGGAGCTCAACGGCGGGCTCGTGGCGACCGACCCGTCCTTCGACGTGCTGCAGTCCGGTCAGGACGTCCTGCTCTCCGAGCCCCGGATGCTCTCGACCGTCGACCCCGCGACCATGGCGCTCTCCGCGCAGGCCGAGGTGCCCGCCGGCTCCACGGTGGCCATGGGTGCGGGTGTCGTCGCGATCACCTCGCCCGAGGGTTCCGTGTGGATCCGCACCATGACGAGCCTGGCCTCCGTCACGAGCGACACCCCCGGCGACCTCGACCTCGGTGACGGGGCGCTCGCGACCGTCGACCCCGACGGCCTCGTGCTCGCCCTCGACCCGACCGACGGCACCGTGCACCGGGGCGAGATGGTCGACGGGACCCTCGAGATCACCGACGCCGGGACCCTCGACGACGCCGCGGGCGTGCTGCCCGACGCCGTCACCGCGGTCGACGGCCGGCTCGTCATGCTCGCGGGGACCACACTGCACGGCGACGGCTGGACCACCGAGGTGGTCGACGGTGCCGCGCCCGTGCTCCAGCAGTCCTCGTCGCAGGGCCCGGCCCTCGCGGTCGCGACCACCAGCCACCTGCTCGAGGTCGACCTCGGCTCCGGGGAGGTCGAGGCGACCCCCTCGACCGGTCGCGGCACGCCCGCAGCGCCCGTGCGCGTGGGCGAGTGCGTCTACGGTGCCTGGGCCAGCCCGACCGGCAGCTACCTCGTGCGCTGCGGCGACGGCGACCCGACGGTCCTCGACCTCGAGCGCATGACCGCGCAGAGCACGCCGGTGTTCCGCGTCAACCGCGCGGTCGTCGCCCTCAACGACACCCTGCAGGGCAACATGTGGCTGCCCGACGAGATGCCGCGCGTCCAGGTGCCCAACTGGGACCAGATCGAGCAGGACGACGACACCACGGACACCGAGGAGGAGTCCGACGAGGTCGAGTCCACCCAGCAGCAGCTCACCGAGTGCACCGCGCAGTCGGCCGCACCGGGTGCCGTCGACGACGACCTCGCCGTCCGCCCCGGGCGCTCGACCGTCCTCGAGGTCCTCAACAACGACACCGCCGGCGAGTGCGGCATCATCGCGATCAGCGAGCTCGACACGAGCGGCCTCGACGAGGGCTTCGCGGTGGTCGAGCCCGTGTTCGGCGGGCGCGCGCTCCAGGCCGTCGTGTCCCCGCAGGCCCAGGGCAGCGCGCAGCTGACCTACACGATCTCCGACGGCCGCGGCAACAGCCCGCCCTCGACAGCCACCGTGACGCTCACCGCCGCCGACCCCGGGAGCAACTCGGCGCCGCTCGAGCTGCGCACCGGGTCGGTCGAGCTCGAGCAGGGCGCGACCGTGGACCACGACGTCCTCGCCGGGTGGGTCGACCCCGACGGTGACGAGCTCGTGCTCCTCGGCGCGGTCACCGACGGGACCGCGACGGTCCGCGCGCGCCAGAACGGCATGCTCACCGTCACCGCCGAGGGCGAGGCCCTCGGCCGCCAGACCGTCACCGTCGTGGTGAGCGACGGCATCGAGCAGACCACCGGGCAGGTGACCGTCGACGTCCGCGCGACCGGCTCGCTGGCGCCCCGCATCGACCCGATCCACGTGGTCACCGAGGCCGGCAAGGACGTCGAGGTCGACGTCCTCGAGTCGGTCCACAGCCTCTCCCGCGAGCCCGTGCGCCTCGCGAGCGTCGACGAGCCGCCCGGCACCACCGTCGAGGCCACCCTCGACGACGGCACCTTCACCTTCACCGCGACCAACGCCGCCACGTACTACGTGCCGTTCTCCGTGGTCGCCTCGCCCCAGCAGGCGCAGGGCCTCGTCCGTGTCGACGTCGTCGAGCCGACCACCGAGCCGCAGCGCCCGGTCGCCGTGCGCGACCTCGCGCCGCTGCCCCGCGGCGGCGAGGTGATCGTCGACCCGCTCGCCAACGACGTCGACCCCGCCGGCGGCGTCCTCGTGGTGACCTCCGTCGCCGCGGTCGACGGCTCCGCGCTGCAGGCCGTGGTGGTCGACCACCGGTACGTCCGCATCAGCTCCCAGCGCGACCTCGCCGCCCCCGAGACCCTCGAGTACCGCGTGTCGAACGGCCTCGAGGAGGTCTCCGGCGAGATCCTCGTGCAGCCCGTCGAGCCCACGGGCGAGGACCGCCCGCCGGTCCTCCAGGACCTCGAGGCGTCGGTGCGCACCACGGGCGTCGTGACGATCCCCGTGCTCGACAGCGCCGTCGACCCCGACGGCGACGTGATGTCGGTCGTCCCCGACCTGCTCGAAGACCTCAGCCCCGAGCAGGGCCTGCTGTTCGCCTCGGGCGACGTGCTGCGCTTCCAGGCGACCGGCACCCCGGGCATCGTGGAGACGACGTACAGCGTCCAGGACACCGGCGGGAACGTCACGACCGCCCGGCTGACCATCTCGGTGCACGCCTCGGACCCCGAGACCAAGACCGCCCCGCGGCCCCGCGCGCTCACCGCGCGCACCTTCGACGGCGAGACCGTCCGCATCCCCGTGCCGCTCACCGGCATCGACGACGACGGCGACGGCGTCACCCTCCTCGGCCAGGGCGACAGCGTGCCCACCCTCGGGCGCATCGTCGCCGTGGGGGCCGACTACCTCGAGTACGAGGCCTTCCCCGGGTCCTCCGGCACCGACTCGTTCCAGTACGCCGTCGAGGACTGGACGGGGCAGCGCGCCCAGGCGACCGTCCGCGTCGGGATCTCCGCTCGCAGCGCGCAGGGACAGGCCATCGTCGCCCGCAACGACGAGGCGACGGTCCGGCCCGGCCAGCGCGTCGAGGTCCGCGTGCTGCGCAACGACGTCGACCCCTCGGGCGGCGAGCTCACCCTCGCCCCCGAGCTCGAGGTGCCCGAGGGCATCGAGGCGCACGTCGACAAGCGCCGTGTCGTGGTCACCGCGCCTGACCAGGCCACCGAGCCGCTCTCCATCGTCTACACCGTGACCAACGAGCTCGGTGCCACGGCCCGCGCGACCCTGACCGTCTACGTCGTCGACGACGCGCCCATCGCCCCGCCGATCGCCCGCGACGTCACGGTGGCCCCGATCGAGGTGGTCGACAAGACGAGCGTCGAGGTCGACGTGCTCGCCCTCGCCGAGAACCCCTCCGGGCCGCTGAGCGACCTCGAGGTGCGGGTGCCGTCGTCGCACTCGGACGTCGCCCAGGTGGTCGCCGGCGACCGCGTGCTGGTCACCCTCACCGACCGCACCCAGAACATCCCCTACCGCCTGGTCAACACCCGGCCCGAGGCCGACGGCGCCGGCGCGTACGCCTTCATCACCGTGCCCGCCCTCGGCGACTTCCCGCCCACGCTGCGCCCCAAGACGCGCGAGCTGCGCGTGGCCTCCGGCGAGGAGCTCGAGATCTCCCTCGCCGAGTTCGTCCAGGTCGGCACCGGCAAGACCGCGCGCGTCCGCGACGCCGAGCGGGTCTCGGCGACGAACTCCGACCAGAGCGACCTCGTGGTCGACGACACCACCCTCCGGTTCGTCTCGGCCCCCGGCTACGCGGGCCCCGCCTCGATCACGGTCGAGGTCACCGACGGTGCCACCCGCGACGACCAGGGCGCACGCCGCTCGACGCTCACGCTGCCCATCACCGTGTTCACCGAGGACGCCCGCCCGCCGACCTTCACGCCGAGCGAGCTCCTCGTGCCGCAGGGCGAGTCCACGAGCGTCGACCTGCTCGGGTTCACCCGTGGGCCCCAGGGAGCGTCGGCCGAGCAGAAGTACACCTACGAGGTGGTCCAGGCGCCCGGCAACGGGTTCCTCGCCTCGATCACCCCGGGCACCACGCGCCTCGCCGTGAGCGTCCCCGCCGACGTCGCCCGCGGCACCCTCGGCAGCGCGACCGTGCGCCTCGGCTACGGGACCGAGGGGACCATGGACGTCCAGGTCACCTTCAAGGTCGCCGCGAGCTCGCGCCAGCTCGCCTCGCTCATGGTCCACGAGGCCGAGGGCGCCGCCGGTCGGGACACCACGATCAACGCGCTGGCCGGGGCAGGCAACCCCTTCAGCGAGCCGCTCACGCTGCTCAGCGCCTCGCCGGTCGTCGCCGCGCAGGGCACCGCGCGCGTCTCCGGCAGCAACGTGGTGATCCGGCCCGCCGAGGGCTTCACCGGGCAGATGGTCGTGCGGTACCGGGTCCGCGACGTCACCGGCGACCCGCTGCGCGAGGTCGACGGCACCATCCGCGTCGCCGTCCGCGACGTGCCCGGCGCACCGTCGCCCCCCCGGGTCGGGGCCGTGACCAGCCGCGCCGTGCCGCTCGCCTGGGACGCGCCCACCACCAACGGCTCGCCCATCACCGGCTACCGGGTGACCCGGTCGCCCGGTGGCCAGACGACGTCCTGCCCCACCACCACCTGCACCGTGACCGGCCTGAACAACGGGACGGAGTACACCTTCACCGTCGCGGCCGAGAACGCCCTCGGCTGGGGCCCCGAGTCGACCGCGAGCGTCCGGGCCACCCCGGACGCCGTCCCCGGCATCCCTGGCGCCCCGAGCCTCGAGGCCGGCGACCGCACGGTCACCGCCACCTGGAGCGCCCCCGCGAACGACGGGACGCCCGTCACCAAGTACACGGCCGAGCTCTCCGGACCCGGCGGCATCGTGTCCCGCGAGATCGCCGGGACCACCATCGTGTTCTCCGGCCTCGAGAACGGCTCCGGCTACACCGTCCGCGTCCGCGCCCACAACGCCGCCACCCCGCCCGAGGGCGGGGCCTGGAGCGACGGGTCGCGCGCCGCCGTGCCCGCCGGCCTGCCAGGGACCCCCGAGGTCAGCGCGGCACGGGTGGACACGGTGCTCGGCGGGCAGATCCGCGCCGCCTGGACCGCCGCCGGCTCGAACGGCGCCGAGGTCACCGGGTACAGCGTGGTCGCGCAGAGCCCGGGGCACCCGACGCTCACCGCGTCGGTCGGCGGCGGAGACCGCGAGACGCTGTTCACCTCCGTGGTCAACGGCGCGGAGTACACGGTGTCCGTCACCGCCCGGAACTCGGTGGGCGAGGGGGCGCCGGGCGTCAGCGCGCCGACCTCGACCTTCGCGCCGCCCAAGGCGCCGACCGGGGCGCGCGCTGCGGCTGCCTCGGGCCGGCCCTTCGGCGACGGCCAGGTCACGCTCTCGTGGAACGCCCCGACCGACACCGGTGGAGTGGGCATCCGCGTCGCGCGCTACGAGCTCGAGGGCCCTGGCGGCATAGAGAGCCTCGTCGAGACCAGCAAGACCGTCTCGCCGATCGCCGGCGGGACGCAGTCCGCCCAGTTCCGGGTCCGCGCGATCAACGACCGTGAGGCCGTGGGCGAGTGGACGACGATCGCGCCGGTCGACGTGCGGACCGTGCCGCAGAAGCCGGTCGTCACGATCACCCCCAACGGGTTCCGCAGCGTCAACGCGTCGTGGGTCGTCGAGAACAACGGTGGGTCGTCGGTGACCGGGTACAAGGTCTGGGTGAACGGCGCGGAGTCCTCGACGGCTGGGACCTCGATGTCGATCGACGTGCCGCTCGACGGTCTCGTCACGGTCCAGGTCGTCGCCGTCAACGCCCAGGGCGACAGCCTGCCGGAGAGCAAGCAGGGCGGCCCCGCGGCATCGCAGCCGCCGACCGCCCCGGCCGCGGTGACCGCGACGCCGATGGACGCGCCACCGTCGATCACGATGAACTGGAGCCCGGCGAGCGAGAACGGAAGCCCGATCACTGGGTATGAGTACCGACTGACGCGCCCGAACGGCACCGTCTCACGCTGGTACCAGGCTTCCGGTGGCCCCTCGGCCACGACCGCGACGGCCACTGCGGCGGAGCAGGGTGTCGGACCGGGGATCTGGCGCGTCGAGGTGTCCGCGGTCAGCCCGAAGGGTCGGACGACGGCCCCGCCGATCGAGGTGACGATCGCTGAGCCACCCACGCCTGAGCCCGAGCCCACCGACCCGGGCACGGACCCCGGCACGGGGTGAAGGGTGACGCCGAGCCGCCTCCCGTCCCGCGTCCGGGGCGGGCGGCCGGTCATGATGTCCCCCAGAGCCCGCGACCAGCACCGCAGACCAGCACCACACCCGCAGCCCCGCTGCGACCGACAGAGAGCGTGACGTCCTGATGACCTCGAACACGACCACCGGCCCCATGACGGCCGAGCAGGCTGCCTGGTTCGCCCAGACCTTCAGCACGCTCGTCGACAACGTCGGCCAGGCCGTGCTCGGCAAGACGCACGTCGTGCGGCTCACGCTCACGGCCATGCTCGCCGAGGGGCACATCCTCCTCGAGGACGCGCCCGGCACCGGCAAGACGATGCTCGCCAAGGCGCTCGCCGCGACCGTCGACGGCTCGCACCACCGCATCCAGTTCACGCCGGACCTCCTGCCCTCCGACGTCACCGGCGTCACCATCTACGACCAGAAGACGGGCGTCTTCGAGTTCCACAAGGGCCCGATCTTCGCCTCCGTCGTCCTCGCCGACGAGATCAACCGCGCCTCCCCGAAGACGCAGTCCGCGCTCCTCGAGGTCATGGAGGAGTCGCGCGTCACCGTCGACGGCACCTCGTACCCGGTGGGCCGGCCGTTCATGGTCATCGCGACCCAGAACCCCATCGAGCAGGCCGGCACCTACCGCCTCCCCGAGGCTCAGCTGGACCGCTTCCTCATGAAGACGTCCCTCGGGTACCCCGACCACGCGTCGACCGTGCAGATCCTCGCCGGGTCTGCCGCCCGGGACCGCACCTCGGCCATGACGTCGGTCATCACGTCGGCCGCCGTCGCGAGCATGGCCGACCTCGCCGCGTCCGTGTACGTCGACACGTCGATCAACGACTACGTCGCACGCCTCGCCGAGGCCACCCGCACCGACGCCGAGACCCGCCTGGGCGCCTCCGTCCGCGGGTGCCTCGCCCTCGTGCGCTGCGCCAAGGTGTGGGCCGCCGCGCAGGGGCGCGCCTACGTCGTCCCCGACGACGTCAAGGAGCTGGCCGTCGCCGTGCTCTCGCACCGACTGGTGCTCGACGTCGAGGCCGAGTTCGCCGGGGTCACCCCCGAGGAGATCGTCGAGCGCATCCTCACCGAGACCGTCCCGCCCACCGAACGAGCCACCCTGACATGAGCACGCCCGCAGCACCCTCCGGCAGGAGGGCCACGACCCAGCGTCTGGCACGCTCCGCCGTCCGGGGTGTGCGCGCGCGCAGCGCAGGGCTCACCGCGCTCGGCTGGGGCATGCTCGTCGCGTCCGTCGTCACCCTCGTGGTCGGCCGCCGCTACGGCTGGGCCGAGCTCGTCGTCGCCGGGTGCGTGCTCGGTGTCGCGGTCCTCGTGTCCGCCGCCATGACCGTCGGGCGCTCGCACTACGCGGTGGACGTCGACCTCGCCGACCAGTCCGTCACCGTGGGCGAGCGCGCCATGGGGCGCATCGGCGTGCGCAACGTCGGGCGCCGCCGCCTGCTCCCGGCGCGCATCGAGCTGCCGGTCGGCATCGGCTCGGCTAGCTTCGCGCTGCCCAGCATGGCCGCCGGCGCCGAGCACGAGGAGGTCTACGCGATCCCCACGACGCGCCGGGCCGTGGTGGTCGTCGGACCGGTGCGCTCGGTGCGCGCCGACCCGCTCGGCATGGCCCGCCGCGAGGTGCTCTGGACCGACCCGGTCGAGCTCTACGTCCACCCCGTGACGGTGTCGCTCGACGGCACCCGTGCCGGCCTGCTGCGCGACCTCGAGGGGCAGTCCACCCGCACCATCTCCGACGACGACATGTCGTTCCACGCGCTCCGCGAGTACATCCCCGGCGACGACCGCCGCAGCATCCACTGGCGCACCAGCGCCCGCACGGGCACGCTCATGGTCCGCCAGTTCGAGGACACCCGGCGCACCCACACCGCCCTGGCCGTCTCGGCCGACACCGAGGACTACCGCGACGAGGAGGAGCTCGAGCTCGCCGTGAGCACCTTCGCGTCGCTCGGCACCCACGTGGTCCGCGACGGGCTCGAGATCACCGCCCTCGCCGGGACCGCGAGGCTCCGAACCCAGACCCCTCGCCGGCTCCTCGACGACTGCGCCGGCATCGCCGCCGCGCCGCGCGCCGACGACGCCGTCGACCTCACCCGCACCGTCGCCCGGGTCGCCCCGACCGCCTCGATGGCCGTGGTCGTGACCGGCAGCGTGCCCAGCCGTGCGCAGCTGCGCAGCAGCTCGGCGCACCTGCCCGCCGGGCTGCGGACCGTCTTCGTGCAGTGCGAGCCCGGTGCCGAGGTCAGCCTCCGCACCCAGGGCCCGCTGTCCGTCTCCACCCTCGGCGCCGTCGAGGACCTCCCGCGCCTGCTCCGACAGCTGGTGACCGGGTGACCGGCCTGCTCGGCACGCGCCGACCACCCGAGACCACCACCGACTCGCAGGGCCGCAGCGTCCGGCTCGTCGGTGCACCGGTCGGCTCCCGGAGCCTCGGTGCGCAGCTCGTCGACGTCGTCGTGCTCGCCCTCGCCGTGCTCCTCGCCCTCGTGCCGCTCGTCCCCGTCTTCGGCCTGGGCGCCGCGGCGCCTGCCGTCGTCGGCGGCGTCGTGGTGGGCGCCGTGCTCGCCGTGGCCGCGCTCGTGCGCCGCTGGCCCGTCGTCGTCACCCTCGCCGCGACCTTCCTCGCGTACGTGCTGCTCGGCGGGCCGCTCGCCGCGCCGTCGACCACCACCGCCGGGGTGCTGCCGACCGGCCGCACCCTCGTGACGCTCGGTCAGGGCGTCGTGACGTCCTGGAAGCAGGTGCTCACCCTCGAGCCGCCGATCGGGACCAGCGGCACCGCGCTCGTCGCGCCCTTCGTCCTCGGGCTGGGTGCGGTGCTCGGCGGCGGGCTGCTCGCCGCGACGCGCGCGTCGACGGGGCGCGCCGCGTCGCTGCGCCTGCTGGGCGCCGTCGTGGTGCCGCCCGCCGTGCTCGTCCTGGCCATCCTGCTCGGCACCGTCCAGCGGACCCTCGCCGTGGTGGTCGGCGCGACCGTGACCGTGCTGGTCGTGGTGTGGGTCGCGTGGCGTCGCGGCGGCTGGCGGCCGCAGCGCGTGCCGTCCCTCGCGGTCCTCGCGCTGCTGTCCGTCGGGGGCGGCGTGCTGCTCGCGCCGGTCGTCGCGAGCGACACCCCACGGTTCGTGCTGCGCAGCGTGATCGTCCCGCCCTTCGACCCGCGCGACCACGCCAGCCCGCTGTCGGCGTACCGCGCGTTCATCAAGGACCAGCGCGAGACCGACCTGCTCACCGTCGACGGGCTCCCCGAGGACGGCCTCGTCCGGCTCGCGACCATGGACAGCTTCGACGGCGTGGTGTGGAACGTCGTCGGCGACGGCGAGCCGCAGGCCTCCGGAGCCTTCCGCAAGGTCGGCGACACCATCCCCGTCTCCACGAGCGCTGCCACGGTCTGGCAGGACGCCACCGTCGAGGTCCAGGTGGACGCGCTCGGCGGGCCGTGGCTGCCGACGGTCGGCGAGACCCGCTCGGTCACCTTCTCCGGGCCCGACGCGGACCGCGACCGCGAGGCGTTCCGCTTCAACGACGCGACCGGCACCGGGGTCCTCAGCACCTCGCTCGTCCCCGGGCAGCGGTACACCCTCGACGCCGTGGTCCCCGGCCCCGTCACCGACGAGGAGATCGGCTCCGCGCGGGCCAGCAGCCTCGCGCTCCCCGCGCCGCAGCAGGTCCCGGACGTGGTGGTCGAGCGCGCCAAGCAGGTCACCGCGAACGCGAGCTCACCTGCCGGCGCGGCCCGCGCGATCGAGACCTACCTCCACGACACGGGGTACTTCAGCCACGGCGACGACTACCCGTCGCTCGCCGGGCACTCCGCCTACCGCATGAACCTGCTGCTCGGCGACGACCTCATGGTCGGCGACGCCGAGCAGTACGCCTCGGTCATGGCGCTCATGGCCACCCAGTCCGGCCTCACCGCCCGCGTGGTGCTCGGCTTCGTGCCCACCGAGGAGCAGCGCGGCGACGACTCGATCACCTTCCAGGGCGGCGAGATCCAGGCCTGGACCGAGATCGCCTACGAGGGCGTCGGCTGGGTGCCGTACTTCCCGACCCCGGAGACCAACCGGACCCCCGAGACGGCCGACGAGGAGGTGCAGAACGAGCCGCAGCCGCAGGTCGTCCAGCCCCCGCCGCCGCCCGCCGAGCCCGTCGCACCGCCGTCGGACGACGCCGAGGACCCGTCGGTGACCACCAACGAGGAGGACACCGAGGCCGCGGGCGACCTCCGGGCCGTCCTCGTGGTCGTGGCGGTTGTGGCCGTCCCCCTCCTGCTCCTCCTGGTGCCCGTCCTCGTGGTGCTCGCGCTCAAGGCGCGCCGCCGTCGTCGGCGCCGCAGGGCCCCGACCGCGGAGCAGCAGATCAGCGGCGGGTGGGACGAGGTCCTCGACACCGCGCACGACTTCCGGGTCCCCCCGCCGACCGACGCGACACGTCGTGAGGCGTCGCGGGCGCTGCTCGAGACCTTCCCGAAGGCCCCCGTCGCGCTGCTCGCCGAGCAGGCCGACGCGGCGGTGTTCTCGGCCGACGGCGCAGGGACCCGAGGGGTGTCGCGCTACTGGGCGTCCGTCGACGAGACGGTCCGAGCGATCCGTGGGCACGGCTCGACGTGGGCGCGCCTGCGGGGCTCGGTGTCCCTCACGTCGCTGCGTCGTCGTCGTGGGGAGCGGTCTCGGGCGAGGGCCCGGGAGCGCGCGACCGGTCGAGACGACCGACGTGCTCGAGCACCGCGCGCTGCACGGCGGGGTGCGCGACGGTCCTGAAGTGGCCCATCACCGGCAGCTGCACGTTGGTAGCCCCGGCCAGCCCGCTGCCGCCGGGGACGTGCGGGTCGAAGATCCCGTAGACGCTCACGATGCGCCGGTGCGCGCCGACCTCGCGGGCCAGCGCGCGCATCGCCGGGAAGCGTGGGGAGAGCGCCCGCACCGGGCGTGACGGGAAGTACGTCGCGTAGACCGACCCCGCGAAGGGCGTGTTCACGGCGACCATGCCGACGACGTCGTCGCCCGCCCCGGGGTGGGACATGAGGGCCTTGCCGACGAGCCCGCCCTTCGAGTGCGCGAGCAGCACGACCGGGCCGGCGCCGGCCTCGGCGAGGCGTTCGGTGACGAGCCGGGCGGACGTCTCGAGGTCGGACAGGTTCCACCGCAGGCCCGGCACGGTGAGGACCGGGTGCCCGGCGTCGTGCAGCACGCGGGCCAGCGGCTCGAGGAAGAACCACGTCTCGTAGATGCCGGGGAGCAGCACCACGGGTGTGCGGGTGCCGGAGGCGAGGGCGGCGGGGTCCGGGCGGGTGAGCAGGCCGCGGAGCTGGCGCCACACGACGTAGACGTAGTCGGAGGTCCAGGCCCACCAGCCGCGCGGGACCCGACGCGCGGCGCGGACGCTCGCGCGCAGTCGGTCCCACGTCCCGGGCTGGCTCACGCCGGTCACCGCCGCAGGTGGTCCATGACGAGGGCGGCGACCTCGTCGCTGTGGTCGTAGATGACCGCGTGCGCGGCCCCCGGCACCTCTTCCCAGCGGCCCTTGGTGGGCAGCCCGGCGACGAGGTCGACCCACCCCTCGGGGGCGACCCAGTCGTGGACGCCGCGGAGCACCAGGACCGAGGCGTCGACCTCGGCGAGGCGCTCCTCGATGGGGTACCGCATCATCCGCGGCAGGGTCTGCGCGAACCACCGCGGGCCGCAGCGCACGTACCCGCTCATCGCGATGCGGCGCGTGCGCGAGGACTCGAAGACGGTGCTCTGCAGGAACCGCAGTGCCTGGAGGGTGGTCGAGCGCTCCTCGACGTTGACGGGCGGGCCGATGAGCACGGCGTGCGTGGACAGCCCGGGGTGCTGGGCGAGCACCTCGGTGACCACCTGGGCACCCATCGAGTGCCCGATGATCACCGGGTCCACGAGCCCCTGCTGCTCGATCCACCCCCCGACCAACCGGCCGAAGTCCGCGATCTCGAGGGGGTGCGAGGGCCGCGGGACGCCCGCGAAGCCGGGGAGGTCGACGAGGTAGACCATCCCGACCTTCGCGAGCGTCAGCGCGAGCCGCTCGAAGTACTGCGAGGAGACGCCGATCCCGTGCACCAGCACGAAGTCGCGGCGGTCGGCCGAGTCCACCTCGATGAGCTCGTCGACCGACGCCCGCCAGATGCGCAGGTACAGCCCGTCGTGCTCGACGCGCGTCACCTGGATGTTCAGGCCGTTGGGTGCGCTCGACGCGCGAAGGGTGTGCGGCACCGGAAGACCTCGTCTCAGCTGAAGACCAGATCGTAACCGCTACCCCCACCCCGCACCCGCCCGCCCTCATGCCCGGGGCGCGAGGCCGAGGCCCCCTGGGGGGGACCTGGTCAGCGCGCCCCGGGCATGGGAGGGGTGGGTCAGGGGAGAGATGGGTCAGGGGCGGGTGCCTCGGCGGCGGCGGACGGCGAGGGTGGTGACGCCCAGGGCTACGAGGACTCCGCCGGCGAGCAGGAGCGGGGCCGCGTCGGTGCCGGTCTCCGAGAGGTCCTCGTCGCGGTACCGGTCGCTCTCGGTGGTCGAGCGTCGGTCTCCGGGAGACGACGCGGTGGGGCTCGGCGGGACGACGACGCCCGCGTCCGGGCCGGTGGGCGGTGCGCCGGGCACCTCGGGGGTCGGCACGGGCGTCTCCGAGGGGACTGCGGGCGGTGCCGTGGTCGGGGCGACCGTCGGCGCCGGGGTGTCCGTCGGGGTGTCTGTCGGCGTGTCCGTCGCGGTCGGTGTGTCCGTCGGCGTGGGGGTCACGACGTCGCACACCGGCGCGGTGATGGTGTTCGTGTCGAGGGTGACCTCGCCGGTCTGGGCGAGCGCACGGCCCTCGAGCGTGGCGCCTGTCGCCATGCTGATGGACGTCGAGGCCATGACCGTCCCGACGAAGTCGGTGCCGCTGCCGATCGTGGCGCTCTCGGCGACCTGCCAGTAGACGTTGCACGACGCGGCGTCGTCGAGGAACACCACGGCGCTGTCGGAGGCGGTCGTGAGGCCCGAGGTCAGCTGGAAGACGAAGACGGCCGCGGGGTCGCCGAGGGTGTTCAGCGTGAGCGTCCCGGTGAGCTGCGCGGCAGGGAGCCGGTAGGTGCCGGGCGTCAGGGTCTGCCCACCGAGCTCGGCGGGCAGGCTGGTGAAGGGTGTGCGTCCGGCGGCGTCGCCGTAGGCCGTGGAGAGGTCGGCCTTCGCCTGCAGCGCGTCGGCGTCGCCGAGGTGCGTCTCGCCGCCGACGAGCCCTGGCGGGAAGCCGGGGGCCGTGGTGCCCGGGCTGACCCCGAGGCTCTGCCCGAGGACGCTCGGGCCGGTGTTGGTGACCGTCTCGGCACCGAGCACGGAGAAGGTCTCCGCGGTGCCGAGCGGGACGGGTGGGTCTGCTGCCTCGGCGGGCAGCTGGCTCAGCACGACCAGGGTGGACCCCAGGGCGAGCACCGCGACGACGGAGACGGCGAGCGGACCGCCCCCGCCCGTGCGCGCGGATCGGATCGGACGGACTCTGCTGGGTGCAGTCATCATCAGGCAGCCTCTCGTAGGGCGCCCCGAGACGGGGACGCCGGAGGGGCCGTCCAGATCGAGAAAGCACCGGCGGCACGGTCGACCGCCTGACCTGAGTAGAGCACCCCGCACGGGCCTGCGCGAGGGCTCGGGTCGCCCCGCAGGTCAGCGCGGCGCGCCTTCCCGGCGGGACGCGCCAGGAGGGGCCCTGAGGCCCCTCAGGAGTCGGTCTGGCCCAGCCGCCAGGCTGCCGCGCGGCGACGCGAGCGGACGGCGAGGACGACGACCATGGCCGCGAAGGTCGCGATCAGGAGCGCACCGCCGACGATCCGGGCCCACGGAGGCAGCCCCCAGAGCTCCGCGGTCTCGTCGAGGAGCCCGAAGACCCCGCTGATGACGAGGAACGCCCCGCCGAAGCCGAGGAGCCCGGCCGACACGGCGAGCGTGAGGAGTCCGCGCTCGCGGGAGCGCGGGGCGAACTGGTCGGCGTAGCGGGCGACGGGCCCGAAGGCCTCGACGGGGTCCTCGCCGGACTCGGCGAGGTGGCTCTCGACCTCGCGGACGATCTGCGCGACCGCGTCGGCCGGGACGTCGCGCAGGTCGAGCGTCTCGGCGAGCTCGTTCGTGTACTCGGTGTGCGGTCGCTCGGTCATGACGTGCCTCTCGTCCCCATGATGATCGCGGTGCTCGCCTCGGTGAAGGCGGCCCAGTCCCTGCGGTGCGCCTCGAGGCGCACCGTCCCTGCCTCGGTGAGGGCGTAGTACTTGCGGCCGGGGCCGCTCGTCCCCTCGCGCCACGTCGCGGTGACGTCGCCGTCCTGCTCGAGCCGCGCCAGGAGCGGGTAGAGGGTGCCGCCCTTGACCACGCCCATGCCGCCGTCGGCGAGGCGCTGGGCGATCACGTACCCGTAGGTCTCGCCCTCGCTGACGATCGACAGGACGGCGCCGCTGAGAGCGCTGCGCAGCCACTCGGCGGGCCAGCTCGGTGTGTCCATGGGTAGATGGTGGCACAACCTAGGTGACGCGACAACCTAGGTCGCTCCGCAACCTACGGGACGTGCCTCAGGTGAGCGTGACGGCGCCGAGGCGGAGGTCGTCGCCGACGCACCGGACGGTCACCCGCGACTGACCGCCGACCGGTGTCGCCGTGCCCTGCGGGAGCGCTCGCGTCGCCCCGGACCAGGTGTCGCCCGACCAGCCGCCCGGCACCTCCACGCCGTCGATGCTCACCTGGACGGCACGGTCTGCCGCTCCGACCCCGTCCGCCGGGCACACGTCGAGGGTGACGGCGAGCCGCCCGGCCGCGAGCGTCGCCTCCCCGAGGGAGACGTCGTACGCGACGCTGTCGCCGTCCTGCAGCAGCACCCAGAGCCGCCCGGCGCGGGCGCGCTCGGCGGGGTCGGCCGCGAAGGGGTTCGCGCCCTCCTCACCGCCGTGGCGCTCGACCGTGACACCGTCGTCCGCACGGAACGAGCCCGGCGCGGCGGGAGGCGCGCCTCCCGCTCGTGCCCCCGGCGCGTCCGACGACCGCGCCGACGTCTCCCACGACACCCCTTCGCCGTGCGTCCCGTAGGCGTAGGCGGGCAGCTCGACGGGCGTGCGGCGGAGCAGCGCGGCGACCACCTCGGGGTGCCACTCGCAGCGCTCCAGGCGCATCGCGTCGACGAGCGCGACGAGCGTCTCCCACGCGTCCTCGGGCGCGGGCTGCGGCCCGGTCCCGGCGACGAAGGCCTGGACGTCGGCCCAGCCGGCCGGAGGGACCACGACGGCGGGGGAGTGCGGGTTGTCGAGCTTCTTCCACGTCCAGAAGTTCCAGCCGATGCCCTGGCCCTCGTACAGCCCGAAGGCCGTCGCGAGCCACGAGGGTGCGTTCTCGCCACCCTCGCCCATGTACAGCGGCAGCCCGAGCCGGTCACGCACCTCGAGGAAGGTCGCGATGCCGTCGAGGTCGGGGGCGGCCCAGTACCGGTGGAACTGGATCACGGAGCGCTCGTCCCACACCTCGGTGAAGATCGAGACGTCGCTCGCCCAGTGCGTGCCCTCGTACATGATCAGGTGGTCCGGGTCCACGGCCCGGACGGCGGCGGTGAGGTCGCGGTACAGGGCCACGAGGTCGTCCCGGTGACGCACGGCGTGCTCGTCGGGCAGCGGCTCGTTGAGCAGGTCGTAGGCGGCCACGGTCTCGTCGCCGGCGTACCGCCGGGCGATCTCCGTCCACAGCCGGACGGTGAGCGCCCGGTACCGCTCGTCGGTGAAGAGCTCGGGACGCCCCCGCGGGGAGTCGTCGATGTTCGTGCCCGTCTGGCCGCCGGGTGCCCCGTGCAGGTCGAGGACCACGTGCAGCCCGGCCTCGCGGCACCAGCCGACGCAGGCGTCGACGAGGGCGAGGCCCTCCTCGAGGAACGTCCCGTCGTCGTCCATGACCACCCGGGCGTTGATCGGCAGCCGCACGTGGTCGAAGCCCTCGGCGGCGATGCGGTCGACGTCCGAGCGGGTGAAGAACGCCTCGCGGAACCCGGCCCAGAAGGCCGCGGCCCGCTCGTCGCCGACGAGCCTCGCGACGAGCGCCTCGATCTCCCGCGGCGACTGCGCCGGGACGCCGGAGCCCGCGGCGGGGTCGACGTGCGGCAGGCGCCACATGTAGCCCTCGGGGAGCAGCCAGGTCCCGATGCCCACGCCCCGGAAGAGCGCCCGCTCGCCCGCGCCGTCCACCACCTGCGTGCCGTTCCTGCGGACGACGCCCGCTGGCCTCCCGGCGGGCGGGCCGCCCGCCCGGGACACGGTGGTGGTAAAGGCGCTCGCGGCGCTGGTCCTCGGGCTGGCGCTGGTGCTCTCGGTCTGCGGGTCGGTGTGGTCGAGGGGAGTCATCGGGTGGTCCGTCCGTCGGTTCGGGGTGGTGGTCCGGCGCTGTGGCCGGGTGGTCATCGGATGGTCAGCGGGCGGTCAGGGGGAGGTGCTGGTGCGGTCGTGAGGTGGTCGTCGTCGGGCCCGGTGGTCGTCTACGCTTCGCTGGTATGGCACCTGAGCAGAGTCCTCCGACGGCCGCCGACGCCCCCGACGTCGTGACCTCCGAACCCGTCGGCGTGCAGAAGGCCCGCACCCAGCGCCGCCGCAAGGAGATCCTCGAGGCGGCGCTCACCACCTTCGCGAACAAGGGGTTCTACAACGCCTCGCTCGCGGAGATCGCCGACGAGGTGGGCATCTCGGCGGCCGGCATCCTGCACCACTTCAAGACCAAGGACCAGCTCCTCACGGAGGTGCTGCACACCCGCGACATGGTCGACATCGAGGAGGCCGCGCACGGCCAGGAGCTGGTCGGGCTCGACTTCCTGCGGCACCTGGTCGACACGGCGGCGCTCAACAGCACCCGGCCCGGCATCACGCAGCTGTACGCCGTGATGTCGGCCGAGTCGGTGACCACCGACCACCCGGCCCAGGAGTGGTTCCGGGACCGGTACGTGGGCCTGCGCGAGATGGTCCAGACCGCCCTCGCCCAGGCCCGCGACATCGGCGAGCTGCGTGACGACGCCGACGTCACCGAGACGGCGATCGCGATCATCGCCGTGATGGACGGGCTGCAGGTCCAGTGGCTGCTGGACCCGGGCGCCGTCGACATGGCGGCCGTCACGCACCGCACCATCGACGCCCTCGTCGCCTCCCTGGCCCCCGAGGAGGACTGAGGGGCGCGGTCAGCCCTCGATCGCCGTCAGCCCTTGATCGCCCCGGTGAGCACCCCCTTGGTGAAGTACCGCTGGGCGAAGGGGTAGAGCATGAGGATCGGCACCGTCGCGACGACGATGACGGCCATCTGGAGGGTCTGCCCGGGCGGCGGCGGCTGGTCCGGTGCCTGGATCGAGGTGAGCGCCGAGCCCTGGACCACGTACTGGTTGAGGACCACCTGGATGGGCCACTTGGACGTGTCGTTGAGGTAGATCATCGCGTTGAAGAACGAGTTCCAGTACCCGACCGCGTAGAACAGCGCGATGACGGCCAGCACCGCCTTGGACAGCGGGATGACGATGCGCGTGAAGATCCGCCAGTCGCTCGCCCCGTCGAGCCGGGCCGACTCGAAGAGCTCGCTGGGCAGCCCCATGAAGAAGTTGCGCACCACCACCATGTTGAAGGCGGAGATGAGCCCCGGGACGATGAGCGACCAGTACGAGTCGAGCAGCCCGAGCGACCGCACGAGCAGGTAGTTCGGGATGATCCCGGCGCCGAACAGCATGGTGCACAGGACCATGACGAGGATCGTCTTGGCCCCCGGGACGTCCTTGGTGCGCATGAGCCCGTAGGCGAGCGTCGTGGTGAAGATCATCGACAGCGTGGTGCCCACGGTGGTGATGCCGATCGACACGAGCATCGCCCGCGTGACGACGTCCCCGCCGAGGATCGACCGGTAGGCGTCGAGCGAGAAGGTCGTCGGGAAGAACCCGCCCGACGCCGCGGCCTCGCGCGAGGCGAAGCTCATCGCGATGACGTACACGAAGGGGTAGAGCATGACGAGGACGATGAGCGCGATGGTGATCGCCTTGAGGAGCTGCACCCCCGGCGAGGGGGTGCCCATCCAGACGGGGCGCTTGCCGGACGGCCGGTAGACCGGCTCGACACGGTCGAGCAGGGGTGCTGGCGCCTGCGGTGCTGCTGTCATCAGAACAACCCTCCGGTCCCGAGCCTCTTGGCGAACTTGTTGGCGGCGATCACGAGGATCGTGCCGATGACTCCCTTGAACAGCCCCGCTGCTGTCGACAGGCCCCAGTCGCCGCCCGCGATGCCGCGGTAGTAGACGAAGGTGTCGAGCACCTCGGCGGCGTTCGCGCCGACCGCGGGCTGCTGGAGCAGCAGCTGTTCGAACCCGACGGTGAGCACGTTGCCGATGGTGAGGATGAGCAGCAGCGTGATGACCGGGACGAGGCCGGGGAGCGTGATGTGCCAGGTGCGCCGGGCCGCCCCGGCACCGTCCACGGCAGCCGCCTCGTAGAGCTCTGTGGGGATGCCGCTGATCGCGGCGAAGAAGATGATCGTGCCCCAGCCGATGTCCTTCCAGATCACCTGCGAGACGACGAGCGCCTTGAAGGTGTCGGGGTCGGACATGATGTTGACGTTGTCGATCCCGATGGCCGAGAACAGCTCTGCCGCGGGGCCGGCGCCGCCGAACACCTGCTGCCAGATCGAGATGACGATCACCCACGAGATGAAGTGGGGCAGGTAGACGATCGACTGGACCACCCGCTTGACCCGCTCGGAGATCAGCGAGTTGAGCAGGAGCGCCAGCAGGATCGGTGCGGGGAAGGCGAAGGCGATCTGCAGGAACGAGATGATGAGCGTGTTCTGCAGCGCACCGAGGAACTGCGGGTCGGAGAACATCGCGGTGAAGTTCTGGAAGCCGACCCACTCGGAGCCGCCGACGCCCCAGTAGGGGGAGTAGTCCTGGAACGCGACGACGTTGCCGAGCAGCGGGACGTAGGCGAACAGCAGGAAGAACAGCAGCCCGGGGAGGATGAACGCGTAGGTCCACCGTTCCCGCTTCATGCGGGTCCAGACGGAGGCCTGCTCGCGCACGACGTGCTGGAGGCGCGGGTCCGGGGTCTTGCGGCGGCGTCGAGACGGTCCGCGCCGACCGCTCGGGTCGTCGCTCCCCGCCCGAGGGGCGCCGGCCTGTGCCGGCGCCCCGTCCTGGGTCACGGACATGCGGTCAGGCCTGCTCGGCGAGGGCGGTCTCGTACGCCTCGCGGACCTGGTCGCCGCCGGCCTTGCGCCAGGCGTCGCGGTACTCGTCGAGCTGGTCGAGCGACATGCGCCCGGACACGATGCCGTTGCGGTAGTCGGTGTCGACCGCGGAGAGCTTGGCGCCCTCGCTCACGTTGGGCTCGTTGTAGAGGCCGACGACGGGGCTGGGCACGGTCGCCGCGACCAGCGGCTCGAGGGACTGCTGGAAGTTCTCGACGAACTCGAGCGAGGCGGGTGCCACGACGAAGGACGGCGACTTGAACGCACCGAGCCACTGGAGCGCGGCGCGGTCGTTGTTGGCGGTCTCGTCGCCGAGGTCGACGATCGCATTGCCCTCGCCGAGCTCGTAGTTGTAGCCCTCGGCGCCGGTGTGGATGAACAGGGCCTCGGTGCTGCCGTCGGGCGCGCGCCAGTAGTTGATGACGTCGAGCAGCTCCGCGAGGCGCTCCGGGTCCTCGGCGGCCCTCGCCGAGATCGAGACCATGCCCCAGTAGCCGTCGTTGCGCTGCACGACGATCTCGCCGCCGTCGAAGGCCGGCGGGACGAACATGCGCGGGTCGGCCCCCTCGGTGATGTCGACGGTGTCGCGCAGGATGTTGGCGCCGAAGTACCCGTTGAAGGAGTCGACGGTGAGGGCGAGCTGGCCGTTGGTGAACATCTCGGCGGCCTTGTTGCCCTGCGTCGCGAGCGCCAGGGCGTCAGGGTGGTAGACCCCGGCCTTCCAGAGCCTGGTGTGGTACTCGAGGACGTCGGCGTAGGCGTCGGTCTCGATGACGTTGACGAGCTTGCCCGAGTCGTCGAGCTGCCACGTGGTCCCGGCCCGGAACATCCACTCGACGACGGCCTGGAGCTTGCCGTCGAAGGCGCCGATGCCCCAGTGCTGCTTGCCGTTCACCGACCTGAGGTCGGCCACGGCGGTCATCATCTCGAGGAAGCCCTCGGCGTCGGCCGGCATCTCGTCGAAGCCGGCCGCGGCCATGAGGTCCCAGCGGATCGCGGGGAAGTTGGTGAGGTACGGGTCTTCGTTCGGGATGCCGAACAGGTGCCCGTTCTTGGCCGAGGCCTTCCAGGCGTTCGACCCGACGTTGGCGAGGTTGGGCCAGCGCAGGACCTCGTCGCCGGCGAGCGCCTCGGAGAGGTCGGCGAACACGCCGTCGTTGATCGCCTTGGCGGCGACGGCGTTGGTGTCCTGGACGAACAGGAGGTCGGGGACGTTGCCCGAGGCGATGGTCGTGGCCATCTTCTCGTTGTAGGTGTCGAAGGCGACCAGGGTGGGCTCGAAGGTCCCGCCGAGGCGCTCGTTCAGCCCGGCCCAGTACTCGTTGGCGGGGGCGGACTGGGGCGGTGCGCCCCACAGGACCTGGAAGGTCGTGACCTTCCCGCCCGAGAGCGGCGCTGCGGTCACGGAGTCGTAGTACTCCTGGATGGGCTGGGTGTAGATGGTCGGCATGCCCTCGACCGCGCTGACGATGCCGCCGGGGACCTCGCGCGGCGCGACGTAGGTGGGGAGGGCGAGGGCCTTGGCCTCGCGGGGGTTCGGGCGTCCTCCGCCACCTCCGCCGCCGGAGCACGAGGCGAGGGTCACGGTCATCGCCGCGAGACCGGTGAGGCTGAGGAAGCCGCGTCGGCTGAGAGGTGTGCTGAGTCGGTGACCGATGGGTGCCGAGGACATCCGCTTCTCCTTTGAAGGTGGTGATGCTCAATCAGGCACGACGGTAGCGCTCGGTCTGGAAATTGTCTAACGAACGTTCAGTAAGTGATCGTGACCTGCGAGGATGTGCCGACGGAACCGGTCGGGCGCACGACGGTGGCCCCGCGTCGCCGTCGCCTGTACGTTCGTACGCATGTCGGTGGTCCACCTCGCGCCCACCGCTCGTCGCTCCTGTGAAAGGCAGCCCACCCCGCCGTGTACTCGCTCCTCCTGGCGATCATCTACATCGCCTTCATCAGCCTCGGCCTCCCGGACTCCCTCGTCGGGGCCGGGTGGCCGGTCATGCACCAGGACCTCGGCGTCCCGGTGGCCTATGCCGGCATCGTGACCATGATCATCGCCAGCGGCACGATCGTGTCCAGCCTCGCCTCGGAGCGGGTCACCCGCCGCCTCGGCACCGGCGTCGTCACGGCCGTCAGCGTGGGGCTCACCGCCGCCGCCCTCGTCGGCTTCTCCGTCTCCGGCTCGTTCTGGGTGCTGTGCTTGTGGGCTGTCCCCTACGGGCTGGGAGCCGGCGCGGTCGACGCGGCCCTCAACAACTACGTGGCCCTGCACTACGCGGCCCGGCACATGAACTGGCTGCACAGCTTCTGGGGGCTGGGGGCGTCGATCAGCCCGTTCATCATGAGCTACGCCCTGACCTCCGGCCAGGGGTGGTCGAGCGCCTACCGGATCGTCGGTCTCACCCAGGTCGTGCTCACGTTCGTGCTGATCGTGAGCCTGCCGGTGTGGGGGAAGGCCGCCCGGTCGGCCCCGCCCGGGCACGACGTCGCCGGCGGTGACGAGCAGGCGACCGGACTCGAGCCGTCGGGCCGAGGCAGCACCCACGTGCCGCTCGCCGAGGCGCTGCGCATCCCCGGGGTGGTGCTGGTCCTGGTCGCCTTCTTCGCCTACTGCGCGCTCGAGAGCACGGCGATCCTGTGGGCGGCGACGTATCTGGTCACCGACCGGGGAGTCGACCCGGCCACGGCGGCAGCCTTCGCCTCGCTGTTCTTGATCGGCATCACCGGTGGACGGTTCTTGGCCGGGTTCTTCGCCGACCGGGTCGGCGACCGGCACCTGATCCGCGGGGGCTTCGTGACGGTCGGCCTCGGTGTCGTGATGCTCGCGCTCCCTCTGGAGACCGACGCGCCGGCGCTCGTCGGTCTCGTGGCCGTCGGGCTGGGGTGCGCACCGATCTACCCGGCGATCATCCACTCCACCCCGGTGAACTTCGGCCGACGCAGCTCGCAGGCGATCATCGGCATCCAGATGGCCGCCGCGTACACCGGTTCCACCCTGGCACCGCCGGCGTTCGGCCTGGTCTCGACCGGGGTCGGGATGTGGACGTTCCCGCTGTTCCTCGCCGTGCTGGCGGCTCTGGGCCTGCTCATGTCCGAGCGCCTCAACCGGCTCGTCGGACGCCGAGCACAGGTCGACGAGGTCGCTCCGCCGTCCTGAGCCGGTCGTCGCCACCGCCTCCCGGCGGAGCCCGCTCGTCAGCGGTCGGCCCTACCCTGTGACGTGCGTGCCTGTCGTCGTGCAGCGCCACGGACCCACCATCTCCAGACCGAGAGAGCCCCAGTGAGCACCGAGAAGACCCCCGTGACCGAGGCGCCGCGCGCCGAGGCCGCACCCCGCATCGGCTGGATCTACGCGAGCCTGCTGCTCGTCATGTTCCTCGCCGCCCTCGACCAGACCATCGTCGGCACCGCCCTGCCGACCGTCGTCGGCGAGCTCGACGGCGTCAACCACATGGCCTGGGTCGTGACGGCCTACGTGCTCGCCATGACCATCGCCATGCCGGTCTACGGCAAGGTCGGCGACCTCGTCGGGCGCAAGAAGCTCTTCCTCTTCGCGATCGCGGTGTTCCTGCTCGGATCGGCGCTCTGCGGCGTCGCGCAGGACATGGTCCAGCTCATCGGCTTCCGCGCCCTCCAGGGCCTCGGTGGTGCGGGCCTCATGATCACCTCGCAGGCGATCCTCGCCGACCTCGTGCCCGCCCGGGAGCGCGCCAAGTACATGGCGCCCATGGGTGCGGTGTTCGGCGTCGCGTCCGTCGCCGGCCCGCTGCTCGGCGGCTGGCTCACCGACTCCGTCGACTGGCGCTGGATCTTCTGGGTCAACCTGCCGCTCGGCGTCGCGGCCTTCGCCGTGGCCGCCACCATGATCCACCTGCCCAGGCGCACGTCGACCGCGCGCATCGACTACCTCGGCATCGCCACCATGGCCGTCGCGGTCACCGGCATCGTGCTCGTGTGCACCTGGGGCGGGACCGAGTACGCGTGGTCGTCGCCGACCATCCTCGGGCTCGGCGCGGTCGGTGTCCTCGCGACCGCGGCGTTCCTCGTCGTCGAGCACCGCGCCGCGGAGCCGATCATCCCGCTGGCGCTGTTCCGCAACCGGACCTTCGTGGTCGCGACCACCCTCGGCCTCTTCGTCGGGGCGGGCATGTTCGGGGCTCTGGCCTACATGCCGACCTTCCTGCAGATGGCCTACGGCGTCAACGCGACCGAGTCCGGCCTGCTGCTCATCCCGATGACCGTCGGCATGCTCGCCGGGTCGCTGTTCTCCGGCGCGATGGTGAGCAAGACGGGACGCTACCGGGTGTACCCGGTCGTCGGGACCGTGATCGCCGCTGCCGCGATGCTGCTGCTCTCGCGCGTCAGCGACCAGACCGGGCTGTGGTCGGTGTGCGGGATCCTCGCCCTCATGGGCCTGGGCATCGGGCTGTTCTTCCAGCTGCTCGTGCTCACCGTGCAGAACGCGGTGCCGCCGCGCGAGATCGGGACCGCGACGTCGTCGAACAACTTCTTCCGCGAGATCGGCGTGACCCTCGGGACCGCGATCCTCGGCACGGTGTTCGCCTCGCGCCTCACCTCAGGTCTGGCCGACGTGCTCAGCGGGACCGAGGGCCTCGACCTGCCCGGTGCCACGAGCCTGACCCCTGCGATCGTCCGGTCCCTGCCCGACGCGGTCCAGTCCGGGGTGGTCGACGCCTACACCGACGCCCTCATCCCGCTCTTCGCCTTCCTCGTCCCGATGTTCCTCGCCGGGAGCGTCGTCGCCCTGTTCCTCCCGCACATCCCCCTCGCCGGCAAGGCCGACGTCGAGGGTGCTCTCGAGGGGGACGTCGAGCCGCAGGACGACGTGGCGCGCGCTCAGGGCTGACGGTCACCGGTCTCGGCCGGGAACCGCACCCGTCGGACCGCCCGGTACACGGTCGCGCGGGACCCCCGAACCACCTCCCAGCCCCTCTCGCCTGCCCGTCAGCCGGCCGCGACGGTCAGCCCCAGCTCGGCGCGCGGGTCGCGCACGGTGCTCTCGAGGCCGCGGGACAGCACGCCGGTCTCGCGGAGCTCGGCGGCGGTGATGCGTCGTCCGCCGGCGTCGGCGGAGGCGTAGATCGCCGTGACGATCTCGAGGGGACGACGGGCCGACGACGCGACGTCGGGCAGCACGGTCCCCTCGCGCAGCGCGCGGAAGGTCTCGCGGATCAGGGGGATGTGCCCGCTGGGCTCGTCCTCCTCGGGGAACGCCCACCCGGCCGCCTCCTCTGCCGGCACGACCGGCGCCGGGGTGATCCGCCAGTTCTCGGTCGCGTGCCCGTAGAGGTGCTCGACCTCGATGGTCGCGCGCTCGCAGTCGACCCGCACGTGGCTGGTCTCGCGCGGGCATAGCGTCGAGGACACCGCGGTCGCGACGACGCCGTTGCGGAACAGGATGGTCGCGGTCGACGCGTCCTCCATGTCGGTCTCGCGGTCGAGGCGCCACGTCTGGGCGCTGATCTCCTGCCAGTCCCCGAGCAGGTGCGCGAGCAGGTCCATCTGGTGGATCCCGTGCCCGAGCGTCGTCCCTCCGCCCTCGGTGTCCCAGCGGCCGCGCCAGTCGACGGCGTAGTAGTCGGTCCCGCGGTACCAGAGCGTCTCGCACTGGGCGATGAGCGGCCGGCCGAGCGCGCCTGACCGCAGGAGGTCCCGGACGTGCGCCGCCCCGGTGCCGGTGCGCTGCTGGAAGATGATGGCGAAGGCCAGGCCGGCCTCGTCGCAGGCCTCCTGCATGTCGTCGAGCTCGGCGAGGGACAGTGCCGGGGGCTTCTCGCACACCACGTGCACGCCGGCCGCGACCGCCTGGAGCGTCTGCTCGCGGTGCAGGTCCGGCGGGGTGCACAGGTGCACGACGTCGACGGTCTCGGCCGCGAGCAGCTCCTCGAGGGTCTCGTAGCGCCCCGGGACCGCGTACCGGTCCGCGAAGGCCTCGCGCCGCTCGGCGTTGCGGTTGGAGCACGCGACGAGCTCGGCCAGCGGGTCGAGGGCGAGGGCCTGCGCGTGGAGGTGGGCCACGGCGCCGGTGCCGATGATCGCGGCGCGGACCGGGCGGTCGTGCCCGATCGGCTCCCACGCGGCGCGCTCCGCCGTCGTCGTGGTGCCGGGCGGGCCTCCGTGCGCAGGGGTCGCCGAGGCGGGGAGTGCAGAGTCAGACATCGTCGTTCGCTCCGTCAGGTAGTGCGTGGTGGTGTGAGGTGGTCAGGTGTCAGCCGGCGTGGCTCGACGCGCGGACGATCAGCTCGGGCTGGAACTGCACCTGCTCGTGCCGGAACCGGTCGCCCTGCGTGTGCTGGGACAGCAGCAGGTCGGCGGCCCGGTACCCGAGCTGGTGGGTGGGCTGGCGGACCGAGGTGAGCGGGGTGGCGAGCTCGCCGGCGAAGTTCACGTCGTCGTACCCGACCACGGCCATCTCGCCGGGCATCGCGATGCCCTCGGCGCGCAGCGTGCGCTGGACTCCGAGCGCCACGAGGTCGTTGACGCAGAACACGGCGGTCGGCCGGTCGACGCCGGCCGTGGTCGTGGCGAGCAGGTGGCGCATCGCGGCCTCGCCGCCGTCGGCGTTGAGGGCGGAGGCGGTGATCTCGGTGAGGTGCGTCGCCGGGTCGAGGCCGGCGGCGTCGAGCGCGCGGAGCAGGCCGGCGTGGCGGTCGCCGCACTGCCGGATGCTGTGCGCGCCGTTGACGAAGGCGATGTGCGTGTGTCCCTCCGCGACGAGGTGGTTCCCGGCGAGCTGCCCGCCGACGACGTCGTTGACCGCGGCGGACGAGATGTCGGGGACGGGGGAGGTCGCGTCGAGCAGCACCACGTTGACTCCTCGGGCGCGCAGCTCGAGCAGCGGCTCGATGTCGTCCGTCGAGGGGACGACGAGGACCCCGTGCACGCCGTGCTCCTCGAACAGCTTGAGGTAGCGGGCCTCACGGTCCGGGTCCTCGTCCGAGCTCGCCAGCATGAGCGTGAAGTCGTCCTCGGCGAGGCGGTCCTCGATGCCGCGGGCCACCTCGGTGAAGAACGGGTTGCCGATGTCCAGGACGATCGCGCCGACCGTCGTGATGGTCCCCGCACGCAGCTGACGGGCCGAGCCGTTGGGCACGAAGTGCAGCTCGCCGATGGCGGCCTCGACGCGCTCGCGGGTCGTGGGGGAGACGCGGTCGGGCCGGTTGAGGACGTTCGAGACGGTCCCGACCGAGACGCCGGCGGCTCGCGCGACGTCGCTGATGGAGCTCCGCTTGCGCGCAGTGGGCGTGGTCACCGTGTCTGGCCTTTCGATGGGTGGGCGTCGGGGCGCGTCGTCGGGCCCCGGTGCCCTTGGATCCTACGGCGCTTGACCCGCCGAGAACGTGGGACGTAGCGTCCTCGGCATCGCAGTGAACCGATTCACAAGAATGTAGCGCATCGCTACCGAGGACGAGGAGGTCCGTCGTGGCCAGAGTGTGCTTCGTGTCCCAGGTCGACCCCGCCCGGCTCGACGAGTACCGCGCGCATCATGCCGCCGTGTGGCCCGAGATGCTCGAGGCCCTGCGCGACTGCGGGTGGCGCGACTACCACCTGTTCCTGTCGCCCGAGGGTCTCCTTGTGGGGTTCGTCGACGTCGACGACTACGAGCAGGTCCAGGCGGCGATGGGGCGGACCGCGGTGAACGCCCGCTGGCAGGCCGAGATGGGGCAGTTCTTCGTGTCTGACGAGACCGCCCCCGACGAGGGCATGGTGCGCCTCGACCAGGTGTTCCACCTCGAGGCGCAGCTCGCGGACGCCGGTCTCCCGACGCGCTGAGGGCCCTGGTGGCGGGTCGGGGTGCCGCTCGCCGTCGTCCTCCCGGTGTTGACGGGCGAGGCGGGACGTCCGTACAGTTCTCTTGAAACGATTCACAACGAGGTGGAGAGCCAGATGTCACACGCTGAACTGAGCGCCGACGCGCGCACCGCGCTGCTCGCGCAGACCATAGAGCTGCCCTCCTGGGCCTTCGGCAACTCCGGGACCCGGTTCAAGGTGTTCGCGCAGGAGGGTGTCCCACGTGACCCCTTCGAGAAGATCGCGGACGCTGCACAGGTGAATCGATACACGGCGACGGCGCCGCGCGTCTCCCTGCACATCCCGTGGGACCTCACCGACGACTACGAGAAGCTCTCCGCGCACGCGAAGGACCTCGGCGTCGAGATCGGTGCCATCAACTCGAACCTCTTCCAGGACGACGCCTACATGCTCGGGTCGCTCACGCACCCCGACCCCGTCGTCCGCAAGAAGGCCGTCGAGCACCACCTCCAGTGCATCGACGTCATGCGCGCCACCGGCTCGACCGACCTCAAGCTCTGGCTGCCCGACGGCCTCAACTACCCGGGCCAGGACAACCTCCGCGCCCGTCAGGACCGCCTCGCCGACGGTCTCGCGGAGATCTACGCGGCCCTCGACCCCCAGCACCGGCTGGTCGTGGAGTACAAGTTCTTCGAGCCGTCCTTCTACGCCACCGACATCCCCGACTGGGGCACCGCGCTGCTGCACTGCCTCGCCCTCGGCCCGCAGGCCGTCGTCGTCCTCGACACCGGGCACCACGCCCCGGGCACCAACATCGAGTTCATCGTCGCCCAGCTGCTGCGCCAGGGACGCCTCGGCGCCTTCGACTTCAACTCGCGCTTCTACGCCGACGACGACCTCATGGTCGGTGCCGCCGACCCGTTCCAGCTGTTCCGGATCATGCACGAGATCGTCCAGGCGGGTGCGCTCGCGCCCGACTCGGGCGTCAACTTCATGCTCGACCAGTGCCACAACATCGAGCCCAAGATCCCCGCGCAGATCCGCTCGGTGATGAACGTCCAGGAGGCCACCGCCAAGGCGCTCCTCGTCGACGCCGCCGCCCTCGACACCGCGCAGCAGTCCGGTGACGTGCTCGGCGCGAACGGCGCGCTCATGGACGCCTACAACACCGACGTCCGTCCGCTGCTCGCCGGTCTCCGCGAGGAGCAGGGCCTGCACCCGGACCCGCTCGCCGCCTACGCCGCGTCGGGCTACGCCGAGAAGATCGTCGCCGAGCGTGTCGGCGGCACGCAGGCCGGATGGGGAGCCTGACATGACGACCACCTCGAGCACCACCACGCCAGCGGCCGACCTCGTCGCGCGATCCAACCGCCTGGGCGCCGACCCGCGGACCACCAACTACGCCGGCGGCAACACCTCCGCCAAGGGCACCGAGACGGACCCGGTCACGGGCGAGCCGGTCGAGCTGCTCTGGGTCAAGGGATCCGGCGGCGACCTCGGCACGCTCACCGAGAAGAACCTCGCGGTGCTGCGCCTCGACCGCCTGCGCGCGCTCACCGGGGTGTACCCCGGCGTGGAGCGCGAGGACGAGATGGTCGCGGCCTTCGACTACTGCCTGCACGGCAAGGGCGGCGCGGCACCGTCGATCGACACCGCGATGCACGGTCTCGTGGACGCCCCGCACGTCGACCACCTGCACCCCGACTCCGGCATCGCCCTGGCGACCGCCGCCGACGGCGAGGCCCTCACGGCCGAGTGCTTCGGCGACCGCGTGGTGTGGGTCCCGTGGCGCCGCCCCGGGTTCCAGCTCGGCCTCGACATCGCGGCCGTCAAGGACGCCAACCCGCAGGCCATCGGCTGCGTCCTCGGCGGGCACGGCATCACCGCCTGGGGCGAGACGAGCGACGAGGCCGAGGCGCGCAGCCTCGAGATCGTCGCGACGGCCGAGGCCTTCATCGCCGAGCGCACCGAGCGGCTCGCCGCCGAGGGGAAGCACCCCTTCGGTGCGGTCGTCCCCGGGTACGAGGCCCTCGACCCGGCCGAGCGCCGCACCAAGGCCGCGAGGCTGGCCCCGGTGATCCGCGGGCTCGCGTCGACCGACGCACCGCAGGTCGGGCACGTCACGGACTCCGACGTGGTCCTCGACCTGCTCTCGCGCGAGCATCTCGCCGAGCTCGCGGCGCTCGGGACCAGCTGCCCCGACCACTTCCTCCGGACCAAGGTCAAGCCGCTCGTCGTCGACCTGCCGGCCTCCGCGTCCGTCGAGGAGATCTCGGCGCGGCTCGTGGAGCTGCACGCCTCCTACCGGGACGACTACCAGGGCTACTACGACCGGAACGCGACCCCGGACTCCCCGGCGATCCGCGGCGCAGACCCGGCGATCGTCCTGGTCCCGGGCGTCGGCATGTTCTCCTTCGGCAAGAACAAGCAGACCGCGCGCGTCGCGGGCGAGTTCTACGTCAACGCCATCAACGTGATGCGCGGCGCCGAGGCGATCAGCACCTACGCACCGATCGACGAGGCCGAGAAGTTCCGCATCGAGTACTGGGCGCTCGAGGAGGCCAAGCTCCAGCGCATGCCCGCGCCCAAGCCGCTCGCCACCCGCGTCGCGCTCGTCACCGGAGCCGGCTCCGGCATCGGCCGGGCCATCGCCGAGCGCCTCGCCGCCGAGGGGGCGTGCGTCGTCATCGCGGACCTCAACCTCGAGGGCGCGCAGGAGGTCGCCGACCAGCTCGGCGGGCCCGACGTGGCCGTCGCGGTCCGCGCCGACGTGACGAGCGAGGACGACGTCGCCGCACTCGTCGACGAGGCCGCCCTGGCCTTCGGCGGGGTCGACCTCGTGGTCAACAACGCCGGCCTGTCGATCTCCAAGCCGCTGCTCGACACCACGGCCAAGGACTGGGACCTCCAGCACGACGTCATGGCCAAGGGGTCGTTCCTCGTCGCCCGCGAGGCGGCACGCGCGATGATCGCCCAGAAGATGGGCGGCGACATCGTCTACATCGCGTCGAAGAACTCGCTCTTCGCCGGGCCGAACAACATCGCCTACTCGGCCACCAAGGCCGACCAGGCGCACCAGGTGCGGCTGCTCGCGGCCGAGCTCGGCGAGCACGGCGTGCGGGTCAACGGGGTCAACCCCGACGGCGTGGTGCGCGGCTCGGGCATCTTCGCCGGCGGCTGGGGCGCCAAGCGTGCTGCGGTCTACGGCGTCGCCGAGGAGGACCTCGGTGCGTACTACGCGCAGCGGACCCTCCTCAAGCGCGAGGTGCTCCCCGAGCACGTGGCCGCAGCGGTCTACGCCCTCACCGGGCCGGACCTCAGCCAGACCACCGGCCTGCACGTGCCCGTCGACTCGGGCGTCGCGGCGGCGTTCCTGCGATGACGGGGGCAGCAGCCTTCGTCGCGGTCGACCTCGGGGCCTCGAGCGGGCGCGTGATCGTCGGGCGCGTGCTCCCCGGGGACGCGCCCGACGGCGGCGGGACCCGTGTCGAGCTGCACGAGGTCACGCGGTTCCCCAACGGCCCGGTCGAGGTCGACGGGACCCTGCACTGGGACGTGCTGCGGCTGCACCAGGGGATCCTCGACGGGCTGCGCGCCGCCGTTCGCGAGACGCAGGCGCGCGGTGACGTCCTGGCGGGGATCGGCATCGACTCGTGGGCTGTCGACTACGGGCTGCTCGACGCCGACGGCGCGCTGCTCGGCAACCCGGTCCACTACCGGGACTCCCGCACCGACGGCGTCCCGGGCACTGTCTACGCGGCGGTCGGCGCCGACGAGCACTACGCGGTCAACGGCCTCCAGACGCAGCCCTTCAACACCGAGTTCCAGCTGGTCGCCTCCGCCGGGACCGCGCAGGCCGGCGCCGCGCGCAGGTTGCTGCTCATCCCGGACCTCCTCACGGCGTGGCTCACCGGGAGGCAGGTCGCCGAGGTGACCAACGCGTCGACCACGGGGCTGCTGGACGTCGGGTCGCGGCAGTGGTCCGTGCCGCTCGTCGCCCGGCTCCGCGAGGCGTTCCCCTCCCTGCCCGAGCTGCTCGGCGCGGACGGTCTGCTGCCCGGGCTGGTCGAGCCCGGCACGGTCGTCGGGCCGCTGTCGGACGCCGTCGCCCGGGCCGTCGGTGCGCCCTCCGGGGTCCCGGTGGTCGCCGTCGGCTCGCACGACACGGCCTCCGCCGTGGTGGCCGTGCCCGCCGAGACCGACCGCTTCGCGTACGTCTCCTGCGGCACGTGGTCGCTCGTCGGGCTCGAGCTCGACGAGCCGGTGCTCAGCGCGGCGAGCCGCGAGGCCAACTTCACCAACGAGCTCGGTGTCGACGGGACCGTCCGGTACCTGCGCAACGTCATGGGGCTGTGGCTGCTGCAGGAGTCCCTGCGCACCTGGAACGCCGCGGGACTGCCCGCCGACCTCCCGGACCTGCTCGCCGAGGCGGCTCGCGTCCCGGCGCTCACCACGGTGATCGACGTGGACGCCCCCGAGTTCCTGGCACCTGGCGACATGCCCGCGCGGATCGCGGCTGCCGCCGAGCGCAGCGGCCAGACGCCGCCGCAGTCGCAGGCCGAGACGGTCCGCTGCATCCTCGACTCCCTCGCCGTCGCCTACCGCCGCGCCGTGCAGCAGGCGAGCGAGCTCTCCGGCCGCGAGGTCGAGGTCGTGCACATGGTCGGCGGGGGAGTGCGCAACGAGCTCCTGTGCCAGCTCACCGCCGACGCCACCGGGCTTCCCGTGGTGGCGGGCCCCGTCGAGGGCGCGGCCCTCGGCAACGTGCTCGTCCAGGCGCGCGCCGCCGGTGTGCTGAGCGGTGACCTCGCAGCGCTCCGCGAGGTCGGTGCCCGCGGCGTCGAGCTGCGCCGGTACACGCCCGGGGCCGGGGCGGGCAGTCTCGGCGTCGAGCACTGGGCCGCGGCGGCCCTGCGGGTCGACGGGCGAGCGGTCGCGGCAGCGACCTGACCGACGGGCCCGTCAGGTCTCCCGGCGCTGCGGGGAGCGCCTGTGCGACCGAGCCGACCGGGGTCTGCGCGTCACCCGGTGACAGCGCCGGCGCGCGGTGCCCGGGCTCCGAGGAGCGGGGTGGAGCGGGGGAGCCCCAACCGTCCGCGGGTGAGGGCGACGGTCGCCGCGGCGGCGATCGTCGCACCGACGAGCAGCACGTGGACGGCGCCGTCGACCGTCGGGAACATCTCCGCCCAGAAGACCGAGACGGTCGAGTTCACGCTCACGTGGAACAGCATGACCACCGGGAGGCTCTGCCCGGACCGGTTGAACAGCCACATGACCACCACGTTGAACATGGCGCTGAAGGCGACGAACACGACGGCGTCCAGCACCGTCACCTCGGGCCACGACCCCCACTCGGTGAAGAACAGCGGCAGGTGCCAGACGCCCCACAGCGGACCGAGGATCGCGGCCGCGCCGAGGGGACCGAACCGGTCCTGGAGCGGGGGGAGCGCGAAGTCGCGCCACCCGGGCTCTTCGGCGAGGCCGGTCGTGAGCATCTGGAATGCGAGCATCGGGACGTACAGCGCCACGGCGCTCAGTGTCGGACCGCGCACGTCGCCTCCCGCGGCGACGGCGCCGAGAGCGAGGACCGCCGTCGGGACGGCGAGCAGCGCGACCGCGTACCACCGGCCGGGCACACGCCACCGCAGCAGCCGGCCGACCCAGACGCGCAGCCCGGCCCGTCCGCCGGTGAGCGCCGTGACGACGAACGCCGCGCCGAGCGGCCCGAGGTACGCGCCGAAGAGCATCCCGGTGATCTGCGTGCTGCCCAGGACCTCGGGGAACGAGAACGGCAGGAGCCCGACACCGTTGTCGGAGAGGATCCACGGGAGCCAGGCGAGCCAGCTGAGGCCGAGCGCGAGCGTGAAGAACGCGACGAGCGGGTGCCGCCGGACGAGGTCTCCGGCCTTCCCGCCGGACGTGGGCGTGGCGCCCGGAGGTGCCGGGGTCGAGGTGTCGGTGCGGGACATGGAGGCCTCCCTGGTCGGTCGAGCCCCCGTGGTCCGAGGGCACGATCGACACTAGGAACCGGCGGGTCACGCCTCTAGGCCCAGGAGGACCGATCGGCAGACCTCCATCGAAAGACGCAACCTGCACGCGACGGACGCCCCGAGCCCGCTGAGGTCGGCCGTGGAGGAGACAGGGTCAGTCGGTGAGCGCGAGGATGAACTCCTCGACGACCTCGCCGCGCCCGTTGGCGAAGCCGGAGTCCTCGCTGACGACCTCGAAGCCGCAGCGCCTCAGCACGGTGAGCGACCCGATGTTGTCCTTGGCGGTGCGGGCGTGCATCGGGCGGTCGGGGACCTCGGCGAGGATCGCGCGCAGCGCCTTGGTCGCGATGCCGCGGCCCCAGAACTCGCGGCCGATCCAGTAGGTGAGCTCGTGCTCGCCGTCCTCGACGTAGGTGCTGATGCTCCCCGCCACGCGGCCGCCCACGAGGATGGTGCGTGCCGTGACCTGAGGGTCCTCGCGCAGCACGGTCCACCGGGCGTCGAAGCGCCCGCGGTCCGTGGGGTCCTTGACGGTGAAGGCCGCGATGCGGTTGGCCTCGCGGTCCTGCTCCATGCGGAAGAACACGTCGAGGTCGGCTGAGAGGAGCGGGCGGAGCACGACGTCCGCCGGCGCGGCCACGAGCTCGACCTCGAAGCCGGCCGCATTCTGCAGGAAGGCCGCATAGTGGCCGGGGCGTCCGTCCGACGGCTTGCCGCCTGCCCACGGGTAGCGGTCGGCGAAGAGCGGGGTCCACCCGTTCTGCTGCGCTGCGGCGTAGAGGCGGTCGACCCGCGCCTGCGAGCCGGAGTGCAGGGCGAGGTGGTTGAGGCCGGGACGGAGCCTGTCGTGCTCGGACGAGGAGAGCGCGCTCGACTGCTCGAACACGAGGTAGGTGCCGCCGAGCCGCGTGCTGAAGCCGGTGTCCCAGGACTGGAACGGGGAGTAGCCGAGCTCGGTGAGCAGCCAGCCCCACGAGGCGCGCGCCTCCTCGAGGTCGGGGACCCAGATCTCGAGGTGGTGCAGCGTCCCGCGCGCGGACGCCAGGGGCGCCGAGGGGCCCGGGGTCGGTGCGGGAGTCGGCGCAGCGACGGGGGCGTCGGTGGCTGCGGCGGTCGGGGCGGTGGGCGCGTCGGGGACCGCCGGCTCCGGACGGCTCGTGGCCGTGGAGGGCTGGTGGGGGGACGACGCGGTCGTCTCGGGCTGGACAGTCACTCTCCCACGGTACGCGGAGGTCGGGATCGAGGGCGTGAGCCTGGGCGAATTGCGACGTGTGCTGATCTTCACGTTCTGTCCACGTGACACAGGTGCGCGGAGGTCGATGTTCCCCCAGATCCTGCGGCTCGCAACTGGTACGGCCATCTCGTTCCTCACAGTCGTCAACGCTTCAACTACTGGCCCGGTGTGCCGATGAGGACGGTGGAGGGGGTCACTTCAACCGGAGTACGACCGAGGCAGCGCCGCAGGGCGCCAGAGGAGCACCACCATGTTCACGCTACGACGCAGCACCACCGAGAGGGACGCCGCCCACGAGCTGGCCGAGGCACGCCAGAACACCGCCGCGGTGACGGCGGTCGTCGACGCGCTCGCGCGCAGCCGCGAGAAGCAGGACGCCGTCCAGCGCGTCCTCGACGTCGTCCGAGAGCAGTTCGGCTGGGCCTACGGCTCCTACTGGCGGATCGCCGACGACCGCCCCGAGCTCGAGTTCGCCCAGGAGTCGGGCACCGTCGGCGAGGAGTTCCGTGCGGTGACGGCGACGGCGTCGTTCCGCGAGGGCGTCGGTCTGTCCGGGCGGGCCTGGAAGTCCCGCGACCTCGTGGTCGTGGAGGACCTCGGCGAGCTCCGCGACTGCGTCCGCGCACCCGCGGCCCAGCGCGTCGGCGTGCGCAGCGGCATCTGCTTCCCGTTGTCCGAGGACGGCCAGGTCGCCGGGACCATGGACTTCTTCGCGACCGAGGTCCTCGACCTCTCCCCGCAGCGGGTCGAGACCCTCCGCAGCATCGGCGTCCTCGTCTCGCAGGCGCTCGAGCGGGTCGTGGTCGCCGAGCGTCAGGCGCTCGACAAGCAGGACGTCGACGCGGTGAGCTCGGTGCTGCGCCACGTCTCGGTCGCCCAGACCCGTTCGGAGGCGCTCGACGGCGCCCTCGACTCGATCCGCGCCGACTTCGGCTGGGACTACGGCTCGGTGTGGCAGGTCGACGAGGCCGCGCAGGTCCTGCGGTTCGGACGCGAGTCCGGTTCGGTCAACGAGGAGTTCCGCGCGGTGACCCGGTCCGCCTCCTTCGCCGAGGGCGTCGGCGTCGCCGGGCGCGCGTGGCGGACCCGCGACCTCGTGTTCGTCAGCGACCTCGCCGAGGTCACGGACTGCGTCCGTGCACCGGCCGCGCAGCGCGCCGGGGTGAAGTCCGGGGTCTGCCTGCCGATCCTGGTGCGGGGGAGGGTCGTCGGGACGATGGACTTCTTCTCGACGTCGACCCTCGTGCTCTCGCGGGGGCGTCAGGAGGCGCTGCGCAACACCGCCTTCCTCGTGGGGCAGGCGCTCGAGCGCGTCGAGGCCGCGTCGCGGCTGACCGACGCGGGCAACGAGCTCGTCGTCTCCATCGAGGAGGTCGAGCGCAACGTCCTGTCCGCGTCGGCGGTCGCGACGGAGAGCCTCGTCCTCACCGAGCGCGCGAACGTCGAGGTGACGCGGCTGGGTGAGTCCTCGGAGCAGATCGGCAGCGTCGTGAGCACCATCGGGCGCATCGCCGCGCAGACGAACCTGCTGGCCCTCAACGCCGCCATCGAGGCGGCCCGAGCCGGCGAGGCAGGGCGCGGCTTCGCGGTCGTCGCCAACGAGGTGAAGGACCTCGCGGTCGAGACCGCCCGCGCGACCAGCGACGTCGAGGGGCGCATCTCCGCGATCCAGCAGCTCGTGGACGACGTGGTCGGGTCCCTGGTGAGCATCGGGTCGTCGGTCGAGCGCATCAACGAGACACAGACGACGATCGGCGGGGTCCTCACCGAGCAGGCCGCCGTCACCCGCGCGATCCTCGGCTGACGTCGGCGGACCGGCGCCGTGCCGGACCCCGGGACACGCAGACGGCCCGCCCCCTCTCGGGGACGGGCCGTCGACGGGTGGACGTTACGCGCGGGCCAGGGTCGGGCTCTCGGGTGCCCGGGGGAACAGGCGCGACAGCACGTCGGACAGGGTGATGACCCCGAGCACGGTCTCCTCGTCGGTGACGACGGCAAGATGGTTGCGGGTCTCGCGCATCGTCGCGAGAGCGCTGTACACGGGGGTGTCCGGCGCGAAGGACGGCACCGTGCGGACGAGGTCGCCGACCGGCTGGTCGTCGGCCCGGCCGAGGGTGTCACGGACGTGCACGAACCCCGAGATGGACTCGGGCGCCCCGACGAGGATGCGCAGGTGACCCGACGAACGGGTCGCGTCCTGCACGTCGGAGACGGTCGCCCCCACGGGGACCGTCGTCGGGTGCGTGCCCTCGGTGAGGAGGTCGCGGACCGTCAGCGCCTGGAGGTCCAGGGCGCCCGACAGCTGCGAGACGTACGCGGCCTCGAGCGACCCGACACTCGCCGAGTGCTCGACCAGCTGACGCAGGTCGTCCGGGTTCTGACCGTTGCTCACCTGGTCGGCGGGCTCGACGCCCACCTTGACCAGGCACCAGTTCGCCATGCGGTTGAGGGCGACCAGGAGCGGCCGGGTGAACCACATGAACCCGCGCATCGGGATGGCGAGCAGCGTCGCGGACCGCTCAGGGTGCGCGATGGCCCACGACTTCGGCGCCATCTCGCCCACGACGAGGTGCAGGAACGTGACGATGACGAGCGCGAGCACGAAGCCTGCGACGTCAGCGACCCACAGCGGCGCACCCCACCCCTCGATCACCGGGGTGATCGCGTAGTGCACGGCGGGCTTGGTGATGGCGCCGAGCGCCAGGGTGCAGGCGGTGATGCCGAGCTGCGAGCCGGCGAGCAGCACGGTCAGCTCGGTCGAGCTGCGCAGCGCGGCGCGCGCCGCCCGGCTCGTCGGGGCGGCGTCCTCGAGGCGGTGCCGCTTCGCCGCGAGCAGCGCGAACTCGACGGCGACGAAGAACGCGCTGAGGACGATGAGCAGCGCCGTGACGGCGACGACGATCCAGGGGTTGCTCATCGGGCGTCCTCTCCGTCGGTGCTGGGTTCGGCGCGGTCGGCGACCGGCTGCCGGTGCGCGGCGCCCTCGAGCTCAGGCTCCGGGGCGGGCTCGGGTGGCTCGGCAGGGACGAGGACCCGGACGAGGGACGGCACGTGCCGGTCCACGTCGAGCACCTCGGCCGACAGCCAGACGGGCTCCGGCTCGCCGGCGTCGGCGAGGTCGGAGCGGTCCAGCGGCAGCTGGACCAGCACCGTCGTGCCGACGTCCGGCAGCGACCCGTGCTCGGCGATGACGAGCCCGGCGATCGTCTCGTAGTCACCGCGCGGGAGGTCGTGGTCGACGGCGCGCTCGACCTCGTCGATGTGCACGTCACCGGCCATGACCCACCGGCCGTCGTCGTCGCGCGGGGCGATCGTCGGGGTGGCGGGGTCGTGCTCGTCGGTGATCTCGCCGACCAGCTCCTCCGCGAGGTCCTCGGCGGTGAGCACGCCGGCGAAGCCGCCGTACTCGTCGATGACGCAGGCCAGCTGGTTGTGCGTCGACGTGAGGTGGTTGAGGGCGTCGGGGAGCGCCATGGTCGTGGGGACCATGACGGCAGGGCGCATGAGCTCCGTGACCGGGGTCTCGCCGCCCCTCGTCGTCCGGAGCACGTCGTCGAGGTGCACGACCCCGAGGACCTGCTCGTCGAGCGCCAGCACGGGGTAGCGGGAGTGGCCGCTGGCCATGGTCTCGCGGACGTGCGTGAGGGTGTCGTCCTCGTGGAGGACGTCGACGCGGGCGCGCGGGATCATCGCGTGCTCGGCGTCCTGCTCGGGGAAGTCGAGGATGCGGTCGAGCAGCACGGAGAGCTCCGCGGGCAGGTCTCCGCTGACGCGGGAGTCGGCCACGATGTGCTCGAGGTCTCGAGCGGTCGCGGAGTGCTCGACGTCGTGCACCGGCTCGATCTTCAGGGCGCGCAGCAGCAGGTTCGACGCCTGGTCGAACACCCGGATGAGCCAGCCGAAGGCCTTGAGGTAGACGGTCGTGGACGTCGCGAGCCACAGTGCGACCGGTTCGGGCCGGGCGATGGCGAGGTTCTTGGGGAACAGCTCGCCGAAGAGCATCTGCACGAAGGTCGAGAAGACCAGCGCGATGACGGTGCCGACCGCGATGCCGACGCCGGTGGGCACACCGACGCCACCGAGGGCGTCGCCGAGCGCCTGGCCGACGAGCGGCTCGGCCACGTAGCCGACGAGCAGGGTGGTCACGGTGATGCCCAGCTGGGCACCGGACAGCATGAAGGAGGTCCGCCGGGTGACGGCGAGGGCGCGCTTGGCGCCGGCGTCACCTGCTGCGGCGCGGGCGTTCAACCGGGAGCGGTCGACGGCCATGTAGGCGAACTCTTGGGCGACGAAGTATCCGGTCGCCGCGGTGATCACGACGATCACCACGAGTCCGATCAGGAGGGTCACAATCCACACGGGCACTCACATCCCCTCGTGTCAACGTTCGGCACAAGGGGATGTCTACTGTCTGCGTCCATCATCACTCTCAGTCGGGGGTATGAAGATCGGAGGTAGCAAGATAACGGGCGGCTGTGCAGGAAGGTTCCCGGTCGTGGCCCGGGTGTGGGCCGACGGCTGAGACTCACACCGTCCAACGCTCAACTACCTCCTGGCGGTGTCGATGAGCCCCGGTTCCTCCCCCTGAAGATATCGGAGCACACCATGAGCGACACCCACCGCAGACCACCCACCCGCAGGATCCACGACCTCAGCGTCCGCACCAAGGTCCTCGGCGCCGTGACCACCGCGACCACCGTCGCCCTCGCCGTCGGGATCCTCGGCCTCCAGGCCCTCGCGTCGTCGGCCGCCACGACCGAGAACCTCTACGAGGAGAACGTCCTCGGCGTCGTCTACGCCGGCGACATGGACCTCGCCATGAACGACATGCGCCTGCGGTCGCGCGACGCCATCCTCGCCCTCGACGAGGCGGGCGTCCGCGACAGGCTCGCCGAGCTCGACGACGCCCAGGCCACGTTCGACGCCGCCGAGCACCTCTACGCCAACACCCCGCTCGACGCGGCACGCGAGCAGACCCTCGCGGACCTCAACGACACCGTCGACCAGTACCTGCAGGTGCAGCGCGAGGTCATGGCACCGCTCGCGCTCGCGGACGACGTCCGTGGGTGGATGGAGGCCAACGACGAGCAGTCGCGACCGCTCACCACCGCCATGAACGAGCAGATCTCGTCCCTCGTCGAGACGGAGCGCGCCCTCGCCGCCACGGCGGTCGAGGACTCCGAGACCCACTACGCCCAGCAGCGGACGGTGTCGGTCGTCGTGCTGGTGCTCGGCGCGGTCCTCGCGCTCGCCCTCGGGTGGTTCGTCGCACGCCGCATCTCCCGCGACGCGGCGGCCGTGCAGGAGGTCGCCGAGCACCTCGCCGACGGTGACCTCACCAGGTCGTCGGGGCTGACGTCGCGGGACGAGATGGGGCGCATGGGCGCTGCGCTCGACGTCGCGACCGGACGGCTCGCCGAGGTGATGGGCACCGTCGTGCGGTCGGCGGACGCGGTCGCGGCGGCGTCGGAAGAGCTGTCCGCCAGCTCGCAGCAGATGGCGGCCGGGGCCGAGGAGACCTCGGTGCAGGCGGGTGTCGTGTCCGCAGCGGCGGTCCAGGTGTCCGGGAACATCCAGACGGTGGCGGCGGGTGCCGAGGAGATGGGCGCCTCGATCCGGGAGATCTCGCAGTCGGCCGGAGACGCGGCGCGCGTGGCCGGCGAGGCCGTGACCGCGGCCGGGTCGGCGACCGGGTCCGTCGCGGCGCTGGGGACGTCGTCGCAGCAGATCGGCGAGGTGGTGCGGGTGATCACGACGATCGCCGAGCAGACGAACCTGCTGGCGCTCAACGCGACCATCGAGGCCGCTCGCGCCGGCGAGGCGGGCAAGGGCTTCGCGGTGGTCGCCTCCGAGGTGAAGGAGCTGGCGCAGGAGACGGCGCGGGCCACGGAGTCGATCGGCCGGCTGGTGGAGACCATCCAGTCGGACACCGCAGGCGCGGTGGGTGCGATCGAGCACATCTCCGGCGTGATCGCCTCGATCAACGACTACCAGCTGACGATCGCCTCGGCGGTCGAGGAGCAGACGGCCACGACCACGGAGATGAGCCGGAACGTGGGCGACGCGGCCACCGGGGCGGGGGAGATCGCCGCGAACATCACGGGTGTCTCGGACGCGGCGGTGTCCACGACTCAGGCGCTGTCGCAGACGACGGCGGCGGTCGCGGAGCTGGCGCACATGGCCGCAGACCTCCGCCGGTCGGTGGCTGCCTTCACGTACTGACGACGGCCGCGCACCGACGACGACGGGGCGCGGGACCGGCCCGGGGACCGCGCCCCGTCGAGCCGGATGCGGCAGGATCGGCGGCGCCCGGTGCCGAGGCGGTCAGGTGAGGTCGAGGCCGAGCAGCGCGTTCTCGGTGACCTCGGGCAGCGCGGGGTGGATCCAGTACTGCCGGTCGGCGACCTCGCGCACGTCGAGGTCGAAGGCCATCACGGTGATCATCTGCTGGATGAGGGTGGAGGCCTGCGGACCCATGTAGTGGGCTCCCAGCAGCCGCCCGGTGGTGCGGTCTGCGACGAGCTTCACCAACCCGGTCGTGTCCTCCATGGCCCAGCCGTAGGCGACGTCCCCGTACCGCTGCAGCGACGTGGCGACGTCGTGCCCGGCGTCCCGGGCCTGCTGCTCGGTCATGCCGACGGTGGCGACCTGCGGGTCGGTGAACACCGCCGAGGGGACGTTCTCGTGGGGCATGCGGCGCAGGTCCTCGGGGTGGAGCAGGTTGTGGCGCACCGCGCGCATCTCGGCGTTGGCGACGTGCTTGAGCATGAACGGCGACGAGACGTCGCCCAGGGCCCACACCCCCGGCGCGGAGGTCGAGCGGCCGTTCGGGTCGACGTCGACGCGCCCGTCGTCGGTCGTCGCGATGCCGGCGGCGGCGAGGTCCAGGAGGTCGGCGTTGGGCGTGCGGCCGGTGGCGACCAGCAGCGCCTCGGCGGTCACGGCTGAGCCGTCGTCGAGCCGCAGCGTGACCCCGTCGGCGTCCTGGTCGGCGCCGACGACGCCGCGCCCGGCGAGGACGGTGAACCGTTCGGCGGCCATCCGGTTGAAGGGTTCGTGCAGGTCCGCGTCGAGCGTGCGCAGCAGGGACGAGCGGGCGACGATCGTCACCGCGGTGCCGAGGGCCTCGAAGACGTGCCCGAGCTCCATCGCGATGTAGCCGCCCCCGAGGATCACGAGGGACCTCGGCAGCGTGGGCAGCCGCATGATGTCCTCGTTCGTGTGGAAGTGCACCCCGGAGTCGGCGATCACCTGGGGGACCACCGGGCGCGAGCCCGCCGCGACGACCACCTGGTCTGCGGAGATGATCTTCTGGTGGGTGCCCTGGCCGGTGCGCAGGGTGCGTTCACCGACGAACACGGCGTGCTGGTCGTAGACGTCGATGTTCGGGGTCTGCGGACCGCGCCGGTAGGCCTCGCCGCCGGCTGCGAACGGGTCGATGCGCTGGTCGAACACCCGCGAGACGATCCCGGGCCAGTCCACACCGTGCACCGCGGCGTCCAGGCCCAGCCGTCCCGCGTGCTCGGTGGCCCGGGCCACGTCGGCCGTGTAGACGAACATCTTGGAGGGGATGCAGCCGACGTTGAGGCAGGTCCCGCCGAAGCGGCCCTCCTCGACGATCGCGACGGACCAGCCGTCGAGCTCCGGGCCCGGCAGCGAGTTGCCGGAGCCCGCGCCCAGGACGATGAGGTCGTAGTGGGCGTCGGCGTCGAGGTCGGCGTCGAGGTCGCGGTCGGTGCCGGGCTCGGTGGCGGTCACGGTGGCTCCTGGTGCGCGAGGGCGGGTGGGCGAGCTCGGGGTCTTCACGCGCTCACGCTAGACCCGCCCCTCCGTCGGCGCTCACCGCCTCGAGCGAGCCACGGGGGCCGCGAGACGCCCGCGTCCGCATCGCAAGACGCCTGCTCACATCGCGGCACGCCAGTGCGACAGTCATCCCATCATGCGCCGCGACACGACCGTGCTCCAGCACGTCAGCCCCCTTGCACAGCCCCGCCTCTCCGGCGCCGGCTGCTGTTGTCGCTGTAGCCGCTGAGCGGTTCGCCACCAGACTCGCAGCACGGCCCAGGGCAGGGGCCAGACACGTGAGACGGTCCCCGACCGCTCCCTGATCGCCGTCACCACCCGCGCACCGCGCGGGACTCGCTGACCTCGACCAGGCCGCTCGACCCCTCGAGCCCCTCCGCACCCCGGCCCGTCGACCCGACGGACCCGGTCGTCGCACCTCCGCTCCCGCACCCCGGACGCCCGGGGCTGCCGAGGAGCACCCGCGCACCCCCTCACCCCTCACGTCCCGGTCGACGCCGGGAGCGTGCCATCCTCGCCCGAGCGGTCCACCGACCGTCCGGGCAGAACGGACCACCTGTGCGAATCCCCACCGCGGCCAAGGCCGCAGCGGCCCTGATCACCGCCTCCCTCGTCCTCACCGCGTGCTCCGCAGACGCCTCGGACACCGAGGCGGGCTCCGGCAGCACCTCGGCGACCGGGTTCTCCGACGAGATCGTCATCGGCTCGACCAACGAGCCCACCGGCCTGGTCCGCAACGTCGGCGGCAGCTCCGGCATCTCGCAGACCATGACGCGCAACGTCTACGAGGGCCTCACCTCGGTCGACGTGGACGGCACCGTGGTCCCCACGCTCGCCGAGTCCTGGGACGTGTCCGAGGACGGCCTCACCTACACCTTCCACCTGCAGCAGGGCGTCACCTTCCACGACGGCACGCCGTTCACCGCGGCCGACGTCGCGTGGAGCATCTCGGAGGCCATCGGCCCCGACTCCAAGAGCGCTCGCAAGAACGACCTCCTCGTCATCACCGACATCGCCCAGCCCGACGAGGAGACCGTGGAGCTCACGCTCTCGCGCCGCAGCCAGTCGCTGCTGTTCAACCTCGCGTCGGTCACCGTCGTCAAGGACGGCGACACGGAGCTCACCAGCGACAACGGCACGGGGCCGTACCGGTTCGTCGAGTGGACGCAGGGCGACCACCTCACCATCGAGCGCAACGCCGACTACTGGGGCGAGCAGCCCAAGAACGAGGGCGTGACCTTCCGGTTCTTCAAGGACACCACCGCGCTCAACAACGCGCTGCTCACCGGTGACCTCGACCTCGTCATCGCCGAGGACTCCCCGGACCAGCTCCTCCAGTTCGAGGGCAACGACGACTTCACCATCACCGAGGGCACCTCGACCACCAAGCAGCTGTGGGCCTTCAACGACCGCGAGGCTCCCTTCGACGACGTCCGCGTCCGCCAGGCGCTCTACAAGGCTCTCGACCGCGAGCGCATCCTCGACACCGTGTGGGATGGCTACGGCCAGGTCATCGGCTCGATGGTCCCCCCGACGGACCCGTGGTTCATCGAGAACCTGGCCGACGAGCACGCCTACGACCCCGCAGCCGCCGAGGCGCTCCTCGACGAGGCCGGCGTGTCCGACCTCGAGATCACGGTCGACTACGTGGCGGGCGAGCCGTCCGACACGATCGCGCAGCTCATCCAGACGGACCTCGCGGACGTGGGTGTCACGCTGACGCTCAACCCGATCGACGACGCGACCTGGTACCAGAAGATCTACACGGACCACGACTTCGAGACGACGATCATGGGTCACGTGAACCCGCGCGACGTCGTCTGGTACGCGAACCCGGACTTCTACTGGGGCTACGACAACGCGGACGTCCAGCAGTGGGTGGCTGACGCCGACGCGGCGACGTCCGAGGAGGAGCAGGTCGAGCTGCTCACGCAGGTCAACCAGACCATCGGCGAGGAGGCGGCCACGGCGTGGCTGTACCTCGACCCGCAGATCCGCGTGGCCCGCTCGGAGATCAGCGGCTTCCCGGTCGACCAGGTGACGGAGAGCTTCTACGTCGCCGACATCGTCCGCGCTGACTGACACGGACTGACCAGATCACCATGACGTCGTCCCTGCACCCTCCCGCGGTCGAGCAGCAGCCTGCCGCGCCACCGGCACGTGCACCCAGGCGCGCCCTCAGGGCGAGCGGACCGATGCTCCGGTACGTGGCGGTCCGCCTCGTGACCCTCGTCGTGTCGCTCGTGCTCGCGGCCGTCGTGGTGTTCGTCGTGCTGCGCCTCCTCCCGGGGGACAGCGCGGGCACGACGCTGGGTGTGGGGACGACGACGGACCAGCTGGACCAGCTGCGCAGCGAGCTGGGCACCGACCGGTCGGCGCTGACGCAGCTGGGCCAGTGGGCCGGGGCTCTCCTGTCGGGCGACCTCGGCACGTCCTTCGTGTCGAGGCTGCCGGTCGGCGAGCTCATCAGCAGCAAGCTCCCCATCACGGTGCCGCTGAGCCTGGCGGCCTTCGTGCTGTCGGTGCTCGTGTCGGTGCCGCTCGGCGTGATCGCCGCGGTCAGGCGCCGCGGCGTGATCGGCGTCGCGGTGTCGGCGGTCTCCCAGCTGGGGGTCGCGGTCCCGGTGTTCTGGGTGGGCGTGCTGCTCGTGTGGGTCTTCGCGCTGCGCCTCGGGGTGCTGCCGCCGGGCGGGTTCCCACGGCAGGGCTGGGACGACCCGGCCGCCGCGGTCCGGTCGCTCGTGCTGCCCGTGGTCACGGTGTCGATCGCGATGTCGTCGGTGATGGTCCGGTACGTGCGGTCGGCGACGCTCGACGTCCTCGACCAGGACTACATCAGGACGGCACGGTCGCTCGGCTATGGCCGGTGGCAGGCGCTCGCGCGGCACGGTCTGCGCAACGGCGCGGTTCCGGTGGTCGCGATCCTCGGCATCGAGCTCGCGACGTCGCTGCTCGGCGCGGTGGTCATCGAGAACGTGTTCGCCCTGCCGGGCCTGGGCACGCTGCTGCTCGACTCGGTCAACGGCCGGGACCTCCCCGTGGTCCAGGCGCTCGTCCTGGCGATCACGGCGGTGGTGCTCGTCGTCAACTTCTTCGTCGACCTGCTGCAGCGGGCCATCGACCCGCGCCTGCGGCACGGGTCGACGCTCGGCACGTCAGGAGGCTCGCGATGACCGACCAGCTGGACGCGCCCCGCGTCCCCGCAGGTGCTGACGCGGAGAAGAGCGAGACTGAGAAGGTCGAGGTCACCGCGCCGCGCCGCGCGTCGGCCCGCCGCCTGCGCAGCCCGTCCTTCGTCGCCGGTGCCTCGATGGTCTCCGTCGTGGTGCTCGTCGGCCTCGTGGCGTTCTTCTGGACCCCGTACACGATCGGCAGCCGGGGGACGGGCGAGCGTCTGGGCGGACCGAGCGCCGAGTTCTGGCTGGGCACGGACAAGCTCGGCCGGGACGTGCTGAGCCAGCTCATGGCGGGCGCCACCAACGCGGTGGTGGTCGCGGTGTGCTCCGTGGCGATCGCGGCCGCGATCGGGATCACGCTCGGCATCCTCGCGGCCTCGACCACCCGGTGGGTCGACGTCGCGGTCCTCAACGTCGTCGACCTCATGATCGCCTTCCCGACGCTGCTGCTCGCGATGCTCATCGTCACGGTGCGCGGTGCGTCGTTGTCGTCCGTCATCGCGGCGATCGGCATCTCGGGTGCGGCGGTGATCGCGCGGATCACGCGGGTCAACGCCTCGCGGGTGCTCCGCGAGGACTACGTGGTCGCCGCCGCCGCGTCGGGCACGGGGTGGTGGGGGACGGTCCGGCGGCACGTGCTGCCCAACGTCGCCCCGACGCTGCTCGTCCAGCTCATGCTGCTGGCCGGGGCCGCGATCCTCGCCGAGGCGTCGTTGTCCTACCTCGGGCTCGGCCCCCGACCGCCCTACGCGTCGTGGGGCCGGATGCTCAACGAGGCGCAGTCGACCATCACGGCGGCGCCGCTCGCCGCGATCCTGCCCGGCCTGCTCATCGCCTGGACGGTGCTGGGCCTCAACCTGCTCGGGGACGGCATCCGCGAGCGCAGCGACCCGAGCCTGCGAGGAGACCGATGACCGGCCTGGAGGTCCGCGACCTGACGGTGCGCACGTCGGGCGGACGCACACTGCTCGACTCCGTGAGCTGGGAGGTGCCCTTCGGCGGGCGTCTCGGCATCATCGGCGAGTCCGGGTCGGGCAAGTCGCTCACCGCCGCGGCGGTCCTCGGGCTGCTGCCCGAGGGCATGACGGCCACCGGCCAGGTGCTGCTCGACGGGCGTGACCTGCTGACGCTCGGCGAGCGCGCGATGCGCCGGGTCCGTGGGGCGCAGGTCGCGATGGTGTTCCAGGAGCCGCTCACCGCCCTCGACCCGCTGATGACGGTCGGGCGGCAGGTCGCGGGTCCGCTGCGCCTGCACCGCGGGGTGTCCCGCGCGAGGGCTCGCGAGCTCACGGCCGACCTGTTCCGGCTGGTGCGCCTCGACGACGCCGAGCGCATCCTCGGCTCGTACCCGTGGCAGCTGTCGGGAGGCCAGCGTCAGCGCGTCAGCCTCGCGATGGCCCTGGCCTGCGAGCCGCGCGTGCTGCTCGCCGACGAGCCGACCACCGCTCTCGACGTGACGGTCCAGGCCGAGATGCTCGACCTGCTCGACGACCTCATCGAGCGCACCGGGACGACGCTGGTGTTCGTCTCGCACGACCTGCCGGTCGTCGCCCGGGTCGCCCGCGACCTCGTGGTGATGCGCTCGGGGCAGGTGGTCGAGGCGTCGACCGTCGCGCAGGCCCTCGAGGCGCCCGCGCACCCGTACACCCGCCAGCTGCTCGCCGCCGCGCGCGCCGTCAGCCGGCTGCCTCAGGAGGACGAGCGATGAGCGAGGACACAGCGGCCGGCGAGAGCGACGGAGCAGGCACGACCTCGGGCGTCCCTCTCCTCGCGCTGCAGGGCGTCCGCCGGGAGTTCGGCGGTCGCGGTCGGACGACAACGGCCCTCGACGGCGTCGACATCGCCGTGCACGAGGGGCGCAGCGTCGGGATCGTGGGGGAGTCCGGGGCGGGGAAGTCGACGCTGCTGCGACTCATGCTCGGCCTGGACACCCCGACGTCGGGGCAGGTCACGTACCGCGGCCAGACCCTCGACCGCCGTGACCGGGCGCGGCTCAAGCGCTTCCGGCGTGAGGTGCAGGTCGTGTTCCAGGACCCGCGCTCGTCGCTGGACCCGCGCATGACCGTCGCGCAGATCGTCGCCGAGCCGCTGCAGTCGCTGCGCATCGGCGCCGACCAGCGCGAGCGTTCTGCGCGCGTCGACGAGGTGCTCGGCTGGGTGGGCCTCGACGCCGACGCGCGGCGCAAGTACCCGGCGCAGTTCTCGGGCGGGCAGCGCCAGCGCATCGCCATCGCGCGGGCCCTCGCCCCGTCGCCGAAGGTGCTCGTCGGCGACGAGCCGGTGAGCGCGCTCGACGTCTCGGTGCGCCAGCAGATCATGGAGCTGCTGGCCCGGCTGCGCGCCGAGCTGGGCCTCACCCTGGTGCTGGTCAGCCACGACGTGGCGATCGTCGGGCAGCTCTGCGAGGAGACCGTCGTGCTGCGCGGCGGTCGCGTCGAGGAGGCGGGCGAGACCCGTCAGGTGCTCACGCGACCGGCGTCGCCGTACACCCGCGCCCTGCTCGACGCGGTGCCGACGCTGGGGTGAGCGGTGCGGGGCGAGCAGGGTCGGTGGGAGCGCCATCGGCGTCGATGTTAAATTTAACAACGCTTCGTCGAGGATGTTAAGTTTAACAACGTGCGCACATCTCGTGACAATCCATTCCAACCTGGCTCCGACGTCGTCCCGGCCGTCTGGGCCGGTCGGACGGCGCACCTGAGCGACTGGCGTGACGTCCTGAGGCCGAGGCTCATCGACGGGCTCTTCGAGCGAGGACGCACGGTCCTCGGCGAGCCGGGGCTGGGCAAGTCGTCGCTCGTGCGTCGGATCGCTGACGACGCGGAGCGGGCCGGCGACTGGGTGACGCCACAGATTCGGATCGCACTCGGCTCGGACCCGATCAAGCGGCTCGCGACCGAGGCCCTCCGCCTCGCTGACAAGGCGGGCCTGTCTGCGGCTCGGGAGCACCGCGTGGGACGACTCCTCGAACGGGTCCAGTCGGTCGCGGTCAGCGGTGCGTCGCTCTCGCTCCGAGCGTCGGAAGGGCACGAGCCGCACACAGACCTGACTGACCTCTTGGTCGAGATCGGCCTCGCCGCGGTCGACCGGGGGAACGTGGTCCTCATCCACCTCGACGAGATCCAGAACATCACCGACGAGGTCGCGCTCTCGCAGGTGCTCATCGCCCTCGGCGACTCGATCACCCGGAAGGTCGAGGTGCGCGTCCCCTCGATCGGTACCGTCGAGCGTTCGCTGCCCATCGCGGTGTACCTGACGGGGTTGCCGGAGTTCGACGAGACGTCAGGGGCTCGGAAGGGTGCGACGTTCGCCCGTCGGTTCCGCACCACCGTCCTCGAGCCGATCGACGACGACGACCTGCGCAGTGCCCTGCGTCTGTTCGTCGTCTCCGGGTGGGGGGTCTCGGACGACGCCGGCGGCGTGGGTGTCGTCCGGATGGAGGAGGCTGCGACCGAGGCGATCATCGACCTCTGCCGCGGAGAGCCGTTCCTGTTCCAGCTGGTGGGCGAGCGGGCCTGGTATGCAGGGACTGGATCCGTGGTCACTCGCGGCGAGGTCCTCGACGGGTGGCGTCAGGCGCAGTCGGAGGCCGTCGCTCACGTCGAACGGATCCTCGACAGGTTGCCTGACCGAGAGCGTGACTTCGTCATGGCGATGGCCGAGCTGTCCCCGGGAGCACGGTCTTTGTCCGAGATCGCGGCCGCGGCCGGGTTCTCGAAGGCTGCCGACGCGGGGACCGCCTCGCAGCGCCTGGACCGTGTGCGCGGGATCATCAGCCGAGGGCGGCCCTACACGTTCCGCCACCGCGCGGTCGAGGCGTTCCTCACGAGCGACTGGCCGGACGGCACCGGGTCCTCGCGGACCCTCTGACGAGCCGGGCGCCGGTCGAGACCGGGCGATAGCATCGTCCGGGTGCCAGCACACTCCTTCACCCTCGACCACTTCCCCGCAGCAGCCGACGACCGCACCCGCGCGTGGACGCGCGCCGTGCGCCAGGCCTTCCTCGAGCCCGACCCGACGCCAGCCCGGCTGGAGTACCTCGTCGAGCAGACCGTGGCCGACGACGCGACGCTCGTGGCGGCGTACCCCGACGGCGAGGAGACCCTCGACGGTGAGCGGCGTCCGGTCGGGACCTGCACGACGATGGCCGGCACCATCAACCTCGGAGCCGGTCTGCTGCCCGCGACGCTCTTCACCTCGGCGACCGTCCGGCCCACCCACCGGCGCCGCGGCCTGCTGCGCCGCATGGTCGAGGACGCCCTCGTGCGGACGTCGGGTGCTGGGCACAGCATGGTGCTGCTCACCGCGACCGAGGGCAGCATCTACGAGCGCTTCGGCTTCGGCGCCGCCGTGTGGCGGTCGACCCTCACCGTCGACACCCGCGGCGGCCTCCCGCTGCGCTCGCGCGGCAGCGGTCAGGTGCAGCAGGTCGGCACGGAGTGGCTGGTCGGCCAAGCCCCGGCGGTCTTCGACAGGTTCCACGAGGGAGCCCTCGGGTCGGTGAGCCGCCGGGCCGCCTACACCGACCGCGTCGCCCGCGAGAACGACAGCGACCGGTTCGACCGCGCCGTCCGCGGGCTCGCGCACGTCGGCGACAGCGGCGAGGTGGACGGCTTCGCCTTCTACCGGTCCCTCGAGGGCACCGCCACCGTCGAGGTCCTCGACCTCGTCGCCGCCACGGACGACGCCTACCTGGCGCTGTGGTCGACCCTCGGTGGGCTCGACCTCGTCGACACGGTGACCTTCCCCCGCGCGTCGGCCGACGAGGTGCTGCGGCACGCCGTGTCCGACCCCCGCCGGGTGTCGACGACCCTGGTGCAGGACGAGCTGTGGGTGCGGGTGGTCGACCCCGCCGCCGCGCTCGCGCAGCGTGCCTACATGCCCGGCCTCGACGAGTCCCTCGTGCTGCGGGTCTACGACCCGCTCGGCCACGCCGCAGGCGACCTGCGGCTCCGCGTCGCGGACGGCGTCGCCGTGGTCGAGCCTGTCGTCGTAGACGGTGCCGAGAACCGGGCGGAGGACGGCCACGTCGACGAGGACTGGGACCTGTCTCTCGACGTGTCGACGCTCGGCACCCTGCTCGTGGGTGGCCTGTCGGCGACCCAGCTCGCCCGGTCGGCGCGGCTCGTCGCCCGCGACGGCGCAGCCCTCGCGCAGGCCGACCGGGTCTTCTCGATCGCCGACACCCTGCGGTTCTACTCGCACTTCTGAGGCGGTCAGGCTCCCTGCTCCCCTCCTGAGGGGCGTGCCGCCCTGTGCGTCTCAGAGGTCGTAGAAGTGCTCCAGGGCCAGCTCGGCCCGAACGCCGTCGAGGGTCCTCACGGCCTCGACCAGCTCGTCCATCGTCTGCGCGAGGTCGTCCAGGTCCAGGTCTGACGGCTGGAAGGACCGGGACGCGTGGAAGTGCGCCGCCTCGAGGACCGTCCGCGTCGCACCGGTGAGGACCGGGTTCGAGCAGGCGTCGAGGAACGCGTGGATGAGCAGCAGGTGCGACTGCGCGATCGTGGCCGTGTCGCCGCCCTCGAGCGCAGACCGTACGTCGAGCGCGTGCTCGACGATGCTGTCGGACCGGGCTTCGTCGAGCCCGGGGACCGTGATGCGGGCGACCCCGCCGAGCAGCGCCCCGATGGTCTGCGTGTACTCGACGAGCCGGCTCGGGTCGGGGGTCGCGACGCGGGTGTGGCTCTGGGCGCGGGTCTCGACGAGCCCCTCGTCGACGAGGTCGTGGATCGCCGCGCGGAGCGGCACCCGCGAGACCTCGAGCCACTCGACGAGCTCCTGGTCGTTGAGCCTCTCGCCCGGCCGGAGCGTCCCGTCGAGGATCGCCGTGCGCAGGGCTGCTGCCGCGCGCTCTCGTGACGAGAGGGGGCGCACGGTGCTCTTGCTGGCGGGAGGGACTGGCACGCGGGACCTCTCGGCTCGTCTCTGCTGGTCGTGGGGGCTCTCGCTCATGCTAACCGGCTCCGTCGAGGAGACCGGGGCCGGCCTCGCGGCAGGACGGCGGCAGCGTGCCCGGCCGTCGTCGGCACACCCGCCCAGGAGGACCAAGGTCCCCGGGATCAACTGGGATACTAAGTAGCCTAGTTGTGGTGGTCGCGACGACCACGGCGACGAGGTGCGGCGAGACGCGCCGACTCGCGCCGGAGGAGAGAGGACGCAGGGCATGGCTGTCTGCTCTCCCGACCGACGGCTGCCGAGGTGCGCAGCCGTCGCTGCCCTCGTCGGCGGGGTCGTCCTGGGTGCGCCAGCCGTCGCGGGAGCCTCGGTCCAGGTCACCCACCCGTCGCCGTGCGCGGCGTCTCGTGCCGCGTCGCACGCGACAGCCCCCGAGCCGGTGTCGGCGGTCCACGACTGCCCGACCGGGCTCCCGCACCCTGACCTCCTCGCCGTCGTCCTGCTGGTCGCCGCCGTCACGACCGCGGGAGCGGCCGTCGGCGTGCGTCGGCGCCTCTAGCGCGGGCGCGCGTCGTGCCCGGACCGCGTGCGAGGACGGAGGGGGTGCCCGTGCTGGACGGCCTTCCCGACAGCCTGCTCGTCGAAGAGCTCCGACGCGGGACCTGCGACGCCGGCCTCGTGCTGTGGAGACGCCACGTCGAGGACGCCCGGGCGGTGGCGACGTCGGTGGTCGACGACCCGGAGGTGGCCGAGACCGTCCTGCGGCGTGCCTTCGCGTCCCTGCTGGACGACGTCGCCGCGGGGACCGACGCGGTCTCGGGCTTCGCCGCTCACCTGCACACGAGCGTGCTCCTCGGTGCGCGCCTGCACCGGACCGACGAGCCGGAGGCCGCGATCCTGCGAGCGTTCAGGATGCTCGACCGGCTCGACCAGAGGGTGCTCTGGGCGGCGCTCGTGGACGGGGAGTCGCACGTGGGCATCGCCCTCGCCACCTCGACCTGGCCCGAGGACGTCGCCGTCCTCGTCGGACGTGCCGAGGTGCGGCTGCACACGGCGTGGCTCGACCAGCTTCGGCTGGACGAGCAGGCGAGCGACACCTGCTGGTGGGTGACGAGCCGGAGCGCTCTCCTGCGGCACGGGCTGCGCGGGCCTGCGGCCACCGAGCGGTACCTGCAGCACCTGCGCGGCTGCGAGGCCTGCGCCGCGTTCGCCGTCGACGACGAACGCTTCCCGCTCAACCTCCTGGACGTGCTGGTCCCTCGGCGGTAGCGGTGCTCAGCGCAGGCCGAGCTCGGCGAAGACGGCGGCCAGCCCGGCCTCGAGCGGCGGCGCGGCGACCAGGTCCGCGGCGTCGAGGACGCGCTGGTGCGAGCCCTCGATGGCGACGGCCGTGTCCGCCAGCTCGAGCATCTCGACGTCGTTGATGCCGTCTCCGAAGGCGACGATCTCGTCGTCGTGCGCCCCGAGGTGGTCGACGACGGCCCGGATGCCGACGGCCTTGTGCACGTCGAGGAGGTGGATCTCGCCGCTGTGGTCGTCGGCGTGCGCGAGGGAGGTGGGGACGTGTCCCAGGCCCGGACCGACCGCGTCGAGGACCTCCGCCGCCGTCCACGCCGACTCGAGGTAGGTCGCCTTCGCGAAGGACGTCTGCGACAGGTCGGCGCGAGCCTCGACCATGTCCAGGAAGTCGACGGTCCCGTCCGGGCCGCCGGGGGCGGTGAGCAGGGCGCGGAGCCGGTCGGGGACGCCGGGGTGGGCGTACACGCCGTCGGGTGCCTCGAGGATGTACGCCGCCCCGCTGCTGTCGAGGGCGCTGCGCACCCGCACGGCGAGGTCCTCGGGGATGCGGCGGTCGACGAGCACGGTGCCCCCGACCTCCACGTAGCAGCCCGCGGAGGCCACGATCCCGTCGAAGCCGATGTCGAGGATGCCCCGCGGGAGCATCCCGGCCGACCGTCCGGTGCACAGCAGCACCCGGTGCCCGGCGGCACGGGCGGCGACCACCGCCGCCTCGTGGGCTGCGGGCACCGCACCGTGGTGGGCGTAGGTGCCGTCGATGTCGACGAACACGAGCCTGCGGTCGGAGCGGCTCATCGGGCGTCACCTGCGGGCAGCACGCGCACCAGGACGAGCGCGACGTCGTCCGTGGGGGTCGGCGCGAGAGACGACAGGACGTGCTCGGCGAGGTCGACGATCGTGCGTGCGTGCCCGTCTGCCAGGGCATCGGTGAGCTGCGCGAGGCCCGTCGAGAGGATCTCGCCCCGACGTTCGACGAGACCGTCGGTGTAGAGCACGAGGGTGTCACCCTCGTGCAGGAGCTCCTCGTGCTCTCGGCGGTCGAAGCCCTGGGTGATGCCCAGCGGGATGTCGTTGGTCCGGCGCAGCAGCTCGACGCTGCCGTCCGCACGGACGACCGCAGGGTAGGGGTGCGCCGCGTTCGACCACCGCAGGGTGCGCGAGGTGCCGGTCGAGCCGGGCGCGGGCTCCTCGATCTGCGCCACGACCGCGGTCGCGGTGCTGTGGTTCCCCAGGTCGAGGCCCGCGATGGCGGTGTCCGCCCGCTCGAAGATCCGCGCCGGGCTCTGCTCGCTGTCGAAGGCGATCGCGCGGACGAGGCCGCGGAGCTGACCCATCGCTGCCGCGGCGACGTGGTCGTGCCCGGTCACGTCACCGACCACCAGGGTGGTGCACCCGTTCTTGGTGAGGAACGAGTCGTACCAGTCCCCACCGATCTGCAGGTCCTCGCGGGACGGCTGGTACCACGCCATGAGGTCGAGACCGCAGGGCTGGACGGGCGGCGTGAGCATCGACTGCTGCAGCGCGATCGAGGTCTCTCGTGACTGGCGCTCGGTCGCCTCGATGAGCGCGGTGCGCGCGTCACGGGCGTCGAGGACGGCTCGCTGCGCGCTGACCGCCTGGAGCGCGCCCGAGAGCGCAGAGGCGATGAGCTCGACGAAGGAGACGAGAGAGGAGTCGACCGGGCGCATCGGGGACCCCTCGGCCACGAGCAGCCCGACCATGGAGCCGTGGTCGTCGACGACCAGCGGCACGGCGACGTCGTGCCCGACGAACTGCGTGCGTCCCTCGCGCAGCACGGCGGCGTAGAGGCCCTCCGGGTCCGTCAGGTCGAGGCCGACGTCGCTGCCGGGGACCGCGACCAGCTGCCCGTCGGACTCGAGCATGATCGCGCTCCGGCTCAGGTCGACGCTCTCGGCCAGGACCTCCAGGGCGAGGCCCATGCGGTCGACACCGTCGCCCCTGCTGGTCTGCATCTGGCTGTGCAGGTCGTCGAGGGTGGAGAGCCTGCGCACGGAGACCACCTGGTCGGTGATCTCCGCGGAGATGTCCATGACGCCGACCACCTGACCGGTGGAGTCGACGAGCGGGCTGCACGAGAAGGTGAAGTAGGTCTCCTCGTCGAAGCCCGACCGGTTCATGACGATCTTGTGCTCCGCGCCGCCCACGGGGGCGACGGTCGAGAAGACCATCCCGAACATGGTCTCGACGTCGTCCCAGATCTCGGTCCAGACCTCGCGGATGGGCTTGCCCATCGCGTGCTGGCGCTTGTTCGGCCCGAGGATCTGCGCGTAGCCGTCGTTGTAGATCATGGTCATCTCCGGGCCCCAGGCGATCATCACCGGGAACTGCGTGCTGAAGCACAGCCGGACGGACTGCCGCAGCGTCTCGTCCCAGGTGGACGGGTCCCCCAGCGGGGTCTCGTGCCAGGGGAAGGCCATCGCCTCACGGCCGGACTGGCTGCTGTGGGCGGTGTGGGAGAACCACTCAGAGATCACCCGGGGAGGATACAGGCGGCTCCTGACAGGCGCCGGGCCAGCGCCGGGCGGGCGCGGTGCCAGCGCGTGGCCGGCGTCGGTCCGGCAGCGCCTCGGCAGGTCAGGCCTCTGACCACTCCCCGGTCGTGAGGAACTGCTCCATGCGCTCCAGGTGCGGGGCCACGTCGAAGCCCTGCGCGGCGACCCAGGCGTCGTCGTAGTAGGTGCTCGCGTAGCGTGCGCCGCCGTCGCACAGCAGGGTGACGACGCTGCCCTGCTCGCCGGCGGCGAGCATCTGGGCGACGAGCTGGAAGGCGCCCACGAGGTTGGTGCCCGTCGAGCCGCCCGCCCAGTGCATGGTGCGCTCCTGGAGCAGCCGGATCGCCGCGAGCGACGCGGCGTCGGGCACCGGGATCATCTCGTCGACGAGCTCGGGCACGAAGGACGGCTCGACCCGTGGCCGGCCGATCCCCTCGATGCGGCTCGAGAGGCCGGTGGTGTACGAGAGGTCGCCGGTGCTCCACCCGCCGTAGAAGGCCGACCCCTCGGGGTCCACCACGGCGATGCGCGTGGGGTGGCGCCGGTAGCGGACGTAGCGGCCGAAGGTCGCGCTCGTGCCGCCGGTGCCTGCGCCGACCACCACCCAGGACGGCACCGGGTGCCGCTCGGCCGAGAGCTGGGCGAAGGTGCTCTCCGCGATGTTGTTGTTGCTGCGCCAGTCCGTGGCGCGCTCGGCCAGCGTGAACTGGTCGAGGTAGTACCCGCCAGACTCCCGCGCCAGGCGCTCGGCCTCGTCGTACATGCACGCCGGGTCGTCGACCAGGTGGCAGCGGCCGCCGTAGAACTCGATGCGCTGGATCTTCTCGGCGCTCGTCCCGCGCGGGATGACCGCCACGAGGTCGAGGCCCAGCATCCGCGCGAAGTACGCCTCGGACACGGCCGTCGAGCCGCTGGACGCCTCGACGAGGGTCGTGCCCTCATGGATCCGACCGTTCACCAGACCGTAGAGGATCAGCGAGCGCGCCAGCCGGTGCTTGAGCGAGCCCGTCGGGTGCATCGACTCGTCCTTGAGGTACAGGTCGATGCCCCACTCGGCCGGCAGCGGGAACACCAGCAGGTGGGTGTCCGCGCTCCGCGTCGCGTCCGCCTCGAGCAGCCGCACCGCCTCGCTGCTCCACCTGCGTGCGCTGTCGTCGCCTGTCACCGTCTGTGCCTCCTGCTGCCTGCGCTGCCCGTCGGTCGTGCCGCACCTATCCTCACACCTCCGCGGTGGCTCGTGGCGCGGCTAGGCTGGCGGTCCGCGCCAGAGCTCCCTGGTGCGTCGCCCGGGGACCTGACCGCGAGGCGTCCTCTCGGGGGACCTGTCGGTCACCCGCACGCACACCTGGTGGTCCGATGGCGCCTCGATCCTCCCGTCCCCGCCGGGCGTCGGCTGGTGCTGCAGGCGTGCTGACGGTGCTCCTGGTCGCGGGCTGTGCGTCGCCCGTTGCTGGGGGACCCGACGCGAGCCGGACCTCGGTCCCACCGGGCGCCGCAGCGCACGGGGCTCCCACGTCCTTCGACGCCCCGCTCGTCCCTGAGACCGGCGTGTACCTCGGCATGTACTACGGCGACGGGACCCAGGACGAGACCGACGACGCGGTCGGCCGCGTCCCGCAGCTGCACCTCACCTACGTCGGCTGGGAGGACCCCTGGACGACCGACGCCGTCCTCGCCGAGGACGTCGAGCGCGGTCAGCTGTCGCTGGTCAACTGGGAGCCCTTCGGTGTCGACCTCCAGGACGTCGTCGACGGCCGGTACGACGACCTGCTCGCCCGACGGGCGGACGAGGCCGCCGGGCTCACCCAGCCGGCCTTCCTCGACCTCGCCGCCGAGATGAACGAAGAAGAAGGGTGGGGCGGCCACGACCCCGGGCTCTACGTCGCCGCCTACCGTCACGTGCACGACGCCTTCGACGGGAAGGACGGCGGGAACGTCGTCTGGGTGTGGGCGCCGAACAACGTCGACAGCGCCGGGGCGCCCCCGGCCCTGGACTACTACCCGGGCGACGACTACGTCGACTGGACCGGGATCGACGGCTACAACTGGGGGACCTCCGACCCGGACTTCGAGTGGCAGGGTTTCGAGGAGGTCTTCCGCGACATGTATGACGACCTCCGCACGCTCGGCAAGCCGATCATCGTCGGCGAGACCGCGTCGGCAGAGGAGGGCGGCAGCAAGGCGGCATGGGTGGAGGGGATCGTCCCGACCCTGCGGGACGAGTTCCCCGACATCCGCGCACTGGTGTGGTTCGACGTCGACAAGGAGCGCGACTGGAGGGTCCGCTCGTCGGAGGACTCGCTCGCGGCGGTGCGGGAGCTGGCCGCCGACGAGCTCTTCCAGACCTCCTGACACGCAGGTGCTGGTGAGCGTCAGAGACGGACCGGGGGGAGCGGCTCGACGTCGTGCTCGCGCGGCCCGGACACGAGCGCCCCGCGGTCTCGAAGATGCGGGAGGGCGTCTGCCAGGGAGCCACCGAGCCGGTGCAGGGAGTCGAGGCCGCGCGACTCCCAGACGGGGAGCTCGCCGTCGGCACCGCGCGACCCGGTGTCCCAGAGGAGAGCGTCACCGTTCTCGCTCCACCCGAAGACGCAGAGGTCCGCCACGAGCGACCAGCTGCCGTCCGGCTCCACCATCCAGTCGAAGTCCTCGCGCTGACCGTCGGCGTAGGCCTCGACGACCCGCCGCGTGAGCACCGAGGCCCGCCCCTGCCAGCTGTCGGCGAACCCCGGCAGCAGCGGCGGGTAGACGAGCCAGAGCCCGAAGGTCCGACCCCACCCGGCGTGGCGCACCATCTCGCGGTAGGACGGTGGGAAGCCACCCCCGTCAGGGAAGCGGTACGCGTCGAGCAGGTCGAGGTCGACGTGCTCGAGGGTGGGCTCTCCGAGGCACCGGAGCTCGCTGAGAGGGCTGGCCATGTCGGAAAGGTACTGCACGGAGGTCTCAGGACGACGCGAGGGCGCCGACCGGACCTCTCGGACCGGGCGGCGCCCTCGGTGCGTGCGTACCGTCAGACGGTACGGTTCATCGCTGCTGGATCAGCTCACGCGTCGACGACGATGGCGTTGACGAGCGGCTCGCGGCGGTACTTGCGCTGGAGCCAGCGGGCGACGGACTTGGCGATGGTCGCCTCGAGGCGGTCGATGTCGCCGACGTCCTTCTTGGGGATCTGCGCGAGGGCCTTCTCGATCTCGACGACCGCGTCGTCGAAGGTGTGGCCGTCGTGCACGAACCCGCGGGTGATGAACTCGGGGGTCTCGGCGAGGACGCCGAGGTCGAGGTCGACGAGGGCGAGGACGGTGACGATGCCCTTGGAGCCGAGTGCACGGCGCTCGGCGAGGGTGTCCTCGGTCGCGGTGCCGACGGTCTGGCCGTCGACGTACACGTAGCCGGCGGGGACCTTGCCGACGATCGACAGCTTGCCCTTGACGAGGTCGACGACCGTGCCGTCCTGGGCGATGACGACGTTGTTCGACGGCACGCCCGTCTTCTCCGCCAGCGCGCCGTTGGCACGCAGGTGCTTGGACTCGCCGTGGATCGGCATGACGTTGCGCGGCTTGACGATGTTGTAGCAGTACACGAGCTCGCCGGCCGAGGCGTGGCCGGACACGTGCACCTTCGCGTTGCCCTTGTGCACGATGGTCGCGCCGAGGTCGGTGAGCGAGTTGATGACGCGGTAGATCGCGTTCTCGTTGCCCGGGATGAGCGAGCTGGCGAGGAGGACGGTGTCGCCCTCGCCGACCTTGATGACGTGCTCGCTCTTGGCCATGCGCGACAGCGCAGCCATCGGCTCGCCCTGCGAGCCGGTGCACACGAGGCAGATCTTCTCGGGCGGCATCGACTCGAGCTTCTTGAGGTCGACGACCAGGCCGCGGGGGATCTTGAGGTAGCCGAGCTCCTCCGCGATCCCCATGTTGCGGACCATCGAGCGGCCGACGAACGCGACCTTGCGGCCGGCCTCGTGCGCCGAGTCGAGGATCTGCTGGATGCGGTGCACGTGGCTCGCGAAGCTCGACACGATGACGCGGCGCGGGGCCGTGCGGAACACCTGCTCGATGGCGGGGACGAGGTCCTGCTCCGACATCGTGAAGCCGGGGACCTCGGCGTTGGTCGAGTCGGTCATGAACAGGTCCACGCCCTCCTCGCCCAGGCGGGCGAAGTGGTTGAGGTCCGTGATGCGCGAGTCGAGGGGGAACTGGTCCATCTTGAAGTCACCGGTGTTGATGACCAGGCCCGCACGCGTGCGGATTGCGACGGCGAGGGCGTCGGGGATGGAGTGGTTGACCGCGATGAACTCGAGGTCGAAGGGGCCCTGCTTGGAGGAGCCGCCGGCCTCGACCTCGATGGTGCGCGGGCGGATGCGGTGCTCCTTGAGCTTCGCCGAGATGAAGGCGAGCGTCAGCTTGGACCCGATGACGGGGATGTCCGCGCGCTCCTTGAGCAGGTACGGGACACCACCGATGTGGTCCTCGTGGCCGTGGGTGAGGACGATCGCGACGACGTCCTTGAGGCGGTCGCGGATCCAGGTGAACTCGGGGAGGATCACGTCGATGCCGGGCTGGTGCTCCTCGGGGAAGAGGACGCCGCAGTCGACGATGAGCAGCTTGCCCTCGTGCTCGAACACGGTCATGTTGCGGCCGACCTCGCCGAGGCCGCCGAGCGGCACGATGCGCAGGCCACCGCGGGGGAGCGCGGGGGGCGCTGAGAGGTTCATGCTGGTTGCTGTGATCACTGTGTGCCTTCGTGGTGTGGGGCGACCCGTCGCCGGGCCCTGGGGTGCTGCTACGAGATCAGGTGGCCACGAGCGGTTCGAGGACCGCGTCAGGGAGCCGGTTGCGGACTGACGTCACGCGCCAGCGGTCGGGGAACAGGGCGAGCAGCTCGCCGTCCTCGCGCTGGAGGACCTCGACGCCCAGCTGGGCGTCGAGGGTCGAGACCCACTCCTGCGTCGTGCGCAGGGCGATCTCGTACGGCAGCCGGTCGAGGGTGACCGGTGCGTTGAACTCTGTGGCCATGCGGTGCTCGGCGACCTCGAACTGCATGGGTCCGACCGCGGCGAGCACGGGGGCCTGGTCTCCGCGGAGGTCCGAGCGGAGGACCTGGACGACGCCCTCGGCGCCGAGCTGCATGACACCGCGCTGGAACTGCTTGTAGCGCGAGACGTCCTTGGCGCGCATCACCGCGAAGTGCTCGGGCGCGAAGGTCGGCAGGGCCGGGTACTCGACGGGCTTGTCGAGGTACAGCGTGTCGCCCACGCGCAGGTTCGCCGCGTTGACGAGGCCGACGACGTCGCCCGGGTAGGCCTCGTCGACGACGGTGCGCTCACGGCCGAACACCTGCTGCGCGTACTTGGTCGCGAAGGGGCGGCCCGTGCGGGTCGAGGTGACGACCATGCCGCGCTCGAAGACGCCCGAGCAGATGCGCGCGAAGGCGAGGCGGTCGCGGTGCGCGGTGTCCATGCCGGCCTGCATCTTGAAGACGAAGGCGCTGAAGGGAGCCTCGACCGGGCGGGTGTCGCCGGCGACGGTCTCGCGCGGCGAGGGGGAGGGTGCCACGTCGACGAGGACGTCGAGCAGCGCGTGCACGCCGAAGTTCTGCACGGCCGAGCCGAAGAGCACCGGGGTGGTCTCGCCGCCGAGGAAGGAGTCGAGGTCGTGGTCGGCGCCCGACGCCTCGAGGAGCTCGGCCTCCTCGACCGCGGTGGTCCACGCGTCGCCCTCGCGCTCGAGCGCGGCGTCGGGGCCCATGTGCTCCTCGGGGGCGATGGTCGTGCCGCCCGCGGTGCGCGTGAAGCGGGTGTACTCGCCGGTGCGGCGGTCGAGGACGCCGCGGAAGTCGCCACCGACGCCGACGGGCCAGGTGAGCGGGGTCGGCACGAGGCCGGTGCGCTCCTGGATCTCGTCCATGAGCTCGAGGGCGTCCTTGCCCGGGCGGTCCCACTTGTTGATGACGGTGATGAGGGGGATGCCGCGGTGCTTGCAGACCGCGAAGAGCTTCATGGTCTGGACCTCGAGGCCCTTGGCGGCGTCGACGAGCATGACGGCCGCGTCGACCGCGGAGAGCACGCGGTAGGTGTCCTCGGAGAAGTCGGCGTGGCCGGGGGTGTCGACGAGGTTGATGACCGCGTCGCGGTAGGTGAACTGGAGCGACGCGGAGGTGATGGAGATGCCTCGGGCCTGCTCCATGTCCATCCAGTCGGACACGGTGCGCTTGCCGCCGGCCTTGCCGTCGGCACGGCCGGCCTCGCGGATCGCCTTGGCGTGCAGCGCGAGCGCCTCGGTGAGCGTCGACTTCCCGGCGTCGGGGTGGCTGATGACGGCGAAGGAGCGTCGGCGGCGAGCCTCGGTGAGGACGGCTGCGCTGTCGCGTGACGAGGTGGTGCCGCTCTCGGCGAGAGCGGGGCTTTCGGGGGCTGCCTGAGGCACTGAGACTTCCTGCACGTTGACCGACGAGTGACTAGGGAGATAACCGGTGAGGGGCCGCCGTCGGGGCGTCCTGCGCACACCTGCTGGGCCTAGTATCTTCGCGTCCACACTATCACCGCGGCGCGTCCCACGGTCCGGTGCGCTGCGGGTGCCGAGACGCGACAGAGGTGGCCTCGCAGAGTGCCCTGTCAGTCGAGGTCGTCGGAGGGCGCCGTGGGCGCCCGGTGTGCACCGGGCGCCCACGCTCGTCCTACTTCTCGGCGCCGACCTCGGCCGCCGCTCGACGGTCGGAGCGGTCCTTGGCGAGGCTCGCGACGGTGGTGACCGCCAGGGTCACGAGGATGAACCCGAGGGACAGTGCTGTCGGGATCTCGGGGATCACGGTGATGTGCTCGCCGCCGTTGATGAACGGCACCTCGTTCTTGTGGAGGGCGTGGATGAGGAGCTTGGCGCCGATGAACCCGAGGATCGCGGCGAGCCCGTACGCGAGGTACACGAGGCGGTCGAGCAGGCCGTCGATGAGGAAGTACAGCTGGCGCAGGCCGAGCAGCGAGAACGCGTTGGCGGCGAACACGAGGTATGTCTCCTGCGTGAGCCCGAAGATCGCGGGGACGGAGTCCACGGCGAACAGCAGGTCCGCGCTGCCGATGGCGATCATCACGATGAGCATCGGGGTGATGTAGCGGCGGCCGTCGATCTTGGTGGTGAGCTTGTCGCCGACGTAGGTGTCGGTCGTCGGGAAGATGCGTCGGACGAGACGCAGGAGGCCGTTCTCGGAGAACTCCTTGGTCTCCTCGGAGGCGTGCTTCACCTGAGCCCACGCGGTGTAGACGAGGAACGCGCCGAAGATGTAGAAGACCCAGCTGAAGTTCTCGATCATCGCGGCGCCCGCGAAGATGAACGCGGTGCGCAGCACGAGCGCGATCGTGATGCCGATGAGCAGGACCTTCTGCTGCATGATCGGCGGCACGCGGAACGCGGAGATGATGAGGACGAACACGAAGAGGTTGTCGATCGACAGGCTCTTCTCGGTGACGTACCCGGCGAAGTACTCACCGCCGTAGGTGCCGCCCCAGACCCACCAGACGATGAGCCCGAACACGACGGCGACGCCGACGTAGGCGGCGGACCACCAGGCGGCCTCGCGGATGGTGGGGGCGTGCGGTGTGCGCACGTGGCCGACGTAGTCGACGGCGAGCATCGCGACGATCACGCCGACGGTGACGAGCCAGATCCAGAGGGGGACGTCCATGGGGGGCCTCTCGGTACGTGTGCCTGAGCGGGCACGACGGGGTACCGAAGGTCTCTTCCGCCGCGTGCCGTCCCGGACCCCGAGATCGGGTCCGTGCAGGTCACGTGACCGGTGGCGCCGGGTCGGCATCTGCACCGGCCGTGTTGACGACGTCACCGCGAGGGAATACTCCCCTTCACGATGGCTCACTGTACCGACGGGGTGTCACATCCGCCCGTCAGACGTGTGGAGAGATCGCGAAGACCGTCCGCGGCGGGACGTTCGTCCCTGGACCGCGCGGATCTGGCTGGGAAGATCGAGGTGTTGAATCGATTCACTACGAGAGGCCGGACGATGACGACCGTGGCACCAGCGAACCCCCGGACGGACAGCCGCGCGAGCCGCGCGGTGCGGGAGGAGATCCTCTACTGCTGCCGCGAGTCGGTCCGCGTCGGCCTGAACTTCAACACCCAGGGCAACATCAGCGTGCGGCTCCCGGGCACGCACGACGGCGCCGACGCCATCGTCATCACGCCCTCCGACGTCCGGTACGACGCGATGAGCGTCGACGACATGGTGGTCGTGGGGCTCGACGGCACCGTCCTCGAGGGAGACCTGCTCCCGTCGACGGAGCTCCCGGTGCACCTCGAGCACTACCTGCGCCGCCCCGACGTGCAGGCGATCGTCCACACGGAGTCCACCTTCGTCAACGTCCTCGGTGCGCTCGGCCGGAGGATCGACCCCGTGCTGCTCAACATGGTGCTCTACGCCAAGGGGCCGGTCGAGACCATGCCCTTCGAGTTCTCGACCAACGCCGACTTCGGGCGCCGCAGCGCCGAGCTCATGGGCGACGCGGTGAACGCCGTCGTGTGGGGCAACCACGGGCTGCTGGCGGTCGGGACCTCCCTCAAGCTCGCGTTCAAGGTGGCCGTGGCCGTCGAGGAGAACGCCGAGGTCCTGCTCCGGGCGAGCGCTGCGGGGACGCCGAACGTGCTCGTCTACGACGACATCGACGTGCCGGAGGGGGCTCGCCTGCCCTGACGCAGGGGGCGGTCCAGAGTCTGGATGCTGGCTGGGATCCGCTACTTCTCGCGTGCCCTGAGCCGATAAGGAGCGGACGTCCCCCTGCTCCGAACGGAAAGCCCATGACACGCACGACCAGCCTCACGCGGACCAACCCGCTCCGCGACCTGCCAGTCGGGACGAAGATCATGCTCGTCCTCGGCGGGATGGCTCTCATGATGATCGTCATCGCGACGATCTCCATCCTCCGCTTCAACGCCCTCGACGCCGCGGGCAAGCAGCTGGCCGAGGACAACATCGCGTCGACGCGAGTCCTCAACGAGATCCAGCGCAGCTACCAGGGCGACCGCACCCGCCACCTCCAGTACGGCCTCGCCGACGCGGCCGGACGGCAGGAGCTCAAGGACGACCTCGCGACCCGCCGCGCCGACCTCGACGACCTCGTGACGTCCTACGACCGCTTCGTCGTCGACACCCAGGCCATGGCGGACTTCGACGCCGCGCTCGACTCCTACTACTCCTTCGCCGACTCCACGCTCATGCCAGCGGCCGACTCGGGCGACCTCGCCGAGTTCAGCGAGCTCACCGCGGAGCTCCGGTCCCTCTCGACCGGTGTGCTCGACCCGCTCAAGGCCGAGTTCGAGGCCGAGATCGCCCAGGCCGAGCAGCGCTCGGACGCCTCGCACGACTCTGCGCAGCTCGCGATCCGCCTGGTGCTCCTCGCCCTGCTCGTCGGTCTGGTCCTGCCGACCGTCCTCGCGGTGCTCGTCGTCCGTCGCATCCTCGGTGACCTCCGTGGTGTCCGTGGCGCGCTCGTCGCCATGGCCGACGGTGACCTCACCGTGGGATCCGGGGTGACCGGTCGCGACGAGGTCGCGCAGATGGCAGCCGCCCTCGACGAGGCGCAGGCCAACCTGCGCACCGTGATGGGCGACGTCGTCGAGTCCTCGCAGACCGTCGCCGCCGCTGCCGAGGAGCTCGCCGCGTCGTCGAGCCAGGTCGCCGCCGGCTCGGAGGAGACCTCGAGCCAGGCCGGTGTGGTCGCGTCGGCAGCAGAGCAGGTCTCGCGCAACGTCCAGACCGTCGCGGCCGGTGCCGAGGAGATGAGCGCGTCGATCCGCGAGATCGCGCAGAGCTCGTCCGACGCGGCCAAGGTCGCCGCGCAGGCGACCACCATGGCCGAGACCACCAACGTCACCGTCGGCCGCCTCGGCGACTCGTCGCAGGAGATCAGCCAGGTGGTCAAGACCATCAACTCGATCGCCGAGCAGACCAACCTGCTGGCCCTCAACGCGACCATCGAGGCCGCACGCGCCGGGGAGGCCGGCAAGGGCTTCGCAGTCGTGGCCGGTGAGGTCAAGGAGCTCGCGCAGGAGACCGCCCGCGCGACCGAGGACATCGCGCGCAAGGTCGAGACCATCCAGGGCGAGACCAGCGGAGCCATGGCGGCGATCGCCGAGATCTCCTCGATCATCGCGAGCATCAACGACTACCAGCTGACCATCGCGTCGGCCGTCGAGGAGCAGACCGCGACGACCAACGAGATGTCCCGCTCGGTCGCCGAGGCGGCGACGGGCTCCGGCGAGATCGCCGCGAACATCGTCGGCGTCGCGACGTCGGCTTCGTCGTCGACCGAGGTCGTCGGCCAGATGGGCGGCGCGATCTCCGAGCTCGCCGGCCTCGCCACCGAGCTCCGCGCCCGCGTCGAACGCTTCCGCTACTGACCCACCCCACACACCCTCATGCCCGTGGCGCGACAGCAGGGCCCTCTCCGGAGGGTCACGCGGTCGCGCCACGGGCATGAGAGGGGGCGGACGGCCGGGATATCGCTTCCCCCCGGGGGGTTGGGTCTGGGAGGATCGTGGGGTGACCCTCTTCAACGCTGATGACTCCCGCTACTCCTCGATGCCCTACCGCCGCGCAGGTCGCAGCGGACTCGACCTCCCGGCACTGTCGCTGGGCCTCTGGCACAACTTCGGTGACACCACCCCCTTCGAGACGCAGCGCTCAGTCCTGCGCCGCGCCTTCGACCTCGGCATCACGCACTTCGACCTCGCGAACAACTACGGCCCGCCCTACGGCTCCGCAGAGGAGAACTTCGGCCGCCACATGGTCGACGACTTCCGCCCCTACCGCGACGAGCTCGTCATCTCGAGCAAGGCCGGCTACGACATGTGGCCCGGACCCTACGGCGACGGTGGCTCGCGCAAGTACCTGCTGAGCTCGCTCGACCAGTCGCTCAAGCGGATGAACCTCGACTACGTCGACATCTTCTACTCCCACCGCCCCGACCCGACGGTGCCGATCGAGGAGACGATGGGTGCGCTGCACACCGCCGTCACCAGCGGCCGCGCGCTCTACGCCGGCATCTCGAACTACAGCCCCGCGCAGACCCGCGTCGCGCAGGAGGTCCTCGCGGACCTCGGCACCCCGCTGCTCATCCACCAGCCCAGCTACTCGATGTTCAACCGGCACGTCGAGATGCCCGATGCCGGGAAGACCGACGACCCGGACGCGACGGGCCAGTCGCTCCTCGACACCGTCGGCGACCTCGGCATCGGCATGATCGTGTTCTCCCCGCTGGCGCAGGGCATGCTCACCGACCGCTACCTCGACGGCAACGTCCCGTCGGACTCGCGTGCTGCGGTCGGGCACTTCCTCAAGGGCGAGTCGATCAGCGAGACGTACCTCGAGCGGGCCCGCGCGCTCAACGAGATCGCCGACGGCCGTGGGCAGACCCTCGCCCAGCTCGCCCTCACCTGGCTGCTGCGCGACGACCGTGTCACGTCGACGCTCATCGGTGCGAGCAGCGTCGCGCAGCTCGAGAACAACGTCCAGGCGGCCCACGCGGCACCGCTCACGGCCGACGAGATCGCGGCCATCGAGCCCTTCGCGGTCGACGGGACCAACCGGTGACGTCCGTGCCCCACGTCCTGGTGCTGTCCGGTCACGGCCGGTACCAGGACCCCTGGCACGACGGCGCCGCCACGTCGCACCGCATCGCCGAGGTCCTCACGGCGCCACGGCTCGACGGCACCGACGACCTCGCCGGGCCCGCGTACCAGGTGACGGTGCGCGGGTCCTTCCCCGGGGCGCTCGACGACCTCGACCCGACGACCGACGACGTCGACCTGCTGGTCGTCAACACCGGGTCCGGGCGCGCCGACCCCGGGTTCGACGGGGATGACGAGCGCTGGGCCGGGTTCCACGAGCGCCTGCGCGCGTGGGCCGACGCCGGGCGGCCGGTGCTCGCCGTGCACCAGGCGGCCAACAGCTTCGCGGACTCACCCGCCTGGGAGCGGGTCCTCGGCGGGCGCTGGGTCGACGGCACGTCGATGCACCCGCCGATCGACGAGGCGACCTTCACGCTCACCGGTGCGGGCCACCCGCTCACCGGCGAGCTGCGCGAGGCCACCTCGGGGACCGTCACGGCCTTCGACGAGCGCTACAGCTACCTCACAGTCGCCGAGAGCTCGACGGTCCTGGTCACCACGGTGCACGACGGCATCGACCACCCGGTCGTGTGGGTCTCGGGGGCCGAGGGCGTCCGCTGCGTCTACGACGCGCTCGGTCACGACGTGCGGTCCTACGACTCCCCGTCGCGCCAGGCGCTGCTCCGCACCGAGGTCGCCTGGCTCCTCGCCGGAGCCTGACGGGGCCTTCTGGTACCTGCGTGTCAACTCCCGGAAACGGGTGAGAAACACCCTCTCACTAGCGTCGTCGCCACACCCCGCCGCACCCGCGCGGGGTGTCGCGACGACCGCCCCGTGGAGGACGCATGCCTCAGATCGACCCCCGAGAAGCCGCGACGGTCCTGGCCCGAGGCCTCGGACGGCGGGACTTCCTGCGCGCGGCCGCCGCCGTCGGTGCGGGCGGTGCCGTGGCCGGTGCTCTCGCCGCGTGCGCCCCCGGCTCGTCGGCGTCCACGCCCCGCCCCACCACGACCCCGGCGCAGCGCGGGATCCTGCAGCCCGGCGCGGGCGACGTCACCGGGGACCACTACCTCGGCTCGACGCCCGACGACGTGCTGTGGGGCTACGTCCCGACCGTGCACTCCTCGCCCGTGGCCCGGATGCGGTCCGGGCAGACCATCACCATCGACGCCGTCTCGCACGAGGGGATCCTCGAGGACCAGGGCCGCGACCCGGTGAGCTACTTCGCCCAGCACGGCATCGCGTCGTCGGACGTGCTCGAGGACGCGATCTCGATCGCCGCCGAGTACGACCGCACCCCGCGCGACTTCGTCACCGACGGCCCGCACGTGGTCACTGGCCCGGTGCACGTCGACGGGGCCGAGCCGGGCGACGTCCTCAAGATCGAGACGCTCGAGGCGATCCCGCGCGTCCCCTACGGCGTCGTGTCGAGCCGGCACGGCAAGGGCGCGCTCGCGCTCACCGCAGACGGCACCCCGCCGGCGGGCATCACCCTCGACGAGGTCATGCCGCCCGTCGCGACCGACGGTCGTGAGTCCGACGACCCCGAGTCCTTCGGCAACATCTCGACCTTCACCGCGGTCGACGGCGACGACGGCGTCATGACCTTCGGGTCGGGCGACAGTGCCGGGACGGTCCGGTTCCCGCTCCGGCCGTTCATGGGGATGATGGGCGTCGCCTTCTCCCAGGACACCGACCCCACGGCACCGAGCGCCAACTCGATCCCGCCCACCCTCGGCGGCGGCAACATCGACATCCGCCAGCTCGGCGTGGGCTCCACCTTCTACCTGCCGGTCGCGGCCGACGGCGCGCTGTTCTACGTGGGCGACCCGCACATGGCGATGGGCGACGGCGAGGTCGCGCTCACCGCGATGGAGGGCTCGCTGCGCGGCACCTTCCGGCTCACGGTCTGCAAGCCCGGGTCCGGTGACGCACCCTCGGTCGCCTACGGCTACCCCTTCGCGGAGACCGACGACGCGTGGATCCCGATCGGGCTGTCCGACCCGGACGGGGCGGTCGACGGGCAGGTGAGCGACCTCGACGTCGCCATGCGCCGCGCGGTGGTCAACGCCCTCGACTTCCTCGAGCACGACCGCGGCATGGACCGGGCGACCGCCTACGCCTACCTGTCCGCAGCCGCCGACTTCACGGTCACGCAGGTGGTCGACCGCACCGTCGGCGTCCACGGCCTCATCTCGAAGTCCCACTTCGGGTAGTCCGGGACGCCCGCAGGCTCGTCACGACCCGATCGACACCATCCCGGCGGCGAGCCCGTCGAGCCTGTCGCCGCACCTCTTGCAGAGGGTGCGGGTGGCCGTCTTCACCGGGGTGCCGGTGATCTTCGAGTCGCACTGGTCGCATCGCATGCAGCCACGGTAGCGGGAGGGTCGGGGCGGGTGCACCGGCCACGGGATCGTCTGCCCGCACCGGCGAGGTCGCACCGTGGTTCACGAGGTCGCACGATCGCAGACGAGGTCGCACTGACACGCCGAGTCCCGGCCGCTCCGCCGGACACCTGGCGTGTCTCTGCGACCTCGGTGTCAGGGGTGCGACCTGGGCGGTAGACGTGCGACCTGGCTGGCTGGGGTGAGGTTCGTGGAGGACGTCAGGTTGAGGAACCCGACGTGCGCTTCTTCTCGCGGGCCTCGCGTCGCTTCTCGCGCAGGGAGCTGTACCAGCCAGCGGTCGCGATCGCCTCGCCGACGCCGCCGCCTGACATCACCCCGGCGGTGAGCCCGTCGAGCCTGTCGCCGCACTTCTTGCAGAGGGTGCGGGTGGCGGTCTTCACCGGGGTGCCGGTGATCTTCGAGTCGCACTGGTCGCATCGCATGCCACCACCGTAGTGACACCAGCGGCGGCAGGTCGGGTGATCTGTCGAGAGACTCGCCTACTCTCGTGCCATGTCGTCAGGGGAGGACGCCGACGGGCGTCGGTCGGTGCAGCCGTCAGGTCGCCTTCCTGTCGTGCTGTCGGAGCGCGAGCTCGCCACGAGAGGGCGCCGCCGGGACCGCTGGTGGCTCGTCGGCCTGGGGGCCTGGTGCGGGGCCGTCGTCTGGTGCTGGGGCGTGACGGTCGGCCGGGCGCGGACCGTGGCCCGGGTGGACGACACCTGGGTCATGTGGTGGCACCTCGCGCCGGTGCTCGCGCTCCTGGGAGCCATGTGCCTGGGCGTCGCGGCAGCTCTCTCGCTGCGGACCGGCGCACTGCGCAGGGCAGAGCTGCGGGTCCTGCCGCGCAGCCGCCGCCGGACGGGCCGGACCGTGGCGACCGTGGCCGGTGCTGCCCTGCTGACGGTGACGCTCGCAGTCGTCGCGTCTCTCCAGGGCGAGACTGTCGTCACGGTGCTCGGTCCCTCGAGCCCGGGCGGGTGCACCGTCGTGGTCGAGGAGTCACGCGGGCTCATGAGCGGCAGCGGCAGGGTCGGGGTCCTCGGCGAGGGTGGCTGGGTCCCGGACTGGCAGGGGACGTACGGCTCGGACGACGGGTACCGCCCGTTCACCGACGGCGGGTACGAGCTGACGTGGCGCGGTGCCGAGGCCGACGTGGCCCTGGTCGACCCGAGCCAGCCCACCGGACCTCAGGCCTGGCGCGTCTCCTGCTGAGGAACGGGCGTGCCGCCGTCAGCCCAGCCAGGCGCTCGGGTCGTCGATCACCCGGCGGAGCACCTGACGCGCACCGCCGATGGTCGCGGCGGCCCCGGCGACGGGGGCGCGGACGACGCTGAAGGTGGACCACGGCGCGGACAGCACGCGGGTGGCGAGCTCGGCGTGGACGAGGGGCGCGAGGTGGTCGGCGAGCTCGGAGTAGGCGCCGCCGAGGACGATCGCGGGGACGTCGATGAGGTTGACGAAGTCGGCGAGCGTCGCGCCGAGGGCGTGACCGGCGCGGTCGAGGGCTGCGCTCGCGGTGGGTGCGAGGTCTCCTGCCGCGTCATGACCTGCGGCCGGGGCCACGAGCTCGGCGACATCGGACCCCCGCGGCAGCCCGGCCGCGCGGAGCACTGCGTCGGTCCCGGCGTACTGCTCGAGGCACCCGGTAGCCCCGCAGGGGCACCGCGGGCCCGCGGGGTCGACGACCACGTGCCCGAGCTCGCCGCTCCAGCCGCGACCTCCGACGAACAGCTCGCGGTCGAGGACGATCGCGGCGCCGATGCCCACGTCGGCCGAGACGTAGAGGAACGAGTCGGGGACGTCGTCGTGCCGGCCCTGCCAGGGGACCTGGGCGAGGGCGGCGAGGTTCGCCTCGTTGCCGAGCGTGATCGGGGCGTCGCCGGTGTGGGCGGCGACGGCGGAGGTGTCGACGGAGAGCTCTGCCCAGCCGAGGTTCGGTGCGACGCGCAGCGTCGACGTCCCGGGCTCGACGAGGCCGGGGAGGGCGACCTGCACGCCGGCGACCCGCAGGCCCGGGTGCGTGGCGCGGGCTGTCGCGAGCAGGCGCCCGGTGAGGTCCCCGAGCAGCGCGAGCGTGGCGGCGGGGTCGCTGCCGTGGAAGTCGCCGTGCAGCGTCTCGGTCGCGAGCGTGTCGCCGGCCAGGTCGAGGACGACCCCGGCGAGGTGCCCGACGTTGACCTCGAGCCCGACGCCCACCAGCGTCCCGCGGGCGGGGACCAGGGGGACGGCCGGCCGGCCGGCTCGGCGTGACGCGACGGGTGGGAGCTCGGTGACGATGTGCGCCTCGATGAGGCGGTCGACGAGGGAGGACACCGTGGCCCGGGTCAGACCCGTGGCGGTCGCGACGTCGGACCGCGACGGCGTGCCCCCGGCGTCGACGACGGCCCGGGCGACGAGCGCGATGTTCTGCTCGCGCAGCGAGTGCTGCCCTGCGGCCGGGGTGGCGATCATGTGTTGACCATACCGTCGGACGGGGATAAGTTCATCCATACAACTAATCCGCTGTCCCGCGCTGCTGCGGCCCGGCGGTGCGAACTCTCGACGAGGAGACCTCCCATGGCGCACGCATCAGGCATCAACTACTCCTTCGGCCTCTGGACCGTGGGCTGGAACGCCCAGGACCAGTTCGGCTCCGCGTCCCGCCCGCACCTCGACCCGGCGCGCGCGGTCCGCAAGCTCGCCGAGCTCGGTGCCTGGGGCTTCACCTTCCACGACGACGACGTCGTCCCCTTCGGCTCGGACGACGCCACCCGCGACCGCCTGCTCGGCGAGGTGAAGACGGCCGCCGAGGAGAGTGGCATGACCATCGAGATGGTCACGACGAACCTCTTCGGGCACCCCGTGTTCAAGGACGGCGGTTTCACGTCGAACGACCGCTCCGTGCGTCGCTTCGCGCTCCGCAAGGTGCTCCGCAACATCGACCTCACCGCCGAGCTCGGCGCCAAGACCTTCGTCATGTGGGGCGGCCGCGAGGGATCCGAGTACGACGGCGCCAAGGACCTGCACGCCGCGCTCGAGCGCTACCGCGAGGGCATCGACCTCGTCGCCGGGTACATCAAGGAGAAGGGCTACGACATGCGCATCGCGCTCGAGCCCAAGCCCAACGAGCCCCGCGGAGACATCTTCCTCCCGACCATCGGCCACGCTCTCGGGTTCATCGCCCAGCTCGAGCACGGCGACATCGTCGGCCTCAACCCGGAGACCGGCCACGAGCAGATGGCCGGCCTCAACTACACGCACGGGCTCGCCCAGGCGCTGTGGTCGGACAAGCTCTTCCACATCGACCTCAACGGTCAGCGCTCGATCAAGTTCGACCAGGACCTCGTCTTCGGTCACGGAGACCTGCTGTCGGCCTTCTTCACGGTGGACCTCGTCGAGAACGGCTTCCCGGGGTCGCCCGACGCTCCTCGCTACACGGGTCCGCGCCACTTCGACTACAAGCCCTCGCGCACCGAGGTCGAGGCGGGCGTCTGGGACTCTGCGTCGGCCAACATGGAGATGTACGAGATGCTCGCCAAGAAGTCGGCTGCGTACCGCGCCGACCCCGAGGTGCAGGAGGCCTTCACGACCGCCGGCATCTTCGAGCTCGCCACGCCGACCCTCAACCCCGGCGAGACCGTCGACGAGCTCCTCGCCGACCGCTCGGCCTTCGAGGACTTCGACCCCGAGGCCGCCGCTGAGCGCGACTTCGGCTTCGTGCGCCTCAACCAGCTGGCCCTGCGCCACCTCATCGGCTGATGGCCGACGCGTCGTCGCGCCCGGTGCTGGTCGCCGGGGTCGACTCCTCGACCCAGTCCTGCAAGGTCGTCGTCCGTGACGCCCGCACCGGCGAGCTCGTGCGGTCCGGGTCGGCGCGCCACCCCGAGGGCACCGAGGTGCACCCCTCGGCCTGGTGGGACGCCTACCTCGAGGCCGTCGAGGCGGCCGGCGGGCTCGACGACGTCTCGGCGCTCTCCGTCGGCGGGCAGCAGCACGGCATGGTCGTGCTCGACGCCGACGGCGAGGTGGTCCGTCCCGCGCTGCTGTGGAACGACACCCGCTCCGCCGGCGCGGCGACCGACCTCATCACCGAGCTCGGCGAGCGGCGCGGTGGCTCGGGCGAGCAGGCGTGGGCCGACGCGATCGGCACCGTGCCGGTCGCCTCGCTCACCGTCACCAAGCTGCGCTGGCTCGCCGGTGCAGAGCCCGAGAACGCCGCCCGGGTGGCGGCCGTCTGCCTGCCGCACGACTGGTTGACGTGGCAGATCTCCGGGGCTGGCGGTGTGCCGGGGGGCGCCCGCGACCTCTCGGCGATCACCACGGACCGCTCGGACGCGTCGGGGACCGGGTACTTCTCGGGGACGACCGACGAGTACCTGCCCGAGCTCCTCGACCTCGCCCTCGGCGAGGGTGCGTCCGAGCGGGTGTCGCTCCCGCGGGTCCTCGGTCCCGCAGAGCGCGCGGGCGTCGTGGAGCGCGACGGTGACGCCGGCAGCCTGGTCCTCGGACCGGGTGCTGGGGACAACGCGGCCGCAGCCCTCGGGCTCGGGATGGTCGCGGGAGACGTCGCCGTGTCCATCGGGACGTCGGGGGTCGTCTCGGCGATCGCCGTCGAGCCGTCGGCCGACGGCTCGGGGCTCGTCGCAGGCTTCTCCGACGCGACCGGTGCGTTCCTGCCGCTCGCCTGCACGCTCAACGCGAGCCGGGTGCTCGACGGTGCGGCCCGTGTGCTCGGCGTCGATCACGACGAGCTGTCCCGGCTCGCGCTGTCCGCACCGGCCGGGGCCGACGGCCTCGTGCTCGTCCCGTACCTCGAGGGCGAGCGCACGCCGAACCGCCCCGACGCGACCGGGACGCTGCACGGCCTGACGCTCGGCACGATGGACCCCGCGCACCTCGCGCGGGCGTCGGTCGAGGGGATGCTGTGCGCCCTGGCGGACGGTCTCGACGCCCTCGTGGCGCAGGGTGCGGTCGCGAGCCGCGTGGTGCTCATCGGCGGGGGTGCGCGGTCGCAGGCGGTGCGGGAGATCGCACCGCAGGTGTTCGGCGTGCCCGTCGAGGTCCCCGAGCCGGGGGAGTACGTGGCCGACGGCGCCGCCCGCCAGGCTGCGTGGGTCCTCTCCGGAGCGCAGGGGCCTCCGGAGTGGACCGCGACGGACGGTGCGACCGAGGTCTACGACGCTCCCGCGACCCCGGTGGTCCGCGACCAGTACGCGGCGGTCCGCGACCTGGTCTGAGTGCTGGACCGAGACCTGCGCACGAAGACGCCGACGGCGCCCGTCCCTGCGAGGGGGCGGGCGCCGTCGGCGTCTGCTGCGGGTGCGTCGTGCCCCGAGGAGGCAGGCGCGGCGCGTCCGCGGGGGAGGTCGGTCCTCGACGAGGCTCAGTCCTCGACGACGGAGACCGTGACCTCGATGTTGCCGCGCGTCGCGTTCGAGTACGGGCAGATCTGGTGCGCGCGGTCGGCGAGAGCCTGGGCCTCGTCGTGCGGGACCTCGGGGATGACGACCTCGAGGGCGACCGACAGGCCGAAGCCGCCGTTGTCGAGCGGGCCGATGTTGACGCGGGCGCCGACGCTCGAGCCGGTGATCTTCACCTTGGCCTCGCGGGCGGCCGACTGCAGCGCCGAGTGGAAGCACGCGGAGTAGCCGGCGGCGAAGAGCTGCTCGGGGTTGGCGCCGTCGCCGGAGCCGCCCATCTCCTTGGGGATCGCGAGGCCCATGTCGAGGCGGCCGTCCGGGGTGGCGACGTGGCCGTTGCGGCCGTCGCCGGTCGCGAGGGCTTCTGCGGAGTAGAGGGTGTCCATGAGGGTCTCCATCTGTCGGTGCGTCCGGGTGCGGGCGCTGTCGGGGTGAGGGGTCTGGTGGGGTGAGCGGTCTGGTGGACGAGGGGGCTGAGCGGCGGGTGGCTCAGGTCCGCACGGCCGCTGGCCCGAAGGCCGCGTCGATCGCGGGGTCTCGGGCTGGCTCTGCGCCGGCGAGGTTGCTGCTCAGACGGTCGAGCAGGCGGGCGAGCTCGGCGGTCTCGCCAGCGTCGAGGCCGCCGCGCTGCCACAGGTCCTGCGGCACGCCGTGCGCGCGCTCGCGGAGGTCGCGACCCGCCTCGGTGAGGCGCACGTGCACCACGCGCTCGTCGTCCCCGGACCGCGTGCGGCTCACGAGACCGGCGTCCTCCATGCGGCGCAGCAGCGGCGAGAGCGTGCCGCTCTCGAGCGCGAGGCGCGAGCCGAGGTGGGAGACGGTGGCGCCGTCGGTCTCCCAGAGCACGAGCAGCACGAGGTACTGCGGGTACGTGACGCCGAGGTCGGCGAGCAGCTCGCGGTAGGTCGCGAGGACGGCGCGCTCGCTGCGGTACAGGCGGAAGCAGAGCTGGGCGTCGAGGAGCAGCCCGGGGTCTGTCGGGAGCGGCTGCGTGGTCATGTCTCGACCCTACGACCGGTTTAGGTTGTGCACAACCTAAACCGGTCTGTCTGCTGCGTCACCTGGTCTGACCAGGGCCGAGGCTCCGAGACTTCGCCCGACGGGTCGGCGGTGCGCGTCGCGTCACCGCACCTGACGGCGATAGCCTTCGACAGGGCCACGCTCATCACTCCGTGCCCACCCCGCCCTGCCCTGACGCGCGACCACCACGCAGACACACGAGGACGTGACATGACGCTGTCCATCAAGGCCGGGTCGACCGTGCTGTTCATCGGCGACTCGATCACCGAGTGGGGCCGGGACGACGCGACCGGCTCGCTCGGCCACGGGTACGTCCGCAAGGCCGCCGACCTCTGGGCCGCCGCCCACCCGGACCACCCGGTCACCGTCGTGAACCGGGGGATCAGCGGCAACCGCGTGGCCGACCTCCGCGACCGCTGGACCCGCGACGCCATCGACGTCCAGCCCGACGTCGTCACCGTGATGATCGGCATCAACGACACCTGGCGCGCCATGGACAGCGGCGAGGTCACGACCGCCGAGGCCTACGAGGTCGACTACCGGCACAGCCTCGACCGGCTCGTCTCGGGCACGTCCGCCCAGCTGATGCTCGTCGAGCCGTTCCTGCTCCCCGTCACCCCCGAGCAGTGGGACTGGCGCCCGGACCTCGACCCGCGCATCGCCGTCGTGCGCCGCCTCGCGGCCGAGTACGACGCGACCCTCCTCGCCGCCGACGGCATGCTCAACCAGCTCGCCGTGAACACCGGGGGAGGAGCCGTCGTCTCCGGCTTCGCCCGCTACGCCGACGACGGCGTGCACCTCACCGACGAGGGCGCCGACGTCCTCGCCGCCGCCTGGATCGCGGGCACCGAGGCGGTCTGAGGACCCGGGCGCGCTGCGGCTGCCTCGTTCAGGCGTGCTGCGCCTGGCCGCCTCGGGCGCGCCGCGACTGCCTTCTTCAGGCGCGTTGCGCCTCTGCGACGCGCATCTGCAGCAGCGCCAGGTCGACGAGCGGGGTCGCCACGCCGAGCTCGCGGGCGCGGAGCGTGAGGTCGCCCAGCAGGTGCTCGGCCTCGGTGGCCCGCCCGGCGACCAGGTCGCGGTACAGGGACGAGGTGAACGACGAGCCGGGCTCGGTGAGCAGGGCGAGCGACGCGTCGGTCTCGCGCTCGGGCACCGGGTAGCCGGCAGCCTCGGCGACGGCCGTCGCCTCGGCGAGGACCGCCCGCACGAAGCCCTCCCCGCCAGGCGCGGCGACGATGGGACCGACGGGACCGCGGGCGAGCCCGGTGACGGCGCCGGTAGCGACGATGAACACCCACTTGTGCCACATCGTCGCCAGGACGTCGGGCACCGGCTGCACCTCGATGCCGGGGACGTCGAGCGCCTCCTGCACCGCCTCGAGCGCCGGTGAGGTGGTGGTGCCGCGCGGGCCGACCCGGACCTGGGCGAGCGGGGCCATGACCCGGACGTCGCCGTCGTCGGTCAGCGTCGCCACGATGCGCACGACGCCGCCGAGCACCTCCGCCTCCGGGAACCGCGCGTCGAGGGAGTCGAGGTGCGCCATGCCGTTGAGCACCGGCAGCGCCACGGTGCCCGGGCCGACCGCGGGCGCGAGGTCGTCGAGGGCGGCCTCGAGGCCGGTCGCCTTCACGGTGAGCAGGACGAGGTCGTAGGTGTGGTCGAGGTCGGCGGCGGTCACGAGCGCGGGCTCGACCACCTCGTCGTCCCCGAGACCGGTGATCCGCAGGCCGCGCTCGCGCAGCTGCGCCGCCCGGCGCTCGCGGACGAGGAAGGTCACGTCGCGCCCCGCCTGGGCCAGGCGGCCGCCGTAGTACCCGCCGGTGGCACCGGCTCCGACGACGAGGATCTTCACGACGACTCCCAGGGGTGGTGGTGCCCCCGGGGCGGGCGTCCCGGGGCCGTCAGAGGTAGCGCGCGGGGCGCAGCGCCGTCATGACGTCGTCGAGCCTACCGGCGAGGACGGGCCCGTCGACGGAGCCGTCCGTGAAGCAGAGGATAGCGGCCTCGAGGCACGCGAAGGCAGAGCCCACGACGGCGCGCAGCACCGCGTCGCTCTCGGCCCGGTCGCCGCGCTCTGCGGCGCGGTCGTGGAGGGTCTGGACCATGCGCTTCTGCAGGGACGCGCTGCGCTCGAGGTACGCGGCGAGCAGCGTCGGGCTCGACTCGAGCAGGGAGTGCAGCGACGAGATCCGTGCACCGAGCGTCGCGTCGGCGCACTGGTCGACGACGAGGTCGAAGACCGACCGCAGGGACGCCCACTCGTCCTCGCCGAGGGGACGCTCCGACAGTCGCTCGAGGAACAGCTCGGTCTGGTGCTCGAAGCTGTCGAGGGCGGCGTCCTCCTTGGACGGGAAGTACCGGAAGAAGGTGCGCTGCGACATGCCGACGGCGGCGGCGATCTGGTCGACCGTGGTCGCGTCGAAGCCCTGCGCGGCGAAGAGCGCCTCGGCCGCCTCGGCGATCTCGGAGCGCACCGCCGCGCGGGAGACGTCCCGCAGTCTGCTCGCAGTGTTCACGACCCCGACGATAGCAGCCGACAGGGTTGACAGTCGCTGACACGGGTGACGTAACCTGTTGACGAACATGCAGTCGCCCGACGGAGTCGCGACCACGCAGACCACCACGCACGGCACCGGGCAGCAGTCATGCCCGCGCGCCGGCCGACCGACCGACCGAACCTCAGGCGACAAGGGCCCCGCACATGACAGCCGACCTCGGCACCCGAGACACCGCACCCCAGCAGGACGACTCCCTCCCGCGCGAGATCAAGCTCGTCATCGGGCTGCTCCTCGTCGCGACCTTCGTGGTCGTCCTCAACGAGACCATCATGGGCGTGGCGCTGCCCCAGCTCATGGGGGACCTGCAGATCTCCGCCTCGACCGCGCAGTGGCTCACCACCGGGTTCCTGCTCACCATGGCCGTGGTCATCCCCACCACCGGGCTGATCCTCAAGCGGTTCTCGACCCGCAGCGTGTTCATCGCGGCGATGTCGCTGTTCAGCGCGGGCACGCTGCTCGCCGCCGCAGCGCCCGGGTTCCCCGTGCTCCTCGTCGGCCGCATCATCCAGGCGAGCGGCACGGCGATCATGATCCCGCTGCTCATCACCACGGTGCTCACCTTCGTGCCCGAGTCGCGCCGCGGGCGCACCATGGGCCTCATCAGCATCGTCATCGCGGTGGCACCTGCTACCGGGCCGACCTTCTCCGGTCTCATCCTGTCGCAGCTGAGCTGGCGCTGGCTGTTCATCATCGTGCTGCCCATCGCCCTCGCGGCCCTCGCGCTCGGTGCGACCTTCGTCAAGAACATCACCACGCCGCAGGCGGTGAAGTTCGACCTGCTGTCGATCGTGCTGTCCGCCACGGCCTTCGGCGGTCTCATCTACGGGCTGAGCAGCATCGGCGAGTCCGCGGCCGGCCACGGGACCCCGGTCCCGCCGGCCGTGCCGATCGCCGTCGGTGCCGTGGCGCTCGCGCTCTTCGTGTGGCGCCAGCTCCTGCTGCAGCGGACCGACTCCGCGCTGCTCGACCTGCGCCCCTTCAAGCAGCGGTCCTTCGTGGTCGGCATCATCGTGCTGCTGGTCGCCATGGGCGCCCTGTTCGGCACGCTCATCCTGCTGCCCATCTACCTGCAGGACGTCCAGGGCCTCACCACGCTGCAGACCGGTCTCGTGCTGCTGCCCGGCGGGCTCATGATGGGTCTGCTCGCGCCGTTCGTCGGCCGGGCCTTCGACAAGGTGGGGCCGCGCCCGCTGGTCATCCCCGGCACGATGGTCGTCGCTCTGGCGCTCGCCGGCATGACGCTCCTCGACGAGACCTCGGGCCGTGGCATGGTCATCGCGATCCACGTGGTGCTGAGCATGGGGCTCGGGCTCGTCATGACGCCGCTCATGACCTCGGCCCTCGGGTCGCTCGACAAGGCGCTGTACTCGCACGGCAGCGCCGTGCTCAACACGCTCCAGCAGCTCGCCGGGGCCGCGGGCACCGCGCTGTTCGTCGCGATCATGACCACCCGCTCGGCGTCCGCCGCAGAGGACGGCATGGCGCCGCTCGACGCCCTGGCGTCCGGCATCCACTCGGCGTTCCTCGTCGGAGCCGGCCTCGCCCTCGTGGCCGTCGCCGCGTCGTTCCTGGTCCGCCGCCCGAAGAACACCCTGGTCGACGTCCCCGTCCACTGACCCCGTCACCACTCCGCAAGGCACGGGAGGCGCAAGCCTCCACGAGCCTCCGCGAGGTACGGGGCGCGCTCGCGAGCGCGCCCCGTACCTCGGGAGGGGGTGGTCAGCGGGCGGTGGTGAGCTCGCCCGGGTGCAGGACGACCTTGGTCCAGCCGTCCTCGCGGTCGTCGAACTTCTTGTACGCCGCTGGGGCCTCGTCGAGGCCGAGCTCGTGGCTCACCAGGAACGACGGGGTCGCGACGCCGCTCGTGATGAGGTCGCGGAGCTGGCGGTTGTAGGCCTTGACGTTGGCCTGGCCGGTCCGCATGCCCTGGCCCTTGAACCAGAACGTGCCGTAGTCGAAGGCGAGCCTGCCCTCCTTGGCCAGGTCGTCCTTCGCCCCGGGGTCCTGCGGCAGGTACACGCCGACGACGCCGATGCCGCCGGTGGCCTTGACCACGGCGACGAGCTGGTTGAGCGCGAGCGTCGGGTCCTCGGTGCCCGAGGAGTCGTGGGCCTGGTACCCGATCGCCTCGACCCCGCGGTCCACACCGCGGCCGCCGGTGGCCTCCATGATCTGCTCGACCGGGTCACCGGCCGAGAAGTCGACGGGCGTCGCACCGATGCTCGCGGCCAGCGCGAGCCGGTCTGCGTGCTGGTCGACGACGAACACCTCGGAGGCGCCGCGGATGCGGGCGCTGTGCGCGGCCATGAGGCCGACGGGGCCGGCACCCCATACGGCGACCGAGTCCCCGGGCTCGAACTGGGCGAGCTCGACGCCGTGCCACCCGGTCGGGAAGATGTCGGAGAGCATCGTGTAGTCGAGCTCTTTGTCGGTGCCCTCGGGCAGGACCAGGGAGTTGAAGTCGGCCCACGGGACCCGCAGCAGCTCTGCCTGACCGCCCGCGTAGTCGCCCATCGAGGCGAAGCCGAAGGCTGCCCCGGCGGTCCCCGCCTGGTTGGCGCGCAGGCAGAACGCCGTCTTGCCCTGCACGCAGTGGTCGCACGACCCGCACGCGATGTTGAAGGGCAGGCTCACACGGTCGCCGACCTTGATGCGGTCCACGCCGTCACCGACGGCCTCGACGATCCCCATGTTCTCGTGGCCCAGGACCCGCCCGGCCTCCATGTCGGTGCGGCCCTCGTACATGTGCAGGTCAGATCCGCAGATGTTGGTCGAGGTGATGCGGACGACGGCGTCCGTGGGTCGCTCGACCGTCGCGTCGGGGACCTCCTTGACCGAGACGTCGAACGCGGCGTCGTAGATGAGTGCCTTCATGGTGTTCCCTCCGTGCGTCCGGGTGGGACGCGGTTGTCCTGCGGTACCCCCAGTCGACGGCCGCGGGACCGAGCGCGCAACAGGTAACCTCGCAGACCTCTCGTTCCCCGCGGGTCGCGGGCCCGGAGGGACGTCAGCCCGGAGGGACGTCAGGACGGACCCGTCCCGCTCGTCAGCCAGCGGCGGAGGTCACGGCGGGCGCACCGAGGGCGAAGTTGTCACGGAAGACGTCGTCGGGGTCGTGGCGCTGCTTGATCTCGCGGAGCCGCTCGAGCGTGGCCGGCGGGTAGGCGTCGAGCAGGCGCTCGGGCCTCTGGTCGGTCTCGAAGTTCGTGTAGAGCCCGGTGAAGTGCTCGGCCATCGCGTCCCACCGCGCGTCGAGCCGATCGCGGCTCGCCCCCATGGCGACGAGGCTGAAGCCGGCGTCGCGGTGCGCGTAGGCGGTGGCGTCGGCCGGGACGTCGGCCACGGCCCCGCCGACGGACCGGATCTGGAAGAAGTAGCTCTGCCCGCTGCGCACCAGCTGGGCCGCCGCGCGCGCCAGGGCCGGGGTGATGTGGTCGGCGAGGGCGGACCGGGTCACCGGCTCGCCCTGCCCCTGGTGGGGGCCGGGTGCGGGCGCCGCGACGACCTGGTCGTAGCTCGCGAGCCGGACCGACTGCTGGAGCAGCGGGGCGATGCGGGCGAGCGGCTCCAGCCGGTCGATGATCACGTCGGGCTCGGGGGAGTCGACCACCGCCATGATCTGCGCGACGGGCGGCTGCCCGGGCTGCGGGCGCCCCATGAGGAGGAAGGCCGTGAGGTCTCGCGGGGCTGCCTCGACGACGGCGCCGTAGGCCTCGAGGAGCTCCGCCGTGTCCGTCGCGTCGAAGACCAGCTGGGCGAAGCCGACGTCGCCGACCTCGTCGGCCTCGAGCTCGAAGGACGTGACGATGCCGACGGTGTGGCCGGCACCGCGGACGGCCCAGAAGAGGTCGGTGTTCTCGGTGTCGCTGGCGCGGACGACGCTGCCGTCGGCGAGCACCATCTCCACGGCGCGGACGTGGTCGATGGTCAGCCCGTGCTCGCGGACGAGGTAGCCGATGCCGCCCGAGGTCGCGAGCCCGCCGACGCCCACACCGCCGTAGTCGCCCGAGCTGATGGCCCACCCGAGCGGCGCGAGCTCGCGCGCGACGGTGCCCCAGCGTGCCCCGGGGCCCAGCCGCACCCGCCGGGTCGCGTGGTCGAGCACCTCGATGCCGTCCAGGCGCCCGAGGTCGAGGACGATCCCGCCGCGGTTGGTCGACCGGCCGCTGATGCCGTGACCGCCGCTGCGCACGGCGAGGGGGACGTCGTGCGTGCGGGCGAAGGCGAGCGAGTCGACGACCTCGGGGACCGAGCGCGGGCGCAGCACGAGGCCGGGAGAGCCGCCACGCATGTAGGTGGACCGCACGTCGCCGTAGCCGACGTCGCCGGGCTCGACGGCGATCTGCACGAGCGTGGGAGGGATCTGGTCGTAGCGGATGCCGGGGTGGCGTCGGGCACGGACACGGCTCGGCCGGACGAGGGCCGGTGTGGTCCCGTCAGCGGCGCGAGCAGCCTCGACGGCCTCCCTCAGTGCCGGAGAGACCACGCCTCCGACGTGCTCGACGACAGCGGGGTCGTCCGTCTCGACGACGAGCGTGCTGAACCCGAGCCCGACCACCAGCCCGACGAGCTGCTCGACGGCGTCGGGCGCGGTCCACCCCGGGTGGTCGCCGTCCGGCTGTGCCGGCAGGACGAGCCGGCGACGGACCTCGCGCGGGTCGCGTCCCGCTGCCCGGGCTGCGTGGTCGACGGCCTCCGAGGCGGCGGCCAGGTCGGTGGCGGCGAGCTGGTCCCAGCGGACGCTCCACCCGTCACCGAGTCGCCCGGCGACATCGAGCGTCCCGGTGCTCGTCCCCGCCACCCACACGCCCACCGGGTGCGCGGGCGACGGACCGCGAGGCGCGGCAGGGACGACATGGTGCTCGCCGCGGTAGGCGAGCGGCCGGTCCTCGCCGGTCGCCCACATGCCGTGCACCACCTCGACGGTCTCGGCGAGGGCTGTCGCGTCGCTCGAGGCGAGCGTGAGGTCGAGCCGCCCGCCCGTCAGCAGGTCGAGGGAGGCTGCGGCGCGGCCCAGGACGGTCGCAGGACCGGCGGTCGCGTCGAGCCCGGCCGGGGTGACGTCCAGGCGGGTGGTCTGCCCGGCGACCCAGGCGAGCGCCGTCCAGTCGTCGAGCCCGCCCTCGGGCGAGGCCGGGCTGACGACGAGGTCGAGCCCGGCCTCTTCGGCGAGCGTCGCGAGGGGGAGGGTCTCCTCGCCTCCGCCCGCGGGGATCTGCAGGCCGACGACGAGCGGGTGTGCGTAGTCCATGGTCTTCTCTCGTGCGGTGCGGTGCGGTGCGGTGTGCGGTGGGGGCCGTGGCGGTGCTGCTCGGTCTAGCGACCGCGCTCGGCGGCGACGAGCTCGCGCAGCGCCGGCGCGATCTCCTGCCCCAGGACGGCGATCGCCCGCGCGTCGTCCCCGCCGAGGACGTAGCCGCTGAACCCGTGCTCGAGGGTGAGGGTCGCGAGCTGCTCGACCCACTGCTCGGGCGGCCCGACGAGCATCTGGTCCGTCGGTGACGTCGTGAGCTGACCGGTGACGTTGAGCAGGCGTCGTACGTCGGAGGGCTGGCGTCCCGCCTTCTCGGCGGCGCCGTCGATGATCTCGTTCGCGTCGACGAGGTCCTTGATGCTCTTCATGTAGGCGAGGGACGGGAGCCAGCCGTCGGCGGCGCGGCCGGTCAGCCGCAGGATGCGCGGCTTGTAGGCGCCGAGCCAGATCCCCATGTCGTGGGCGGGGGCGGGCCCGCGCTTGGCGCCGTCGACGCGGTGGTGGGTGCCGTCGACGCGCAGCAGCGAGGTGTCGTCGGCGTCCCACACCCCGCGGATGATCTCGACGGCCTCGCCGAGGGCCACGATGCTCTCGCCGGGGGTGAGGCGCTCGCCGCCCATCGCGACGATGGCGTCCCAGAAGGCACCGGCTCCGAGCCCGAGCTCGATGCGCCCTCCGCTGAGGCGGTCGAGGCTGGCGGCCGCGCGGGCCAGGACGGCGGGCGGTCGCAGCGGGAGGTTGATGACGTTGGGGACGAGGCGCAGCGTCGTCGTGCGCGCTGCCAGGAACGACAGGAGCGTCCAGGTGTCGAGGAACCCGGGCTGGTAGGGGTGGTCCTGGAAGGTCGCGAGGTCGAGGCCGGCGGCCTCCGAGGCTGCGGTGAGCTCGAGCACGCGGGGGACGTCGGCGTTGGTGGGGGTGATGAAGGACCCGAAGAGCAGGTCGTGGCCGTAGTCCGTCATGTGTCCTCGCTCGGGTCGCCGGTAATCATCTGCACAACAGACGATATGGCTCGCAGAAGAGTTGTGCAACCACTTGTGCGCTCGTAGGCTTCAGGGCATGGACATCGCTGCGCCTCCTGTTGCGCCGACCGACGCCGACCAGAGCCTCGGCTGGCCCCTCGGTGTCCTGCTCCGCGGCTACGAGGCCGTCGTCGGCACCGAGCTCGACGGACTGCCGCACCGCCACCGTGGGTACCAGGTGCTGCGCGAGGTCGTCCACGGAGACCAGCCCAGCCAGCTCGCACTCGCGGGCCACCTCGGCATCGACCGCACCGTGATGACCTACCTCATCGACGACCTCGTCGCCGAGGGCCTCGTCGAGCGTCAGCCCAACCCGGCCGACCGCAGGCAGCGCAAGGTCGTCGCGACCGAGCTCGGCCACACCCGGCTCGCCGAGACCTGCACCCGCGTGTCAGCAGCCGAGGACCGCGTCCTCGCCGCCCTCGACCCGGCCGAGCGCTCGGCCTTCCGCGACATGCTCCAGCGCGTCGCCACCTCCGTCCAGGACGTCGACGCCGAGACCGACCCCTGCGTCGTCGCGTCGGAGGTGCTCGGGGGCCGCTCCTAGCCCAGGACCGCTCGCCCCAGACCGGCGGCCGACTGGCGCGTCACTCCTTCACCGCGCCCGCCGACGAGTTCATGATCTTGCGCTGGAACACGAAGAACAGGACCGCCACCGGGATGGTCATGACCGTCGCGGCGGCCAGCTTGATGGGGAACTGCGAGCCGGCGCTCAGCGCGCCGGACGCCAGCTGCGCCACGCCCTTGGTGAGCGTGAAGAGCTCGGGGGACTGCGTCGCGACGATCATGTGCGACAGCTCGTTCCACGAGCCCTGGAACGACAGGATGAAGATGGTGACGACCGCCGGGCGGGCCATCGGCAGCACCACCGACCAGAACCGTCGGAACACCCCGGCTCCGTCGATGCGTGCCGCCTCCTCGACGGAGGTGGGGATCGACTCGAAGAAGTTCTTCATGATGAAGATCCCGGCGGCGTCGGCGAGCAGCGGGATGATCATGCCCGCGTAGCTGTCGTAGATGCCCAGCTGGTTGATCACGAGGAACCGCGGGATGAGCAGCACCACGGAGGGCACGGACATCACCGCGACGAGGCCGGCGAACACGAGGGCACGCCCGCGGAACCGCAGCCGCGACAGCGCATAGCCGGCGAGGGCGCTGAAGAACACGCGCCCGGTGGTCACCACGACGGTGACGATCGCGGAGTTCTTGAACCACGTCGGGAAGTCGGCCTCGAACAGCCGCTCGTAGGCCGCCGTCGTGAAGGTCTGCGGGATCAGGCTGATCGGGTTCGCGGCCGCGTCGGCGTTGTCCTTGAAGGAGTTCGCGATCGACAGCAGGAACGGGTAGACGTAGATCACGGCGAGGACCGCCAGGCCTACGTATACCGCGATGGTCCCGGCGCGGCGGCGGCCCGCCGACCGGTCGTAGGCGCGCTCGTGGCTGGTCCGGGCGTCGCCTGTCGGCCGCTCGAGTGTCGTGGTCATCGCTCGTCCTTCCCGTCGGGGTAGAACCTGCGGCGCCGCGGCACGGCCGTGCGCTCGCGAAGCAGGATCCGCTGGACGATGGTCATCGTCACGATGATCGCGAAGAGCACGAAGGCGATCGCGGCACCGCGGCCCCACTGGTTGTTCTGGAACGACGACGTGTACGACAGGTACGCCGGCGTCAGCGTGGTCTTGGCCGGTCCGCCCTGCGTCCCGACGTAGATCTGGTCGAACACCTGCCACGTGCCGATGAGACCCAGCGTCAGGACCGTGAAGGTGGTGGGCTTGAGCATGGGGAGCGTGATGCTCCGGAACCGCTGCCAGCCGTTCGCGCCGTCCATGATCCCGGCCTCCTCGATCTCGCCCTGGATGTTCTGCAGGGCCGAGACGTAGAGCAGCATGAAGGTCCCCGACGTGGTGAACACCGCCATGATGATGAATACGCTCATCGCGGGGCTGGGGCCGGACAGCCAGTCCCACCAGCTGTTGCCGAGCAGCCCGTGCTCCGCGAGGGCCGCGGGTGGCGTGTCGACGCCGAGGCCGCGCAGCGCGACGTGGATGATCCCGCCGGGGTCGGAGAACCAGCTGGGCCCGTTGACCCCCAGCCACGAGAGCGCCTTGTTGACGGCTCCCGTGGTCGAGAACAGGAAGAGGAAGATCACCGTGATGGCGACCGAGCTCGTCACGGACGGGAAGTAGAAGGCGGTGCGGAAGAACCCGCGCCCGCGCAGGATCCGCCGGTTGACCATCACGGCGAGGAACAGCGACACGGCGGTCTGCAGCGGAATGACGAACAGCACGTAGTAGCCGTTGTTGCGCAGCGCCCGTCCGAAGTCGGACTGGGCGAGCCCGGGCTCGGACAGCAGCGCGCTGTAGTTGTCGGTCCCGACAAAGCTCACGTCGGAGGAGAACGGGCTCCCGCGACCCGACCAGTCGGACACCGACACCCACGCGGCCATGAGGACGGGGACGACGAGGAACAGCCCGAGCAGCACCAGCATCGGGGAGATGAACAGCCAGCCCGCCGCGGCCTCGCGGCCGTGGGTGCGGCTCTTCCGGGGGCGTGGCGTCCGGGTCTGCGGACGGTCCTGCGTCGTGGTCATCGCTGTCTCGTCTCGTCGTCGAGCTGAGGGGGACGTGCGCCGCCCCGCAGGGGGGGCAGGGCGGCGCACGGGGGAGGAAGAGCAGGTCAGGGGACGATCGCCTCGAGGTTCTGCTGCGTCGAGTCGAGGATGGTCTGCGGGTCGCCGCTGCTCAGCGCCTGCAGCTGCGCATTGAGGTCCTCGACGACGTCCGAGATGCCCACGACGCTCGGGATGGACCGCGCGTAGTCCGCGCCCTCGAGGAACGGCGCGAGGTCGGGGTTGTCGGTCTTCCAGGTGTCGGCCGCCGAGAGCACCGCGGGCATGACCCCGAAGGCCTCCGAGAAGCCGAGCTGCTGCTCGGGCTGCGTGAGGTACTCGACCAGCGCGGTCGCGTCGTCCTTGGACGGGGAGTCCGCGGCGACGCCCCACCCTCCGTTGAACTGGATGGTGCCCTTGCCCGCGGGACCGGCCGGGAGCTCGGCGACGGTGTAGGCGACGTCCGGGTAGTCGTTGGTCAGGGCCCCGGTGATCCAGTTGCCCTCGATGGTCATCGCCGCGGCACCGGTCCCGAAGGCCTCGCCGCCCCAGCCCGCACCGACGTCGGTCGCGTACTTGAGCGACCCGGCAGCCATGAGGTCCTTGACGTAGGTGAGGGCCTCGACGTTCTCGGGCGAGTCGGCCGCCGGCGTCCCGTCCTCGTCGACCAGCCAGCCGCCGTTCTGGGCGAAGAACGCCCCGACCCGCGCGAACTCCGGGCTGATCGCCAGGCCGACCGTCGTGTCGGTGGTCAGCGCGGCGGCGACGGTCTCGAGCTCGTCCCAGGTCGTCGGGACGTCGGCGTCGGTCAGGCCGGCCGCCGCCCACAGGTCGGTGTTGATGATGAGCGCCAGCGTCGAGAAGTCCTTGGGCGCGGCGTACACCTCGGAGTCGTAGGTGAACGAGTCCAGGACGTTCGGGTAGAAGTCGTCGACGTTCGCCAGGCCGTCGACGTAGGCGTCGAGAGAGCCGTTCGAGGCGTACGTCGCCACGGTGTCGTTGGTGAGGTAGAAGACGTCGGCCGGGCTGCCTCCCGCGAAGCCCTGCGACAGCTGCTGGCTGAGGTCGGACGCGACGTTGACCGTCGCGTCCACCCCGGACTCGGCCGACCACGCGTCGACGGCGGCCGTGACCGCGGCGGTCTCGGCGTCGCCCGAGGACCCGATGAGGACGGAGATCGAGCGGCCTGCGGCGTCCTCGGTCGAGGTGTCGTCGTCGAACCCCGACCCTCCGCAGGCGGTCAGGGTGAGGGCTCCGACGGCGGTCATTGCCGTGGCGAGCCGTGTCGTGGTGCGCATCAGGGTTCTCCTTTGATCCGAGCTGGCAGGGGAGGGGAGGGCTACCGGAGCGGCCCGGGGGTCGAGGACCTGCGGACCACGAGCCGTGGGTGCAGGAGGGCGGGGGTGGCAGGAGCCTGCCCGCCGGCGAGCTGCGCGACGAGACGCTCGAGGGTGGCCTCGGCGACGTCGACGAGAGGCTGGGCGATCGAGCTGAGCCCCACGGCAGCCGCGACCGGGGTGTCGTCGAAGCCGACCACCGCCAGCGGTACGCCGTGCGCCCGGGACGCCTCGAGGGCGCCGAGGGCGAGCGAGTCCGACGCGCAGACCAGAGCCGTCGGCGGGTCGTCGAGCCGGAGCAGCTGCTCGACGACCTGGGCGCCCTCGGCGACACCGTCGGGCGTCTGGTGGTCCAGGTCTGAGCAGTCGGCGGCAGGTCCAGCGTCGGCGCTCGCGGCCTCGAGAGCGGTGCGCCAGCCGAGGCGGCGCTCGTCCCCGGTGCCCGAGCCGACGGGCCACCCGGCGAAGGCGACGCGTCGGTGGCCGGCCTCGAGCAGGTGCTCGGTGGCGGCGCGGGTCCCGGCGCAGCCGTCGACGTCGACCCAGGCGTGCGAGGGGTCGTCGTGGGCTCCGTCGGTGGTCCACGGGCGTCCGAAGGTGACGAAGGGGATGTCGCGCTCGGTCAACCACGCGGTCCGCGCGTCGCCGTGGTGCGTGCCGGTGAGGACGAAGGCGTCGATGTCGGTGGTGTCGAGCAGCTCGCGGTACCGCGCGATCTCGCCGGTGTCGTCGTCGGCGGTGAAGAGCACCACCCGGTAGCCGCGGTCCTGGGCCCCCTCGGTGAGGGCGTGCAGGAACCGGTCGAGGACGGCGCCGTTGATGCCGTCGGTGACGGGCTCGAGGCGCAGGCCGATGACGTTGGAGCGACGGGTGCGCAGCTGACGCGCCGCGAGGTGAGGCCGGTAGCCGACCTCGTCGAGCACGGCGCGGACGCGGGCGAGGGTCTGCGCCTGGACGCGGGCCGGCTCGTTGAGGACGTTGGAGACCGTCTGGCGGGAGACGCCGGCGAGGGCCGCGACCGAGGCCAGGGTGGGGCGGGCACCGTCGGTCCTGGCCATGGGGTCGCTCCTTCGCGATCGGTGAGGTCTCTTGGCCCGGTTGGATCGATCAACTACGCTCGGCCGAGGTGGTGTTGAACGATCAAATCGGGATGCGCCCAGAATGAACGCCCGTTGCCGCCCTGTCAAGACCGACGACCTGACGGCCCACCCGTCTGGAGGACACCGATGTCTGATCCGACCACCGCTGTCGACGCGCCCCCCGTCTTGCCACGGCGCCAGCCGCTCCTGCACGACCTCCTCCCGGCGCTCTGCGCGCCGACGCAGGCCTGGTCTGCTGCCGACGGGCAGGTCCGCAGCCACGGCGGGCAGGGCTTCTACCACTCTGACCTGCGCGTCCTCTCGCTCGCGACCGTGCTCGTCGGCGGCGAGGAGCCCGAGACCGTCGCCGCCGGACCCGACGGCCCGGGGGAGGTGCTGGTCACCGCGCTGCTGCGCGCCGTCGACGGCCCCGGCGCCGACCCGACCGCCCGCCTCGACCGGCGACGCACCGTCACGGCCGGGACCGTCACCGAGACGCTCACCCTCGGCTGCGCGATGGCCGAGCCGGTCGAGGCGACGGTCCGCCTCGAGCTCGGCTCCGACCTCGCGACCATGGAGCAGGTGAAGAGCGGCAGCCCCACCCGCCTCCGCCCCGTCCGGGTGGACGGGGACGAGCTCGTCTGGTCCGACGGCCCGGTCACCGCACGCGTCGCGGCCCCCGGTGGGCTCGTCGACACCACCGACCCGACCCGACCCACGGTCACCTGGACCGTTCGCCTCCTGGCAGGCTCTCCCGTCACGCTGACCTGGACCGTGACCGCCGTCGACGACGAGGCCGTGGTCGCCGGTGCGCCAGACCGTGCCGAGCTGTGGTCCCGCCCGACGGCGGGGGCGACCGCCGACGACCGTCTGACGCGGTGGGTCGACCAGGCTCTCGACGACCTCGAGGGCCTGCAGATGGTGAGCGCGCGCACCCCCGACGACGTGTTCCTCGCCGCGGGCGCGCCCTGGTTCTTCACGCTGTTCGGCCGCGACTCGCTCATCGCGGCCCGCATGATGCTGCCGCTCGGGACCCGGCTCGCCGCCGGCACGCTGCGCACCCTCGCCGCCTACCAGGGGACGCGCGTCGACCGTGCGACCGCCGAGCAGCCGGGCAAGATCCTGCACGAGCTCCGGCGCGAAGAGCTCGCGATCGAGGGGGAGGGTGTCGTCCTGCCGCCGGTGTACTACGGCACCGTCGACGCGACCCTGCTGTGGGTGTGCCTGCTGCACGACGCCTGGCGCGCGGGGCTGCCGGACGAAGAGGTCGAGGCGCTCCTGCCCCACCTCGAGGCGGCGCTCGGCTGGCTCCGCGAGCACGCCGACGCCGACGGCGACGGGTTCCTCGAGTACGCCGACGAGACTGGCCACGGCCTGGCCAACCAGGGCTGGAAGGACTCCGGGGACTCGATCCAGTTCGCCGACGGGACGCTCGCGGTCGGGCCGATCGCCCTCGCCGAGGTGCAGGGTTACGCCTACGAGGCCGCGGTGAGCGGCGCGGCGCTGCTCGACGCCTTCGGGCGCGAGGGCGGCGACTCGTGGCGCACGTGGGCCGCGGAGATGGCGGAGCGGTTCCGGGCGACCTTCTGGCTGGAGGACGCGCACGGCCGCTACCCGGGCATCGCTCTCGACGGGCAGAAGCGGGTCGTCGACACGCTGACCAGCAACGTCGGGCACCTGCTCGGGACGGGCATCCTCACGCCGGAGGAGGCGGCGACCGTGGCGGCCCGCCTGGTCGACCCGACCATGAGCTCGGGCTTCGGCCTGCGCACCATGGCCACGACCTCCGGCGGGTACTGGCCGCTCAGCTACCACGGCGGTTCTGTGTGGACCCACGACACCGCGGTCGTGGTGGCCGGCCTGGTCCGCGAGGGCCTCGCCGACGAGGCCGCCGTGCTGTCCGAGGGTCTGCTGCGCGCGGCCGCGGACTTCGGGTACCGGGTGCCCGAGCTCCACTCGGGCGACGCCGCAGACGACGTACCCGTGGCGGTCCCGTACCCGGCCGCGTGCCGGCCCCAGGCCTGGTCAGCGGCGTCGGCGGTGGTGGTCCTGGCGGCGTCAGGTGCGCTCGGTCTCGAGGTCTAGGGCCACATCCTGAGACTGGTGAGACCCCGGTCTCCGGGATGGAGCCGGTCGGGCCTGCGGGTCGGTCGGGCACCACGTAGGCGGGCGCTTGGCACGGGTGCTGCTCGAGTGCCAGCTGGGGTCTTTATGCCGCGCCTCGCCTAGATCCAGGGATCGGACGTCCTGGTGAACAGGCCTCTCATAGGTTGGATGAGCACGCGATCTGCCGTGCTCCCCTGGTCCTCCGAAAGGTCCCGTCACATGTCTGTCGCCGTCCACAGGACGTTCGTCACGTTGGTCCTCGCACTCGTGGCCGCACTGGTCATGCCCCTGGCAGCAGGGGCCGTCGTGCTGCCCGACGAGCTCGTGGCCACGGACGAGGTCGACGGGGCGCCCGTGGTCGAGGAGATCGACCGAGGGCTCCTCGAAGAACCCACGCCGGTGGAGCTCCCTGACGCGGTTTCGCCCCCCCCGCCCCATGCACTGACTCCTGACGACGAGCAGGAAGTCGTGGCGAGCGCGACGGAAGACGAAGAGATCACTGTCGCGGATCTTGAATCGCCTGATGAGACCGATGTGTCGGATGCTCCGGAGCACGCCAAGTACCCGACGCTGAGCACCGCGGCGTCGACGGGACGAGACACGCACATCGCTGCAGGGCATAGTCATGGACTGTATCTCGACTCGAAAGGACAAATCTGGGCCTGGGGCCTCAATTCGAGTGGTCAACTGGGCAACGGGACTAGGGCAAGTTCAACCACGCCAGTTCCTGTGGATATGACTGGGGTGATGGCAAACTCCGAAATGGTCGCAGTTGCCGCTGGTGCGCGGCACAGTTTGGCGCTGGACTCGGAGGGAAACGTCTTCGCCTGGGGGCGGAACGGCTTCGGTGAGTTGGGCGACGGCACCCGCGTGGATAGGTCGACCCCTGTCCGCGTGGGCGGGCTCTTGGCTGAACAACCAGTCGAAAGGATCTCCGGGGGTGGCAATACCACAGACGCAGGGATCCAAGGGAACAGCCTTGCCTTAGGTGCCAACGGTCGGGTGTACACCTGGGGTGCAGGAGAGAGAGGTCGGCTGGGAATCGGCACGAGTCCGGCATCAATTGCCACGCCGGCCTTGGTAGGTGGACTCATCGCAGACCAGCACATCGTCGATGCGTCTTTCGGCACAAACAATGCAGTCGTGCTCAGTTCCGACGGCCGGCTCTTTTCATGGGGTGACGGCTCTTACGGTGCGCTCGGAAATGGAACGACCACGACTAGCGCATCTCCGGTTGCTGTCACGATGACTGGAGTGTTGTCCGGTGTGTCCATCTCGCAAGTAGATGCGGGGCAGCTGGGAAGCATTGCGAGGAGCGTCACCGGGGAGTTATTCACCTGGGGTTGGAACAATGCTGGTCAGATTGGAAACGGCACGACTTCGAACTCGACGGTCCCAACCCGCGTAGATATGGGGGCGCTTGAAGCGCTTGGGAATCGCCCGATTCAGGCCTCTGCCGGTCCAGCGTTTTACATGGCGCTTGGGGCTGATGGGCGCCTCGCCGCCTGGGGACTCAACACTAGCGGGCAGCTTGGCGCGGGAACCAACGTGAATGCTTCTCGGCCGGTCGCGGTAAGGGTCGACGGAGTCATGGTCGGGGCGAACATAATTCAAGTCACCAACTCGTCGTCGGGCACGACGCTTGCGTTGGCTGACGATGGAAGGGTGTTCGCCTGGGGAATAGGAGGCAGCGGGGGGCTTGGGAACGGTAGTAGCTCGAACGCGAATGCTCCTGTGCAGGTCGGTGGTCTGCGAACGACAATACAGCCGGAAGACATCGGCGTGACTGAAGGTGACGACGCGAAGTTCATGGCCTCGTCGAATGAACTGACCGCCACCGTCCAGTGGCAGTCGTCGACCGATGGTGGCCACACGTGGGCACCTATCATCGGCGAGATCTCTAGCGACCTGATTATCTTGGCGACCACGCGTGAGATGACCGGTACGCAGTTCCGGGCCGTCTTCACGAGCGCGTCGCCGTTTCCCAACACGGTTGTCTCGCGCGCCGCGACCCTCACCGTCCAGGAGCTCGAGGACCCGCCGCTCATCACCCTCCACCCGGTCAACCGCGTCCGCTCGCTGGTCGATCTCGAGGTCACCCTCACCGCCGACGCGGTGAGCCCGACCCCCATGACGGTCCAGTGGCAGTCGTCCGCCGACGACGGATCCACCTGGGTCGACCTCGTAGGTGCCACGGACAAGACGCACACCTTCGTCGCGACCGAGGACCTCGACGGAGCGCTGTTCCGCGCGGTCTTCACCAACCCCGCCGGGGCCGCCACCACAGACAGCGCCCTCCTGCAGGTCGTGCTCCGAGCACCTCAGGCACACCTGTCCGTCACCCCGACAACCCGCCTGGTCACCGAGCCCGAGCTCGCCTGACCGCGGCGTGTCCGCACCCGCCCCGGAGCCTGCCTCAGAGCACGGCTCCGGGGCGTCGTCGCGCGTGCGTCGCTCACCTCGGCCTGCGCCCCTCCGGTCACGGTGTCGTAACATCGTGCCCGTGACGCGAAGGATGGTGTGATGCAGAAGGTTCCTACCGTCTACGACGTCGCCGAGCTGGCAGGCGTGTCGATCGCCACGGTGTCGCGCGTCCTGCGCAAGCCCCACGAGGTCGCAGACGCCACCCGAGACCGGGTGAACGCGGCCGTCCTGGACCTCGGGTACGTGCCCAGCGGCAGCGCCCGCAGCCTGGCCGCCAGGCGAGCGGGTGCGATCGGGCTGTGCCTGCCCGACTTCGACGGGATCGACGACGACCCGGCGCTGGCGCCCGTCACGTTCTCCGACGGTCAGGTGCCGACGGTGCTCGACTTCCCCGAGGACGTCGAGCTGGGCGACAACCTGTACATCTCCGAGGTGATGCTCGGGACCGAGATCGAGGCGTGGCAGCACGGGCTGGCCGTCACCATCGCCGTCGCCCGCGGCTCCCGCGGGACCGACATCTTCGACAACCTCGCCGGCCGGGTCGACGGCATCGTCACCCTCGCCCGGACCATCCCGGACCAGCAGCTCGCGCACATCGCCCGCCGCGTCCCCGTGGTCGTCCTCGCCGGGCCGCGTGCCGGCGACGAGTACGACCACATCACCACGGACAACCGCGAGGGCATGCGCGTCATGACCTCCCACGTCGTCGAGGCGCACGGCGTCACCGACCTGGCCTTCGTCGGCGGGCCGGCCGACTCGCCCGACGACGACGCGCGCTTCCGCGGCTTCTGCGAGGCCCTGCGGACGGCAGGCCTGCCGGTCCCGTCGGCACCGGTCGCCCGCGGCGACTACACGCGCGTCCAGGGTCGCTCGATCGGACGGCGGCTCGTCGCCGACGGCGGGGTGCCCCGGGCGCTCGTGTGCTCCAACGACCAGACCGCGCTCGGTGTCCTCGACGTCCTCACCGGGGCGGGGATCCGCGTCCCGCAGGACGTGATCGTCACGGGCTTCGACGGCATCGACGCCTCCGAGATGTCCCGCCCCCGCCTGACCACGGTCTACCAGCCGATGCGCGACCTGGGCCGCGCCGCCGTCGACACCCTGCTGCACCGGCTGCGTGACACGCAGCTGCCCCCGCAGACCCGCTCGCTCCCCGTCCGGGTGCTGCTGCGGGACAGCTGCGGTTGCCTGCCGGCCCAGGCTGCCTGACAGTCAGCAGGTGACCTTGGTCCCTGGCGCGGACGCAGGTGCTCGTGCAGCACCCGCGACCGTCCTGCCACATCCTGCACGACGTCGCACCTCGAGCGACGTCCAGGGTTTGCACAGCGTCATGTATGCGCATACATTGCTCGGGACAGCATTGATCACCGACGCGAGCCGCACAGCTGCGCACCGCCCGGTCGACGTGACGAAGAAGACACGAAGGAGAAGACAGCCATGACCGATGGCACCCGTCGGACGCGCAAGCGCCTGACCTCCGCGCTCGGGCTGGGCCTCGTAGCGGCCCTCGCTCTCAGCGCCTGTGCGGCACCGGAGTCCACCGGAGGCGGCACCGCCGGCTCCAGCTCGCTGATGCTCGCGGCCGACAACGGCTCGCCGACCTTCACGCGCAACTTCAACCCGTTCGTGATCGAGAAGCGCACCATGTCGCTCATCATCAACGAGCCCCTCATGGTCGTGAACGCGCTCGACGGCAAGTCCACCAACTTCCTGCAGAGCGACTACACGCAGCCTGACGCGAAGACGATCGTCTCGACCCTCCGTGAGGGCGTGACGTGGAGCGACGGCGAGGACTTCACCGCCGACGACGTCGTCTTCACCTACAACCTCCTCAAGGAGTTCCCGGCTCTCGACACCACCGGCATCTGGTCGCGCGTCGAGTCCGTCACCGCTGAGGGCCAGGACGTCACGTTCACCCTGAAGTCCGAGGACTCGTCCGCGCCGATCATCGTGCTCGCCGTCCCGATCGTCCCCGAGCACGTCTGGGCAGACCAGGCCGACCCGGTCACCTTCACCAACGAGAACCCCGTGGGCACCGGCCCCTACGTGCTGGGCGACTTCAACGCCAACCAGTACAAGATGGAGAAGAACGAGACCTACTGGCAGGCCGACAAGGTCGCTGCCGAAGAGCTCGTCCTCCCCGCCGCGAACTCGCAGCTGGACGTCGTCAACAACGGCTACGACTGGGCCTACGCGTTCATGTCCGACGTCGAGAACACCTGGAACGCCGCGGACGAGGGCAACGAGTACTGGTTCCCCGCCGGTGGCACCGTCGGCATCGCGCCGAACCTCACCAAGGCCCCCTACGACGACGTCAACTTCCGTCGGGGCATGTCGCTCGCGCTCGAGCGCGGCATCATCGCCGAGAACGCCTCGGAGGGCACGGTCGGCGCTGCGGGCCAGCAGGGTCTGCTGCTCCCGACGCAGGAGGAGTGGCTCACCGACGCCATCCCCGACGAGGGCATGGTCACCCAGGACACCGCCGCCGCCGAGGCGGCCTTCGCCGAGGCCGGCTACACCCTCGAGGGCGGCAAGCTCGTCGACGCCGAGGGCAACCAGGCGACGATGACCATCACCACGCCGAACGGCTGGACCGACTGGCTCCGCGCCGTGCAGGAGATCCAGAAGCAGTACATGGCCATCGGCATCGACGTGAAGGTCAACCAGCCGCAGCCTGCCGCGTACTTCAAGGCGGTCCAGGACGGCGACTTCGACGTCGCGATGACGTCCTTCGGTGGCAACGGCTCGGTCTACCAGGGCTACTACAACCTGCTGAGCTCGGACTTCAACCGTCCGCTCGGGGAGACCGCGCCCTCCAACTACCAGCGGTACTCCAACCCTGACGTCGACGCTCTCCTCACCGAGTTCCGCACGACCGTCGACGAGGACCGCCAGAAGGAGCTCGCCGGCGAGCTCCAGGAGGTCATGTACAACGACGTCCCGGTCGTCTCGGTCTACTACGCAGGACTCTGGGGTCTCTTCTCCGACAAGAGCTTCACGGGCTGGCCGGACGCCGAGAACCCGTACATGACCCCGACGCCGTACGCAGCATCGGCGCTCGTCGTCCTCACCACCATCACGAAGGCTGACGGCTGAGAGGCCTGGTCCCTCGAGACCGCTGACGGCTAGCCGCGGCAGACGTCACGGCCTCACCTAGTCCGCTCACGGCTGAGCGAGGTGCGACGCACCCCCGGAGCACCTCGCTCAGCCCTTGCTGTACCCGCAACCTCCCGACCGAAGGCGAGCACCCCGTGTGGTATCTCCTGCGCAAGCTTGGCTTGCTGCTCCTCACTGCGTGGGCCGCGATCACGCTGAACTTCTTGCTGCCGCGGCTCATGCCCGGCACACCGGCTGACGCGGCCATCGCGAAGCTGGCGCAGAACGGCCCCGTGGACCCCGCGACCCGAGCAGCCATCGAGGCTCAGCTCGGCGTCCCGACCGGCGACGCCTGGTCGCAGTACGTCCAGTACCTCGGCAACGTGTTCCGCCTCGACTTCGGGGTCTCGTACACGTTCTTCCCCCAGAACGTCTCGACGCTCATCATGAACGCGCTCCCCTGGACGCTCGTCATGGTCGGTCTCGTGACGATCGTCGCCTTCATCGTCGGGACCCTGCTCGGTGTCCTCGCCGCATGGAAGCGCGGGACGTGGCTCGACACGCTCCCCACCCTCGGTGGCACGTTCACCTCGGCGTTCCCGTACTTCTGGACCGCCCTGCTGCTCGTCTTCTTCCTCGGGTACCAGCTCAAGTGGTTCCCGACCTCGGGGGCCTACGGCCGCGACTCGACGCCGAACCTCAGCCTCGCGTTCATCAGCGACGCGATCGGCCACGCCTGGCTGCCCGCCCTGACGATCCTCATCACCTCCCTCGGTGGCTGGATCCTCGGGATGCGCAACAACATGATCAACACCCTCGGCGACGACTACGTGACCTTCGCCGAGGCGAACGGTCTGCGCAGCCGCACCGTCGCGGTCAAGTACGCGGCCCGCAACGCGATCCTCCCGAACCTCACCGGCTTCGGCCTGGCGCTCGGTGGTGTGGTCGGCGGGTCGCTGCTCGTGGAGCAGGTGTTCAACTACCCCGGTGTCGGCTACCTGCTGTTCAACGCGGTGACGAACCAGGACTTCCCGCTCATGCAGGCGCTGTTCCTCATGATCACCATCAGCGTGCTGATGGCGAACTTCTTTGTTGACATCTTGTACGGACTCTTGGATCCGAGGACCCGCCGATGACTGTTGCAGCGAACCTCCCGGAGCCCACGGGCTCGACACCTCCTCACGAGCTGGAGCGCGGTGACACCGTCGCTCCCACTCCTCACGGCCCGGCCTCGCCGCTCAAGGTCCTGTCCCGCGGGGCCTCGACCATCTGGAGCAACAAGAAGGCCCGCATCGGCGTGGTCCTGCTCCTGCTGTTCGTGCTCATGGCGGTCTTCGCGCCGCTCATCGCGCCCTACGGCGCGAGCGAGAACGGCTTCGGCCGCAACCAGGGACCCTCGGGCAGCCACTGGTTCGGCACGACCGCCGCTGGTGAGGACGTCTTCTCGCAGGTGGTCTTCGGCGCCCGGATCTCGGTGCTCGTCGGCTTCATCGCCGGGTTCCTCTCGACGCTCATCGCCGTCGTGGTGGGTCTGTCGTGGGGCTACATCCGCGGGCCGCTCGCCGACGTCATCAACTTCGTCGTCAACCTCGTGCTCGTCATCCCGGGCCTGCCGCTCATGATCGTCATCGCTGCGTACCTGCAGAACGGCGGCATGACGATGATCATCTTCGTGGTGGTCCTCACCGGCTGGGCCTACGGCGCCCGCGTGCTGCGGTCCCAGACCCAGTCGATCCGCGGTCGTGACTTCATCACCGCGGCGCAGTTCTCCGGCGACGGTGCGGCACGCATCGTCTTCCGCGAGATCCTCCCGAACATGACCTCGCTCATCACCGGCAGCTTCTTCGGTGCGGCGACCTCGGCGATCCTCGCCGAGTCGGGCCTGTCGTTCCTCGGCATCGGCGACACCACGACGGTCAGCTGGGGCTCCATGCTCTTCTGGGCGTCGAACTCCAACGCGCTGCTCACCGGCCAGTGGGTGCTGCTGTTCGCACCCGGTCTGTGCATCGCGCTGCTCGCCACGTCGCTCACCCTCATCAACTTCGGGGTGGACGGACTGTCCAACCCCCGCCTACGGGAAGGATCGGGACGATGAGCCTCCTCGAGGTCCAAGACCTGTCGGTCGTCTACGAGCCGCGCGGCGCAGAGCCGACCTACGCGGTCAAGAACGCGAGCTTCTCCCTCGAGCGCGGCGAGTTCGTCGGCCTCGTGGGGGAGTCCGGGTCGGGCAAGTCGACCCTCGGCTTCGCCGTGACCCGCCTCGCCAAGGCACCCGCGCGCATCTCGGACGGCAAGATCCTCTTCGACGGCCGCGACATCGCCGGCATGGGAGAGGAAGAGCTGCGCCACCAGCGCCAGGGCGGCTTCGCGATGGTGCTGCAGTCGGGCATGAACGCGCTCAACCCGGTGCGCTCGATCCGCAAGCACTTCGGCGACATCTTCGCCGCGCACGGCCACGTCCCCAAGGCCAAGCGCCTGCAGCGGGCCTACGAGCTCGTCGAGAAGGTCGAGCTGCCCCGCACGGTCCTCGACCGCTTCCCCGGCGAGCTCTCGGGCGGCATGCGCCAGCGCGTCTCCATCGCGCTCGCGCTGTCCCTCGAGCCGCAGCTCATGGTCTTCGACGAGCCGACCACGGCCCTCGACGTCCTCGTGCAGCACGCGGTCATGGGCACCATCCGTGACCTGCAGAAGACCGAGAACTTCACCGCGCTGCTCATCAGCCACGACCTCGGCATCGTCCTCGAGTCGACGTCGCGCGTCATGGTGATGAGCGAGGGCGTGATCGTCGAGGACGGCACCTCGCAGCAGATCCTGCAGGCGCCGAAGCACGAGTACACGCAGATGCTGCTCAGCCACTACGCCGACCCGCGTGCCGAGGTCGTCGAGGTCCCGGGCCTCGTCGTCCGTGGCGCGACCATCGAGACCACGGGTACGAGCTCGATCGCCGAGTCCGTCGCGGCCGACGCCGTTGCCGACGGCGAGCCGGCCACCCTCACCGCCGGCGGGGCCTCGGGCTCCCGCCGCCGCGCGGGACGTGTCGCGGACAAGGCCGTCGTCGTCTCGGACGTCTCGAAGGTCTACCCGCCGCCGCGCCGCGGCCAGGACCCGGTCACCGCGGTCGACCACGTCTCGTTCACCCTCGAGCCCGGCCAGTCCATGGCCCTCGTGGGTGCGAGCGGCTCGGGCAAGTCGACGCTCGCCAAGCTCATCACGGGTGTCGAGCGCCCGACGTCGGGCGAGGTGCACTTCGGTGACGCACGCGTCGACAAGCTCCGTCGCAAGGGCCTCAAGGACCTGCGCCGCGAGGTGCAGATGGTGTTCCAGGACCCGTACTCGGCGCTCAACCCGCTGCACTCGGTCGAGTACACGCTCATGCGTCCCGTCGTGAACTACACGGGGCTCAAGGGCACCGCGGCGCGCACCCGCGTCCTCGAGCTGCTCGAGACCGTGGGCCTCACGCCTGTCGAGCAGTTCGCGGCGAAGCTCCCGCACCAGCTCTCGGGCGGCCAGCGCCAGCGCGTCGTCATCGCCCGAGCGCTCGCCTGCGACCCGCAGGTGATCATCGCGGACGAGCCCGTCTCGATGCTCGACGTCTCGCTCCGCGCCGGGGTGCTCGCGCTCCTCGACGACCTCCGTGCGACCTTCGGCGTCTCCATGCTCTACATCACGCACGACCTGCTCTCCGCGCGTCTGGTCACCGACCAGATCATGGTGCTCAACTCCGGCCGCGTGGTCGAGTCGGGCAACACCGCCCAGGTCCTGCGGTTCCCTGAGGACAGCTACACGATGGAGCTGCTCGACGCGATCCCGCAGCCCGCCCGGGCCGGCCAGGGCCGCTGACCCGTCGTCCGGCCGGCACCCATGCGTGCCGGCCGGACCGCACGCTCCGCACGACCCCCCGAGAACGACCGACGGACCCGTGGACGCCACGGGCCCAGCCGCGCCGTGCCCTGCGAGCAGCGCACGCGACGCACCGACCCACCCCACGACCTCCGAGGGACTCCCGCTGTGAACAGCTCACCCGCCCACCCGTCCGCCTCGTCCGCCGCCGTGCTCACCACGCCGTCGAGCCCCTCGGCCCCGGTCGACCAGGTGCTCCAGGCCGGCCCGACGCGCATCGCGCTGAGCGCCACGGGTGACGTCCGCTCGATCCGCCACGGCGAGTCGACGCTCGTCAGCCAGTACAGCCCCTCGGACCACGACGCGATGGTCGGCGGCGTCTTCCTGCGCCGTCACTCCGCGCACGGCGTGCAGAGCGCACCGCTCGTCGGCGCGCACGCCTCCGGCACGTCAACCGTCTCCGACGGCGTCGCCCGCTGGGCCGGCGAGGCCCTCGGCGCGCGCTACGTCGTCACCCTCGCGCTCGACCCGGCGGGCGACCTCTGGGTGTGGCGCGTCGACCTCGAGTCGACCGACGGCACCGGCGGGACCTACGACGTGGTCGTCGCGCAGGACCTCGCCCTCGCCCCGGAGGGCATGTCGCTCAGCAGCGAGCCCTACGTCAGCCAGTACCTGGTGCACCACGTGGTCGACGGGTCGGGCGCCGGCTCGGTGCTCGCCAGCCGCCAGACGATGGCGACCGCACCGGTCCTCCCGCTCGCCGTGAGCGCGATCGTCGAGGGCGCCCGCGCGCACCTGACCGACGGGTTCTCTCTCTACGGACTCGACAGCAAGCTCGACGGGCACGCCCACGCCCTCGACACCGCCGCGTGGGACTCCCTCGTCTACCAGTACGAGCTCGCGATGCCCACGCTGCTCGGCCCGGAGCTGGACCTCTCTGAGCCCCGCACCGTGCATGCGGTGACCGCGTTCGTGCCCGACTACCGCGGCGACCTCGACGACGCCCTCGACGCCGTCCCGGACATGCTCGGGCGCGCCGTCGCGGCAGCGGCATCAGCCGGAGACCCCGGCGCTCACAGCACGGCCGACGCCTCGACCGCACCGCGGTCGCTGCTCGTCTCCGCGCCGCTGCTCGCCGGCCGTGACCTCACCGAGGACGAGCTCGTCTCCCTCGGCGCCGGCTCGGTCTTCCAGCCGGAGCGCGCGGCCGACGGCTCGCTGCTCTCCTACTTCACGGCCGACGCCACCCACGTCGTCTCGCGCGCCAAGGAGCTCGCGGTCGAGCGCCCGCACGGGCACGTGGTCAAGGCACGCACCGACGTCGCGCCCGAGGACAACATCCTCTCGTCGACCTCCTACGTCTACGGCGTGTTCGCCTCGCACGTGGTGGTCGGCAACACCTCGGTCAACCGCTTCGTGTCGGTCCAGCGCAACCACCTCAACCTGCTCCGCTCGAGCGGAGTCCGTGCCCTCGTCCAGGTGGACGGCACGTGGCAGCTGCTCGGCGTGCCCTCGGCGCTCGTCATGGACCTCGGCGGGCTCCGCTGGGTCTACGAGACGCCGGTCGGCCGCATCGAGGTCCGCACCACGGCCAGCGCCGACGACCGTGCCCTCGAGGTGCGTGTCGACTCCGAGAACCCCGTCGAGCTGCTCGTGACTGTCGACGTCGAGCTCGGCGACCACGCGTGGACGGCCGAGCCCGCGCTCGACGGCCGCGCCCTGGTCTTCACGGCCGACGCCGGGACCGACGTCGCGGCGCACTGCCCTGACCTCACCTACGTCCTCGGCTCCTCCACCGGACGCATCGGCGACGACTCGGTGCTCTTCGCCGACGGCGCCCCGCGCCGGACGGGCGTCGTCACCGTCGCCTTCGACGCGACGACCTCCGCGTCCGTCGTGCTCACCGGTGACCTCGAGGGACGCGCCCCGGCCCTCGCCGCCGCCGAGAAGACCCTCGGCTCCGCGCTCGACGTCCCCGCCGAGCTCGCGGCGCACCGCCGCTACGTCGGCGACTTCACGCGCAACCTGCACGTCGAGGGCTCGGGCCGCCTCGCCGAGGTCAACCTGCTGCTCCCGTGGTTCACGCAGAACGCGCTCATCCACTTCCTCGTGCCGCACGGCCTCGAGCAGTACTCCGGCGCCGCGTGGGGCACCCGCGACGTGTGCCAGGGACCGCTCGAGCTCAACCTCGCCTTCGGTCGCTTCGACACCGCCCGCGAGATCGTGCTGCGAGTCTTCGGCCACCAGGATGCCGACGGGACCCTGCCGCAGTGGTTCATGTTCGACGCGTACTCCGAGCGCTACTCGGACGAGGCGCACGGCGACGTCGTCGTCTGGCCGCTCATGGCGCTCGGCGAGTACCTGTCCGCGACGGGCGACACGTCGGTCCTCGACGTCGAGCTGCCGTTCTGGGACAACGCGACCCGCCAGGCCGGGACCGAGGCGGTGCCCGTCCTCGAGCACGTGCGCGCCTCGCTCGAGTACATCCGCACCCACCGCGCGCCGGGCACCCAGCTGCTCTCGTACGGCGAGGGCGACTGGGACGACACGCTCCAGCCCGCGCAGGAGTCCATGAAGGAGGAGATGGCGTCGGCGTGGACCGTCGCGCTCCTCTTCCAGGCGACCTCGACGCTGTCCGCGCTGCTGCGCGGCGGGGCGCACGACGCCCTGGCCGACGAGCTCCAGGCCGAGGCCGACGTCATCGCGGCCGAGTTCACCGACCGCCTGATGATCGACGACGTGCTCGCCGGCTACGTGGTGTTCGCCCCCGAGGGCCCGTGGCCGGTCATCCACCCGACGGACGACCGCACCGGGCTGCAGTACCGCCTCATCCCCATGACGCGCTCGATCATCGCCGGGCTGTTCACGCCCGAGCAGGTGCTGCGCCACGAGGCGCTCGTCGAGGACAACCTGCACTTCCCCGACGGCGTGCGCCTCATGGACCGCCCGGCGCCGTTCCAGGACGGGATCACCAAGTACTTCCGTCGCGGTGAGCAGGCGGCGAACGTCGGTCGAGAGATCGGCCTCATGTACACCCACGCCCACGTCCGCTACACGCAGGCCCTGGCGACGCTGGGGCGCGAGCGCCTCGTCACCGAGCTGCTGCGCATCAGCCCCGTGGGGCAGTTCGGCCGCCTGGACCACAGCGCACCGCGTCAGCGCAACTGCTTCTACTCGTCCTCCGACGCCGGCTTCACCGACCGGTACGACTTCGCCGAGAACTTCGGCAAGCTCCGTGACGGGTCCGTCCCGGTCAAGGGTGGGTGGCGCGTGTACTCCTCGGGCCCCGGCATCTACCTGCGCCAGCTGGTGCACGGTGCGCTGGGCATCACCGAGCGTGCGGGCGGCGTGGTCTTCGACCCGGTGCTCGCGGCCGAGGACGACGGCACGGAGCTCGGCATCGACCTGGCCGGCGTGCACCGCCGGGTGACCCTGCACGTGGTGGCCGGCGACGCCCCGGTCCGCGTCGAGGTCGGCGGCGTGACCGTCGAGGGCTCCGAGGTCCCCGCGCACTACCGCTCGGGCGGTCTCTTCGTCGCCACCGAGCAGCTCACGGGCGACGTCGACGTCTACGTCGGCCTCGACCGCAGCACGCTGGGAGCCTGACGCCTGACGCCTGACGCCTGACGCCTGACGCCTGACGCCTGACGCCTGACGCAAGAGCGGCGCCTGACCCACAGCACCACCTGACCCCGCGAGGTCGTACTGCAGCCCGCGAGGTCGTACAGCAGCCCGCGAGGTCGTGCAGACACGCCAGATCGGTCCCCTGGAGGGGCGGATCTGGCGTGTCTGTACGACCTGGGCAGCGGGTGTGCGACCTCGGCGGGGTGCGTGCCGCAGCATGACGACGGCCCGGTGGCCGCCTGCGCCCGAGGAGGGGACGTGCAGGTGACCACCGGGCCGTCGGTGTCTCCGGGCCGCGGCAGGCGGCTCAGAGGTACGGCTGCACGAGCGCTGCGTAGCGCTCGGCGACCGTCCGGATCACCGCGTCCCCTGCGGTGTCCCAGATCTGCTGGTTGAAGATCTCGACCTCGACGTCACCGGTGTACCCCGCTGCGGTCACCCACCGGGTGATCGTCGGGAAGTCCACGTAGCCGTCGCCCATGTACCCGCGGGACAGCAGCGGGTCGGCGGCGAGGGGGAGCAGCCAGTCGCACACCTGGTACGAGGCGATGCGTCCCTCGGCCCCGGCCCGGGCGACCTGCGCCTCGAGGTCTGGGTCCCACCACACGTGGTACGTGTCCACCACGACGCCGACCACGTCAGCCGGGTGCGGGGCGGCGAGGTCGAGCGCCTGCTTGAGCGTCGACACGACGGCGCGGTCGGCGGCGAACATCGGGTGCAGCGGCTCGAGGACGATGCGCACCCCGTGCTCGGCGGCGAAGGGTGCGAGGTCGCCGATGCGGTCGGCGACGCGCTGGCGGGTGGCGACGACGTCCCTGCCGGCGTCCCGCTCGGCGGCGTCGGTCGGCGTCCGCGCCGGCTCGCCCGGTCCAGGGTTGGCTCCCAGACCACCCACGACGAACACGAGCTCGCTAGTCCCGACCGTGGCCGCCTCGACGATCGCCGTCTTGTTGTCCTCGAGCGCGGAGGCGATGCCGGCGTCGTCGGCGGCGGTGAGGAACCCGCCGCGGCACAGCGACGACACGCGGAGCCCCGCGTCGGCGACGACCTTCGCGGCCTTGTCCGCACCGATCTCCTGGACCCGGTCGCGCCACAGCCCGACCGCGCCGTACCCGGCACGTGCCGCACCGTCGACCGCGTCGACCAGGGTGAGCCCCTTGGTGGTCGCGGTGTTGAGGGAGAGCCGGGAGAGGTCTGCACCGGAGGTCATCGTCGAGTCCGTTCGCTGAGCCGTGGCGCGCTCCTGAGGAATGCGCTTTCCGCCGAGCATAAGGAGCGCACCCTCGAAGGTCAAGCGCCCTCCCATGCTCGTGGCGCGCTCGCGCAACCCTCCGCGGAGGGTTGCGCGAGCGCGCCACGAGCATGAGGGCGTGGGAGTCGGGCGGGAGGGGGGAAGGAGAGGGAAAGCGCTTGCCGGGAGGGGTGGGGGTCTGAGAGCATCGGGGGACGCGCGGGCGTCCGGTGACCGGACGCCCTCACCCACCCTCGGGCGACGGAGCCCGGACAGACCGGAGGACGCACGCATGACCCAGGTTGCCCTTGTCACCGGCGGGAACCGCGGGATCGGGCTCGGCATCACGCGCCGGCTCCTCGCCGACGGCTACGCCGTGGCCATCCTCGCCACCCGCCCCGAGCCCACCGAGCTGCTCGACGAGCTCCGCGCCAGCGGGCCTGACGGCGGTGCTGCCCAGGTGATCTACGTGCAGGGCTCGGTCGCCGAGGTCGCCGACCACGCCCGCTACGTCGACGCTGCGCTGGAGGCCTGGGGACGCATCGACCTGCTCGTCAACAACGCAGGCGTCGCGCCGACCGTCCGTGCGGACCTGCTCGAGGCCGAGCCCGAGAGCTTCGACCGCGTGCTCGGCATCAACCTGCGTGGCCCGTACTTCCTCACGCAGCGCGTCGCCAACGCCATGATCGCGGGCCGCGGAGACGCGACCGGCGTCGACCGCCCTGTCGGCACCATCGTCAACGTCTCGTCGATCTCGGCGACCACCGTGTCGACCAACCGCGGCGAGTACTGCGTGTCCAAGGCGGGGGTGTCCATGGGGACCCAGCTCTTCGCGGCACGCCTGGCCCCCGAGGGCATCGTCGTCTACGAGGTGCGTCCCGGCGTCATCGCGAGCGACATGACCGCTGGCGTCACGGAGAAGTACGACAAGCTCTTCGCCGACGGTCTGGCGCCCATGCCGCGCTGGGGCCGTCCGAGCGACGTGGCCGGAGCGGTCGCGATCCTCGCCTCGGGACAGACGCCCTACTCGACCGGCGAGGTGTTCCACGTCGATGGCGGGCAGCACATCCCACGGCTCTGACCACACCGCCGCCACACTCTCGTACCTCTTCACCTCTCTCGGGCCGCCCGAGACCGTCCTGCCTGGAGTCACCGTGACCGCCCCCGCCACACCCCAGACGAACGACCCGAACACGCCCGCGCCCGCGCGCGACGCGGGCGACCACTCCGTCAACGCGAGCTTCGACGTCGAGACCGTGCGCGTCGCCGGCCACGACGTGCCGGTCGTCAGCGCCAACACCGTGATCGTCGGGACCGGCTCGGCCGGCTTCTGCGCCGCCGACCGCCTCTGGGAGTTCGGCCAGGAGGACGTCGTCATGGTCGCCGACAAGGTCAACGCCGGGTCGTCGCGCAACGCCGGGTCCGACAAGCAGACCTACTACAAGATGACACTCTCGGGCGGCGACGGAGACTCCGTCCGCGAGATGGCGGAGACGCTGTTCTCCGGCGGCGCCATGGACGGGGACAACGCGCTCTGCGAGGCGGCGCTCTCGGCACGCGGGTTCCTCCGGCTCTGCGAGCTCGGTGTGCCTTTCCCGCAGAACCGGTACGGCGAGTTCATCGGCTACAAGACGGACCACGACCCCCGACGCCGGGCCACCTCCGTCGGTCCGTACACCTCGCGGTCGATGGTCGAGCAGCTCGAGAAGAAGGTGCACCGCAACGGCACCCGCATCTACGACCAGTGCCGCGTGGTCGACGTGGTCACGCGCGGCATGGTGGAAGGAAGCGCGCCCGACGGTGCACCCGAGGGCGCGACGAGCGAGGTCGTCGGCCTGCTGTGCCTGCGGACCGACGTCGTCCACGACGGCTCGCAGAGCCCCTTCGTCCTGTTCCGGGCGAGCAACCTCGTCTACGCGACGGGCGGGCCTGCCGGCATGTACGCGACCTCGGTGTTCCCCAACGGCCAGTGGGGTGCGTCGGGCGCTGCGTACCGCGCCGGCGTGCACGGCAAGAACCTCACGGAGTGGCAGTTCGGCCTCGCGTCGACCAAGCCGCGGTGGAACGTCTCGGGCACCTACATGCAGGTGATGCCCCGCTTCGTGTCGACCGACACCGACGGCGGCGACGAGCGTGAGTTCCTCAGCGAGACCATCCCCGACTACGGGCGCCAGCTCTCGATGATCTTCCTTAAGGGCTACCAGTGGCCCTTCGACATCCGCAAGGCGCTCGACGGGTCGTCGCTCATCGACCTGCTCGTCTACCAGGAGACGGTGCTGCGAGGTCGCAAGGTCTACCTCGACTTCACGCGCAACCCCGTCCAGCCCGAGCTCGACCCCTCGAAGATCTCGCCGGAGGCGCACGCCTACCTCGAGAAGGGCGGTGCGCTGTTCGGCACGCCCATCGAGCGCCTCAAGCACATGAACATGCCCTCCTACGAGCTCTACCTCGGCAAGAACCCGTACGTGGACCTCGAGAAGGACTGGCTCGAGGTCGACGTGTGCGCCCAGCACAACAACGGCGGGCTCGTGGTCGACGCGTGGTGGCAGTCCAACGTCGCCGGGTTCTTCCCCGTCGGGGAGGCCGGCGGCGCGCACGGCATCTACCGTCCGGGAGGCGCGGCGCTCAACTCGGGCCAGGTGGGTGCGACGCGTGCGGCGCAGTACATCGCCGTCCGTCGGACCGACGAGCCGGTCGACCTCGCCGCCTTCGAGGCGGCGGCCGCGCCCCTCGTCGAGGAGGCTGCCGCGCTGGTGGCCAGGGCCGCAGGTCGCGTCGCGGCGGGGGAGCCGGACAACACCGGCGAGCTGCTGCGGGCCGCGAGCTCCCTCATGAGCGAGAAGGCCGGCCCGGTACGCTCGGCGCAGTCGATCACCGAGGCGCTCGCCCAGGTGACCGAGTGGCTCGCCTCGTACGAGGACCTCGTGGTGGCGGACCCGTCGAGCCGCCGGTCGGTCAACCGGACCTTCCTGGTCCGGGACATCCTCACCACGCAGTACGTGTACCTCTCGGCCATGGCGGACTACGTCGACCACGGCGGGCGCAGCCGTGGCTCGGTCCTCTACACGGACGCCTCCGGGCACCTCCCGCGGGTGGGGTTCGGCGACACCCCGGAGGCCGAGCTCGACCTGCCGGAGATCTTCCGCTTCGCGCTCGACGGCGGTGCGCTCGACGACGTGGTCCAGGAGGCCGCCTGGTCTCCGGACCAGGAGAGCGCTTCCCAGGGTGCAGCGGGTGAAATCTGGGAGGAGGCTGTGCAGGGCTCAGAGGGGCTGGCGCGGCCAGCTGCCGCAGGATCCCGGGGCGCAGCCGGGACCTGCGACTTCACCTGGCGTCCGGTGCGTCCGATCCCGGAGGACGACGACTTCTTCGAGAACGTCTGGCGCAGCTACCGTGAGAACAGGAACATCGTCTGACGCTCGTACGTCGACGACACAGACCACGACGGCTCAGGGCTCCGCAGGGGGAGGACTGGGCCGTCGTGCTGTCCCGGGCGGCGACGTCCGGCCGCTCGCCCCTGGTGGGCGTCTCGGGTTGCGCGCCTGTGGGCTAGGTCACGCGGGGGATCTCCCGGTGCTCTTCGTCGCGTGCGCAGCCGAGGTTAGGCTTACCAAAGACCTCCCGACCGGTGGTCGACCCCACCGACGTCCTCCGGAGGCACCCGTGCCCGCGACACCCCTGCAACTCCCGTCCGCGCGCCTGCGCCGGGCCCTCGTCGCCGCCACCACGGCGACCGCCGTCCTCGCCCTCGCCGCCTGCGGCTCCGACGACTCGTCCGACGAGGCCACCGGCAGCACGGCACCTGCGGCCGAGGCCGGTGCGTTCCCCGTGACGATCTCCGGGGCGCTCGGCGAGACCACCATCGAGGAGGCGCCCGAGCGCGTCGTCACCCTCGGGTGGGGAGCCTCGGACATCGCGCTGTCCCTCGACGTGGTGCCCGTCGGCATCGAGACGGACGCCTGGGCCGGTGACGAGGACGGCTACCAGCCGTGGTTCCGCGACGCCGTCGAGGCCCAGGGCGCCGAGCTGCCGACCACCATCGAGATGTACCCCGAGCTCGACGTCGAGGCCGTCATCGCGCTCGAGCCCGACCTGATCCTCGCCCCGCAGTCCGGGCTGGACCAGGCGACCTTCGACCAGCTCTCCGAGTTCACGAACGTCGTCGCGTACCCCGAGGGCCCGTGGATCACGCCCCTCGACGAGCAGGTCGAGATCGCCGCGACGGCGCTCGGCGTGCCCGACGCCGCGCAGCCGCTGCTCGACGAGATCGACACCACCCTCGCCGACGCCGCCGCCGAGCACCCGGAGTTCGCGGGCAAGACCATCGCGTACGTCGCCTCGCAGGAGCTCGGCACCCTCGCCGCCTACGTCCCCGGCGACCCCCGCGTCGACATGCTCACCGGCCTCGGCTTCGAGCTGGCCCCGTCCGTCGCCGACCTCACGGCGCCCGAGGGCCTCTTCACGGCCGACATCGGCCTCGAGAACTCCGACGTGCTCTCCGACGCCGACGTCCTGTTCACCTGGTTCAACGACGAGACCGAGCAGGCCGCGACCGAGGCCCAGCCGCTCTTCGCCTCGATCCCCGCCTTCGCCTCGGGCGCCTACGTGCCGATGGTCGACCGCCAGCTCGGCATGGCCGTGTCCGTCTCCACGCCGCTGAGCGTCCCGTGGGCCATCGACAAGTACGTCCCGATGATCACCGAGGCCGTCGCCCAGGTCGGGTGATGACAGCGCACGTCGACGCACCCGAGCAGGGCCGGACCGTCGCGTCCGGCCCTGCTCGGCCCTGGGGGCTGGGCGCCGGCCTCGTGCTCGCGGTCGCGCTCGCAGCGCTCGTCGCCGGGCTGAGCCTCGCCGTCGGCAGCAACCAGCTGCCCCTGAGCACGGTCTGGCGCGGCCTGTTCGCGCCCGACGACACCTTCGAGGCGACGGTCATCGCGTCCCGGGTGCCGCGCACCGTCCTCGGTCTGCTCGTCGGCGCCGCCCTCGCGGTGTCGGGCGCGCTCATGCAGGGCATCACCCGCAACCCGTTGGCCGACCCGGGCCTGCTCGGGGTCAACACCGGGGCCTCGGCCGCGATCGTGGCCGGGACCGTCGCCTTCGGTGCGCTCGGGCAGCGCAGCATCTTCTTCGCGCTCCCGGGCGCGTTCGTCGTCGCCGTGGTCGTCTACGCGATCGGGTCTGGCCGGACCGGCCCGACCCCGGTGCGCCTGGTGCTCGCGGGCGCGGCCATCGGCGCGGTGCTGTCGGCAGCGATCCAGGCCGTCACGCTCACCAACCCCGAGGTGTTCGACAGCTACAGGTTCTGGGTGGTGGGCTCGCTCGCCGGGCGCCCGGCCTCGACGGTCGACATGGTCTGGCCGATCATCCTCGTCGGCCTGCTCGCCGGGCTCGCGCTCGGGCGACCGCTCAACACCCTGGCCCTCGGCGACGAGACAGCCCGCGCCGTCGGCGGCAACGCCGGGCGCACCCGCCTCCTCGGGGCCCTCGTGGCGACCCTCCTCGCCGGTGCCGCGACCGCGGCCGTCGGCCCCATCGCCTTCGTCGGCCTCGCCGTGCCGCACATCGTGCGGACCATCACCGGGTCCGACTACCGCTGGCTCGTCGCGTACTGCGTCGCGCTCGGCCCCGTGCTCCTGCTCGGCGCCGACGTCCTCGGGCGCGTGGTCGCCCGGCCCGGCGAGCTCATGGTCGGGGTGGTGACCGCCTTCGTGGGCGCCCCCTTCCTCTACGTGGCCGTCCGCAGGTCCGGGAGCGGGCTGTGAACCGCCCCACCACGGTCGCCGAGGCCGTCGCAGAGCAGGCCGAGAGCGCGGGCCGGCGTGGTACGCGCCGCCTGCTCCCCGTCGTCGACGAGGGGCACCTGAGCGTGGTCGGCGTCGTCGTCCCCTGGAACCGTCGGGCGACGCTCGTCGTCACCGGTGCCCTGGTGCTCGTCCTGACGACCCTGGTCCTCTCCCTCACCCTGGGACGGCTGGGCATCGCGCTGGTCGACCTCCCCGCGGTGCTGCGCGGCGAGGGCAGCAAGACCGAGCACTTCGTGGTCTTCACCAACCGGCTGCCGCGCGCGCTCGTCGGCATCTGCGCGGGCGCGGCCCTCGGGATCTCCGGGGCGATCTTCCAGAGCGTCACCCGCAACCCGCTCGGCAGCCCCGACATCATCGGGCTCAACGCTGGTGCTGCCGCGGGTGCCGCCGCCGTGACGCTCGTCTGGCCCGGGATCCTCCCCGCGCCCGTGGGTGCGCTGCTCGGCGGGGCGGTGGCCGTCACCCTCGTGCTGCTCGGCGCCGGGCGAGGCCTGCAGGCACCGCTGCGCATGGTGGTGATCGGGATCGGTGTGGGCGCCATGTCGCTCGCCTTCGTGCAGTTCGCCATCACCCGCACCCGTCGCGAGCAGGCGCAGGAGATGGCCGCGTGGCTCAACGGCTCGCTCAACGCCCGCAGCTGGGAGCACGTGACGATCGTCGCCGTCGCGCTCGTGGTGCTCGGCGCGGCGGCGCTCGCGCTGAGCCGAGGCCTGCAGCAGGTCGAGATGGGCGACGACGCCGCCGTCGCCCTCGGTGTCCCGGCCCGGCGAGTGCGGCTGCTCGCCGTGTCCGTCGGGGTCGGCCTCGCCGCCGCCGCGGTCGTGGTCTGCGGCCCGGTGGCCTTCGTCGCGCTCGTCGCCCCGCAGGTCGCGCGCCGCGTGACGGGGTCGGCCGGGCCCGGCATGGTCGCCGCCGGGGCCACCGGCGCGCTGCTGCTCGTCGGGGCCGACCTCGTGGCCGTGCACCAGCCGTGGTTCGGCTCGCTGCCCGTCGGCGTGCTCACCGCCGGGATCGGCGGGCTCTACCTCGCCGTCCTGCTCACCCGTGAATGGAGACGTGGATCCCTGTGACTGCTACCGACACCCCGGACCCGGAGGACTCGACGTCATCGGCAGCCCCGTCGGGCGCTGCGCCGGCCGTCGCCCCCGTGCGCGGCACCGGGCTGCGCCTCGCCTACGACCAGCGGGTGGTCGTCGACGGTCTCGACGTCGAGATCCCCGCGGGGTCGTTCACCGTGATCGTCGGCCCGAACGGGTGCGGCAAGTCGACGCTGCTGCGCGCCCTCGGCCGGACGCTCACCCCGCGCGCCGGGCACGTCGACCTCTACGGGGAACCGCTCGCGTCGCTCGGCAACAAGCAGATCGCCAGGATGCTGGCACTGCTCCCGCAGACACCGGTCGCCCCCGAGGCGATCACGGTGCGCGACCTCGTGGGTCGCGGCCGCTACGCCTACCAGACGCTCCTGCGCCAGTGGTCGGCGTCCGACGGTGTCGCGGTGCGTGCCGCCATGGAGGCCACCGGGACCACCGACCTCGCCGACCGGAAGGTGTCCGAGCTGTCGGGCGGGCAGCGCCAGCGCGTGTGGATCGCGATGGTGCTCGCCCAGGACACCGACCTGCTGCTGCTCGACGAGCCCACCACCTTCCTCGACATCACGCACCAGGTGGACGTCCTCGACCTGTGCGCGCAGATGCACCGGGAGGGACGGACCCTGGTCGCGGTCCTCCACGACCTCAACCTCGCTGCCCGGTACGCGACGCACATGATCGCGATGCGCGACGGCGAGGTCGTCGCCACCGGCACCCCGCACGAGGTGGTCACGGCGGAGGGTGTCGAGGAGATCTTCGGCCTGCGCTGCCGCATCATCACCGACCCCGAGAGCGAGACGCCGCTCGTGGTCCCGCTCGTCACCCGGTGACGCCGGGCCAGCACGAGCCGGCGGGGGACGGCTGCGCGTCTGACCGTCGACGCGCAGATGTGAGCCGCGCCATACGCAGAAGGCCGTCAACCCGACGGGGGCGCCGACGGACGGTGTGAGACTTCGACGACAGCACCCTCAGGAAAGGTCGTCTGTCGTGCGCCTGGCCTCCGTCACGGTCGTCATCCTCTCGCTCTCTCTCGTCGCGAGCGCCGCGCCGGCGCAGGTCCCGGGCGCCGACCCCGCGAGCCAGACGCACCGTGACCAGGGGGACGCACCGACGGCTGGTGGGGACCACGGCTCCCAGCAGCGCGTCGCGGCTGGCTGGAACCACAGCCTCCTCGTCGACTACCACGGGCGCGTCCACGCCTGGGGCGCCAACGCGAGCGGCCAGCTGGGCGACGGCACGACCGGCAGGTCCCTCGTCCCGGTCCCCGTCGCGGTCGACGGTGCCCTCGCCGGGGTCCGCGTGGTCCAGGTCGCAGCCGGACCAGAGCACAGCCTGGCGCTGGCGGACGACGGTGCGGTCTACGCCTGGGGCAGCGGCACGAGCGGCCAGCTCGGCCACGGCTCCGTCGAGGGCTCCACCGTCCCCGTGCGCGTCGCCGGGGACCTGGACGGGCGCCGTGTCGTCCAGGTCGAGGCGGCAGGGACCGACGACGCGTCGACGAGCCTCGCCGTGGTCGACGACGGCACCGTGTACACGTGGGGGCGCAACCTCGGCGGCCGTGCCGGGCACGCCGTGGAGGACCTGGTGCTCACCGAGCCGACAGCCTTGGCCGGTGCGCTCGAGGGCCACCGTGCGGTGCGTGTGGCGGCCGGCCATGTCACCGGGGTGGCGCTGACGGCAGACGGACGCGCCTTCGCGTGGGGCTCACGCGTGAACGGCGCTGTCGGTGACGGCCTGACGTCGGGTGTCCAGCTCGGGCCGACCCCGGTCGTGGGAGGCGGTGCACTGTCGGGTGCACGGCTGGTCGACGCGGGCAGCGGGCTGCGCCGCACCGCCGTGATCGATGACGACGGTCGTGCCTACGGCTGGGGTGCGGGGGACCACGGGGCGCTCGGGACAGGTGGCACGGCCAACGCACCGACACCGGTGCTCGCCGACATGGAGGCGCTCGACCAGCTCGGTATCAGGCCCGTGCAGATCACGTCGGGCCAGAACTTCTCGGTGGTGCTCGGCGCGGACGGCAGGCTCGCGGCCTGGGGCAACGGGACCGGTGGTCAGCTGGGGAACGGTGCGTCTGCGACGTCCTGGCATGCTGTCGCGGTGGGCACCGACGGGGTCCTGGACGGTGTCGAGGTGGTACACGTCTCCGCCGGGCAGAGGCACACGGTCGCGCTGGGCCGTGACGGACAGGTCTACGCCTGGGGCCAGGGCCTGTCGGGCGAGCTCGGGAACGGGACGGGCAGAGGGTCGAACGTCCCGGTCGTGGTCGGTGCGCCCGTCCCCGTCTCGCTCGAGGTGCTGGGGCGCGCGTCGAGCGAGGCCGCCCCGCTGCTCGGCGGAGAGGGGACCGCGTGGTCGACGGTGACGGTCGCGGTCGACGACGTGCCCGTCGGGTCGGCGCGGGTCGGGGGCGACGGACGGTGGTTGCTGCGGGTCCCGCACGTGCTCGCGCTCGGCGACCGGGCCATCACCGCGTCGCAGGGGTCTGACGGCTCGGCTGCGACGACCGAGGTCGGGGTGGTGGGCCACGCGCTGACCGCGTGGGGCGCGGGCGCCGACGAGGGCGTCCTCGGCGAGCTGGAGGACCTCCGAGACCGCCGGGTGGTCCAGGTCGCCAAGAACGCGGTGAACGTCGACTTCGAGGTGGCGCTGACCGGGGACGGGGCGGTGCTCGCCCGTGGCACCGACACCCACGGGCAGGTAGCCGTACCCCCGGACCTCGACGCAGGTGTCGTGCAGGTCGCCGCGGGGGAGACCTTCGCGCTGGCGCTCACGGGCGAGGGGACGGTGGTCTCGTGGGGCGACCCGTCGCTGGCGGTCCCTCCCGCGCTCGGGGGTCGCCGGGCCGTGCAGGTCGCGGCTGCCGCGCGCACCGCTTACGCGCTCCTCGACGACGGGACGGTGGTCGCCTGGGGCGAGGACGGCGACGGGCAGGCCCGTGTCCCGGACGGGGTCGAGAGCGTGGTCCAGGTCGCCGGGGGTGGGCGGTTCGCCGCCGCGGTGACTGCCGGTGGGCTCGTCCGCGCCTGGGGTGCGGGCGAGGCGGGCCAGCTGGACGTGCCTACCGAGGTCCAAGGGGAGGCGGTCGCCGTCGAGGCGGGGGACGACTTCGTGGTGGCGCGACTGCAGGGCGACAGGGTCGCGGTCTGGGGGCAGGGGGCTCAGGGTCAGCTCACGGTGCCCGACGAGGTGCAGGGACGGGTGGAGGGCGTCGGAGCCGGCCTCGACGTCGCCATGGTGACCACGGCCGAGGAGGGCGTCGTGGCGTGGGGATCCCACGAGCACGGTCTCCTCGACCTGCCCGGGGCGATCGAGCTGCAGCGCGTCGTGCAGGTGAGCGCGGGCAGGGTCCGTGGTCTCGCGGTGGTCGACCTCGTCACGGTCGACTCGCCGGCCGACGGCGCGCTCGCCTGGTCCGGGGAGCCGCTCGTGGTCGACGGCAGAGCGGCTCCGGACACCGTCGTGACGCTCTCGCGAGCTCTCGACGACGTCGACGCCGAGGTCTCGGAGGTCGCCGTCGGGTCCGACGGGAGGTGGTCGCACGTCGTCTCCGAGCGACCGGACGAGGGCGTCCACACCGTCGTCGTCACCTCGGCCGCGGGAGCCGTCCACGAGTCGTCGGTCGTGGTCTCCCGCGCACCCGACGCTGTCCTGCAGGTGACACCCCGGGCCACCTACGGCGGAGGCTGAGCGACACCTCGCCCGCGGTACGGGTCTAGGTTGGTCTCAGACCGCCGACGCCGTCGCGCCTGCGCGGACCGCCGACGCAGAGGAGGTCTCCCGTGAACCTCGCCGACCAGGTCGCCGCAGTGCAGAGGTCAGTACTCACCCACGGAGAGGTGCACGACATCGTGCTCGCCCGCACCTTCGCGGTCGCCCCGGGCGAGGTGTGAGCGCCGCCGCAACACAGCAGGACGCCTCACTCCTGCTGGGGTGAGGCGTCCTGACGGTGCGGTCGTGCGGCGCGACTCCGAGTCTGGGCCTCGGCGAGTGCCGTCGACCAGCGCGGGTCAGAGCGAGATGGTCGGGACGTCCAGGGTGCGGCGCTCGGCGGAGGACTGCAGGCCGAGCTCGGCGAGCTGGACGCCGCGGGCGGCGGACAGCAGCCCGAAGCGGTGCTCGCGGCCGGCGACGACGTCGCGGAGGAACTCTTCCCACTGGGCCTTGAAGCCGTTGTCGAGGTCGCCGTTCGCCGGGACCTCGAGCCACTGGTCGCGGAAGGACTCGGTGACCGGCAGGTCGGGGTTCCACACGGGCTTGGGGGTGTGGGCGCGCTGCTGCGCGACGCACTTGTTGAGCCCGGCCACAGCGGAGCCGTGCGTGCCGTCGACCTGGAACTCGACGAGCTCGTCGCGGTACACGCGCACGGCCCACGACGAGTTGATCTGCCCGACGACCTGGTCGCCGCCCGGGGTCTCGAGCTCGAAGATGCCGTAGGCGGCGTCGTCGGCCGTCGCGGCGTACTCCGACCCCTGCTCGTCCCAGCGGGTCGGGATGTGCGTGACCGTCGTGGCGTTGACCGACTTCACGGTCCCGATGATGCCCTCGAGGACGTAGTTCCAGTGGCAGAACATGTCGGTGGTCATGCCACCGCCGTCCTCCTTGCGGTAGTTCCACGAGGGGCGCTGCGCGGCCTGGGTCTCGCCCTCGAACACCCAGTAGCCGAACTCACCGCGGATCGAGAGGATGCGGCCGAAGAAGCCCTCGTCGACGAGGCGGCGGAGCTTGACCAGCCCCGGCAGGTAGAGCTTGTCGTGCACGACGCCCGCGGTGATGCCCGCCTCCTGCGCGATGCTGGCCAGCTCGACGGCCTCGTCGAGGGTCTCCGCCGTGGGCTTCTCCGTGAAGATGTGCTTGCCGGCCTTCATGGCCTTGCGGAGGGTCTCGGCACGCAGGCTGGTCATCGACGCGTCGAAGACGATGTCCACGGTCGGGTCGGAGATCGCACCGTCGAGGTCGGTGGTCCAGTGCTCGACGCCGTGCAGCGCTGCGAGCTCTTTGATCTTGGCCTCGTTGCGCCCGATGAGGATCGGCTCGACCTGGACCTTCGTGCCGTCCTCGAGGGTGAACCCGCCCTGGTCGCGGATCGGCAGGATCGAGCGGAGCAGGTGCTGGCGGTATCCCATGCGGCCGGTGATGCCGTTCATGGCGATGCGGAGGGTGCGGGTGGTCATCAAGAGTCTCCGGGTGTGTCGACGCGACGGTGGGCCAGCGGCGTCGTCGCCGCTGCGGCCGTGGCAAGAGCTGCAACGGAATGCGCTTTCCAGAATAGGGAGACGCGATGCCGTCGTCAAGGGGAAGGGCATCGACCGGCCTCGGACGTACGGCGGGCCCCGGCCGCGCCCGAGGGCGACGGCCGGGGCCCGCTCGGAGCGCTACTTGATGATCTGGACGTCCACCGGGTACGTCGTCGCCCGGCGCTGGTTGACGGCCTGGAAGTTGGTGTAGCCGAAATAGATCGACAGGACCCAGAGCGCGAGCCACGTGAGGTACCCGATGAGCACGATCATGAGGACGTACGAGACCACGTAGCCGACCGTGACGAGCAGCTGGAAGTTGAGCGCCCGCTTGGACTCTGCCGCGACGTAGCCGCTGCGGTCCTTGTACACGAGCCAGATGACGAGCGGTGCGAGGAAGCCGAGGATCCCGCCGAGCAGGTGGCTCAGCCCGGCCCACTGCTGGGCGTCGGCGTCCGACAACGGAGGCTGCGGTGTGCCTGCCGCGGGGGGCGGGGGTGACTGCGGGGGGTAGTCGCTCATGGTCGTGCCTCTCTCCGGGCGCCGGGGCGCGTCGTCGCGGCAGACGGTGCCCGCTCTCGGATCGTAGCGCCGGGGCTACCGCCGCGACCAGAGGTCGACCAGGCTGTCCCACCCCCGAGGTCGCACGAACGACGACGAGGTCGCACCGACACGCCGGGGGGCCCGTGCTGGGCCTGGTCTGGCGTGTCGGTGCGACCTCGTGCGTGGTGGTGCGACCTCGCGGGCTGAGGGGGGTCAGCCCGCGAGGTCAGCTGGGCGGTGGTCCCTGCGCGCTCTCACGCGCGGGGTGCACCTGGTGGTGGGTCAGGCCTGCTGCGCGGTGCGGCGCAGGACTGCGACGCCGCCGGCCTCGACCTTGACCGAGCCCTCGTGGACGGTCCCCGTGAGGAGGTCCGTGCCCGAGGCCTCGACCGAGGCGGTCTCGTCGGTGTGGTTGATCGCGAAGAGGAACTCGGTGCCGGCCTGGTCGGCGCGGACCACGAGCTCGACGCCCGCGTCGGCCTGGGCGATCGCCGTGACCTGAGCCTCGGCGAGCAGCGCGTCGACGAGCTCGCCGCGTGCCGCGTCGGACAGGTCGGTCGTGACGTACCAGGCCGCACCGGCGCCGCGGGTAGCACGCGAGATCGCGGGCCAGCCCACGCTCGGGCCGTCCACGTACGTGGCGCGGGCCTCGGCGTCGACGAGGCCGACGGGCTCGGACCAGCCGGACGCCTCGGCGGACGACCCGCCGACGACGTCGCCGTCGAGGTGGATCGTGTCGCCGGGGAGCACGGGGGCGAACTCCTCGACGCGGACGCCGAGCAGGTCGCGGAACGCGCCGGGGTACCCGCCGAGGTGGATGTGGTCGTCCTGGTTCGCGATGCCAGAGAAGTACGTGACGACGACGGTGCCGCCGGCCTCCGCGAAGGAGGTCAGGCGGGCCACGAGCGACTCGTCTGCGAGGTACAGGTGCGGCACGACGACCAGCTTGTAGCCCGTGAGGTCGGCGTGCGCGGGCACGACGGCGGTGCCGACCTGCTTCTCCCACAGCGAGCGGTACCAGGAGAGCACGCGGCGGCGGTACTGGAACTCGTTGTTGGGGTGCGAGTCGATCTCGGTGGCCCACCAGGACTCGTAGTCGAACAGCACCGCGGTCTGCGCCTGGACGGTCGAGCCGGCGACCTCGCCGAGGGACACGAGGTCTGCGCCGAGCGAGACGACGCCGCGCCACAGCGCCGAGTCGGTGCCGGCGTGGGGGACCATCGCGGAGTGGAACTTCTCGGCCCCGGCCTGGGACTGGCGCCACTGGAAGAAGCAGACCGCGTCGGCGCCGTGCGCGACGTGCGCGAGCGAGTTGCGGCGCATCTGGCCCGGGCGCTTCTGCAGGTTGACGTGCTGCCAGTTCACGGCGGAGGTGGAGTGCTCCATGAGCATCCAGGGCTCGCCGCCGGCGATGCCGTGCGTGAGGTCGGCGGAGAACGACAGCTCGATGTGCGAGACGGGGTCGGCCGAGGTGATGTAGTGGTCGTTCGACACGAGGTCGACGTCACCGGCCCACGACGTGTAGTCCATCGCCTTGGTGTCGCCCATGACCATGAAGTTGGTGGTGACGGGGACGTCGGGCGTGATGCGGGTCAGCACCTCGCGCTCGGCGCGCAGCTGCTCGCGCAGCTGGTAGGAGGAGAAGCGTCCGAAGTCGAGCTGCTGCGTCGGGTTGACGAAGGCGGTCGAGCGGCGCGGCGGGAGGATCTGGTCCCAGGCGGTGTAGCGCTGCGCCCAGAAGTCGGTGCCCCACGCACGGTTGAGCTCGTCGAGGGTGGTGTAGCGGGCCTCGAGCCAGCCGCGGAACGCGACGGCTGCGACGTCGGAGTAGTCGAGCACGTTGTGGCAGCCGAGCTCGTTGGACACGTGCCACATGGCCAGCGCCGGGTGGTCGCCGTAGCGCTCGGCCATCTTCTCGACGAGGGCCAGCGAGTACTCGCGGTACACCGGCGAGCTTGGGCTCCAGGACTGGCGCGACCCGTGGTAGAGCGTGTGGCCGTCGACGTCGACGGGCAGGATCTCCGGGTGCAGCGTGGTGAGCCAGGCCGGCGTGGAGGCGGTCGCCGTGGCGAGGTCCACGGCGATCCCGTGGCTGTGCATGATGTCGAGGACGTCGTCGAGCCACTCGAAGTCCCACTGGTCCGGGGCCGGCTGCAGACGTGCCCACGAGAAGATCGCGACCGAGACCAGGTTGACCCCGGCCTCCTGCATGAGGCGGGCGTCCTCGAGCCAGACCTCGCGGGGCCACTGCTCGGGGTTGTAGTCGCCACCGTAGGCGAGCGGGCCGCGCGGGGTGGGGGCGGCGCCGGCGAGCGGCTCGGGCCAGCGGATCCAACGGGAAGCCATGTGATCAGTCCTGTGCGTGAGAGGTGTGGTGCGACGGGATGACCGTCGGCTGTGCTGAGACGTGCGGGTGGTGCTCGTGGTGCGGCGCCAGGGGGCGGGCGCCAGGTGAGACGACGACGGCCGGGGCTCGGCGCAGGCCGAGCCCCGGCCGTCGTCACGAGGGAGGGCTACTTGATCGTGAAGCCCTGGCCGGAGCCGTAGGACACGGCCGAGTCCTGCCAGGTGGCGAGGCCCGGTGCGAGGTCGGTCTTGGCGCCGAGGGCCTGGCCCGCGGTGTCACCGAAGATCGAGTTCGCGTAGACCTGGAAGGGCAGGTACTGCCATCCGGAGGAGACGGCCTTGGACGACTCGACGAAGACCTCGTTGATCTTCTGGTTGCCGAAGAACGGGTCCTCGAAGCCGAGGAAGTCCGCGTCTTCCATGATCTCGGTCGTGGCGGGGAACAGTCCGGCGTCGACCTGCGACTGCACGGCCTCGATGTCGGTCGTGAGCCAGCGGGAGAACGCGAGGGCCGCGGCCTGGTTGTCGCCCTGCTTGAGGACGGAGACGCCCGAGCCACCGTTCTCGGCGTTCATCGGGGTACCGGCCTCGTAGGTCGGCATCGCGGCGGCACGCCACTGGCCGGAGGTGTCCGGCATGTTGGTGCGGATCGAGCCCGGAGCCCAGGCGCCGGTCAGCCACATGGCGTAGCGGCCGTCCGAGAAGGAGCGCCAGAAGGCGTCGTTCCAGCCCGGTGCCACGTCGATGAGGTCTTCCTGGATGAGGGTGTCGAAGGTCTCGGTGAACTTCGTGGTGCCCTCGTCGGTGAAGTCGATGCCGACGTTGGTGCCGTCGACGCTGAACGGGCGTCCGCCGGCCTGCCAGATGAGCGAGTCGACGCCGCCGGCGTCGCCCGGGTCGATCGAGGTGATGTAGTTGTCGGGGTTGTCGGCCTTGATGGCGCGAGCGACCTCGGTGAACTCGTCCCACGTCTCGGGGACCTCGAGGCCGAGGTTCTCGAGGATGTCGGCACGGTAGAACATGACCTGGGGGCCGGTGTCCTGCGGGAAGCCGTACTGGTCGCCGCTCACGGAGACCTGGTCCCAGGCGGAGCCGGTGTACTTGTCCTGGAGGTCGGACAGGCCGACGTCGCTCAGGCTGACGACCGAGTCGCTCAGGGCGAACTGGGGGAGGGCGAAGTACTCGATCTGCGCGACGTCGGGGGCACCGGTGCCGGCCTTGACCGCGTTCTGCAGCTTCGTGTACTGGTCGGCCGACTGGCCGGCGTTGGTGAGCGTCACCTGGATGTTCGGGTGCGTCTCGTTCCACAGGTCGACGGTCGGCTGCAGGTTCGGGACCCAGGACCAGAACTCGAGGGTCACGTCCTCGTCGGACTCGAGCGCTGCGTCGACGTCTGCTGCGGTGACGTCGGTCGCCCCGGCGCCCTCGCCGGAGTCGTCGCCGCCTCCGCAGGCTGCGAGGCCGAAGGTCAGCGCGAGCGCTGCCGTGACCCCGACGGTCCGCGTGAGGCGGGTCGTGTGGTTCTTCATGATCTCTCCTTGGGTACTTCGTCGTATGCGCCGTGGCGCAGGAGGGGGAAAGCCGGTGGTGATGGAGCGGACCTCGCGCTACTGCTTCACGGCGCCGGCCGCGAGGCCGGACTGCCAGAAGCGCTGCAGCGAGAGGAAGACGATGACCAGCGGGATGATCGCGACGAGCGAGCCGACGAGCACGAGGTTGTACACGGGCTCGCTCGTGCCGGAGGACCCGGACTGCGAGTTCCACTGGTTGAGGCCGACGGTCAGCGGGTAGAGCTTGGGGTCCGTCAGCATGATGAGGGGCAGGAAGTAGTTGTTCCAGGTGGCCACGACCGCGAACAGCAGGACGGTGACGAAGCCGGGGGCCAGCAGCCGCAGCGAGACGGTGAGGAAGGTGCGGAGCTCACCGGCGCCGTCGAGACGCGCTGCCTCGAGGATGGAGTCGGGGACCGAGTCCTGGGCGAACACGTACATGAGGTACAGCCCGAAGGGGCTGGCGAGCGCGGGGATGAGCACCGCCCACACCGTGTTCGTCAGGCCGAGCTGGCTGAACATGAGGAACGTGGGGACCGCGAGGGCGGTCATCGGCACGGTCATGGCGCCGATGACGATCGCGAAGGCTGCGCGGCGACCGGGGAAGTTGTACTTGGCCAGGCCGTAGCCGCCGAAGGTCGCGAGGATGGTCGCGCCGATGCCGCCGACACCCGCGTAGAGCACCGTGTTGGCGAGCCAGCGCGGGTACACGGAGTTCTGGTAGGTGAACAGCTGCTTGATGTTGTCCCAGAGGGCGAAGTCGTCGGCGAACCAGAGACCGAAGGACGTGAAGAGCCCGCCGTTGGTCTTGGTCGAGTTGATGATCAGCCACACGAGCGGGAGCAGCACGTAGATGAACATCACGACCATGATCACCGTGAGGGTGATCGAGGACTTGCCGCGGGGGCTCGTCGGGCGGCGTCGGCCACGGCCGGCGCGGCTCTTCGTGGCCTTGGGGGCGACCGTCGCGCTGTCGGTCGTGTCGACGACGCCGGAGACGGGGGCGGGGGTGCTGGCGGTGGTCATTTCTTCCCTCCGGTCTCGATGCGGTTGCTGATCCGCTGGGCGGCGTAGGCGACCACGACGGTGATGAGACCGACGATGATGGCGACGGCGGCCGAGTAGTTGTACTGCTGGCCGTTGAACGCGAGGTTGTAGGCGTACATGTTCGGCGTGTAGTAGGTCGTGATCTCGGTCGGCGCGAGCGCCCGCAGCACGTTCGGCTCGTTGAAGAGCTGGAAGCTGCCGATGATCGAGAAGATGACCGTGAGCAAGATCGCCGGACGCAGCGCCGGGAGCTTGATCGAGAAGGCGGTGCGCACGGCGCCGGCGCCGTCGATCTCGGCGGCCTCGTAGAGCTCGGTCGGGATGGAGCGCAGCGCCGAGTAGAGGATGAGCATGTTGTAGCCCACGAACGACCAGGTGACGATGTTCCCGATCGAGACCAGCACCCACGAGCCGGCGAGCAGGGCGGGCGGCTCTGCGCCGAAGAACTCGAAGACCTGCCCGATGAGGCCGAAGTCCTTGCCGTAGATGTAGCCCCACATGAGGGCCGCGACGACCGAGGGCACCGCGTAGGGGAGGAACAGCGCGATGCGGAACCCGCCCTTGGCGCGCAGCCGGCCGGAGTCGATGGCCAGCGCCGCGAAGAGCGCGAGGCAGATCATGATCGGCACCTGGACCGCGAGGAACAGCAGCACGCGGCCGAGCCCGGTGCGCAGCAGCGGGTCGGCGATGGCCTGCGTGTAGTTGCTCAGCCCGGTGAAGAAGGAGCCGCCGATGAGCCGGTCCTGGAAGAACGACAGGTACATCGCGTAGACGAGCGGGGCGACGATCGCGAAGAAGAAGACGGCGAGGAAGGGTGCGACGAAGGCCGCGCCGGCCCAGTCCTGCCGCTTGTACCTGGTGCGGCGAAGTGGTCGTGAGGTGGGCTCCGGGTCTGCGTGACCGGGGGCCGCGTGCTGCGTAGCGGACGTCATCGTCTCTCGTCTTTCGGTTGCTCGTGCGGCGGCGGTGCTGCGGACCCCCCGAGGAGGGCTCCGGCACCCTCGCCGTGTTAGCGCAAACATGATCTGGTCCGGACAGCATCACAGTCGAGGGGACGTTTGGTCAACCGGCGCAGTGTTGCGAACAGGTAACGGTGATATCTCAACGATCCGACGCGACCGGAACGTCGCTTTCGCCGGGGAGGCCGCTATGGTTGCGCTAACAGCCGACGGGGGCCTACCCTCCGAACTGTCGTCGGCCCACCACCTCGTGGGCCGTGCACGCAGAAGGGAAGACGATGGCGTCCGAGGATCGAGCGACTGCTCTGGCCGCAGTGCGAGACCGCGACCGCAGCAGGCACGGCGACGATGCGGTCGACCCTCGCCCAGGTGGTCGGCGCCGTGCGCCGTCGATGGCCGACGTCGCCAAGATCGCCGGTGTCTCCGCGCAGACCGTCTCCCGTGTCGCCAACGGCCGCGCCAACGTGGACCTCGCCACCCGCGACAAGGTGCTCAGCGCCATGCGCGTGGTGGGCTACCAGCCCAACGGTGCGGCGCGCGCCCTCGCGACGGGCCGCTTCGGGGCCTTCGGTGTCATCTCCTTCTCGATCTCGAGGATCGGCGACGCCCGGACCATCGAGGCCATCGCCAACGCGAGCCGCACCGCCGGGTACTCGATCAACCTCATGGTCGTCGAGCGCCCCACACTCGGCGGCGTGAGCGCGGCGATCGCCAACCTCGCCGGTCAGAACGTCGACGGGGTCGTGATCATCCAGGCGGAGATCCTCGACGTCCCCTCGCTGGTCATCGGCCCGACGCTCCCGGTGGTCATCACCGACACGTACCCGTCGCCGCACCCGGACTACCCGATCGTCGACACCGACCAGGAGGGCGGCGTGCGTCGTGCCGTCGAGCACCTCCTGGCGATGGGCCACGAGACGGTGTGGCACGTGGCCGGGCCGACGACGTCGAGCGCCGCCCAGGAGCGCACCGAGGCCTGGGGCCAGGTGCTCACCCGCGCCGGTGCGAGCGTCCCGCCCGTGCACCGCGGCGACTGGACGGCCGGGTCGGGCTACCGGATCGGCGCGCTGCTGGCGGAGGTCCCGCGGGACGAGCTCACCGCGGTGTTCTGCGCCAACGACCAGATGGCCATCGGGCTCATGCGCGCCTTCCACGAGCGGGGTGTGCGCATCCCGCAGGACGTGTCGGTGGTCGGCTTCGACGACATCGACGAGGCGGAGTTCGTGTGGCCGCCCCTCACGACCGTCCGCCAGCGCTTCGACGAGGTCGGCGAGCTGTGCGTGCAGACCATGCTCGAGCAGATCGAGCAGCAGGGACGCGGCGCCAAGACGCTGCGCCTGGTCCCCGTCGAGCTCATCGTCCGCGACAGCTCAGGCCCGGCGCCGCGGCGGTAGGTGCGCCCTCAGATCCACCCTCGCTCGTGGGCGGTGGCGGCGGCCGCGACCCGGGAGTCGGCGTGGACCTTCGCCATCGCGGCGGAGAGATGGTTCCGGACGGTGCCGTGCGCGAGCCCGAGCGTCTTCGCGATGTGCTTGGTCGGGAGGCCTTCACGGGTCAGACGCAGCACGTCGCTCTCGCGTGCGGTGAGCGGGCTCTCCTCCTCGCTCAGGGCTGCCGCCGCGAGCGTCGCGTCCACGTAGCGCTCGCCCGCGGCGACCGACCGGATGATGACGGCCAGCTCGGACGCCGGGGTCGACTTGGGGACGAACCCGCGGACCTTCGCGGCGAGGGCGCGCCGCAGGGTCCCCGGTCGGGCGTGCCGGGTGACGATGACGGCGTGGGTCGTCGGGTCTGGGCTCAGCTCCTGCGCGACCTCGATGCCGTCGAGCCCGGGCATCTCCAGGTCGAGGAGGACGACGTCGGGGCGAAGGGTGCGCACCGCGGTCACGGCGGCGCGACCGTCCTCGACGTCGGCGACCACCTCGATGTCAGGCTCGAGAGAGAGCAGCGCGACGAGCGCCCCGCGGATGAGCCCCTCGTCGTCGGCGATCACGATGCGGATCACGGCGTGACCCCTGCCCCGCGCAGCGCAGCGCTCTGCGGGATGCGGACGACCAGGGTGAAGGTCTCCCCGGTCCGGCTGGTCTCCACTGACCCGCCCCAGCCGGCGACGCGCTCGGCCAGACCGGACAGGCCCGTGCCTCCGGTGCGCAGTGCGCGGGAGCCGTCGTTTGTCACGGTGAGGCGGTACTCGTCGTCGGGCGTCAGCACCAGCTCCAGGGAGGCCGAGGTCGCCCTGCTGTGGCGGAGGACGTTCGTCGCCGCCTCCCTGATCGCCACGGCGAGCACCGCGCCTGCGGCCGCGGGGAGGCCGGGGACGTCGATCTGGGCGTCGCAGTCGATGCCCGCCGACCGCAGGACGGCCGCGGCGTTCCGGGCCTCGACCGCCACCGTGACGGTCCGGTAGTCGTTGACCACGGCGCGGGTGTCGTCGAGCGCCGTCTGCGCGATCGCCCGGATGTCCGCGAGCTCGGTCGCCGCCAGCCCGGGCTGCCCGGCGAGCAGACGTCGTTCGGCGAGCTCGCCCTTGAGCGCGATCACCTGCAGGTGGTGACCCTGGATGTCGTGGAGGTCGGTCGCGAACCTCAGCCGCTCGGTGGCCACGGCGAGGTCCGAGGCGACCCGGCGGGCGTCGTCGAGGCGGAGGACGACCCGCAGGACCCAGACCGCGCTCAGCGGCATGGTGGTGATCACCACGAGGGTGCTCACCACGACGAAGGTCGCTCCCTCGTCGGCAGGCGAGCCACCCAGGGACGCGGGTGCGTCCGCAGAGGCGAGCGCACCTCCCAGCAGGAGCACCGCCAGGGTCCCGAGGATCGCGGCGGCGCTCCACCACCGGGGCACGACGCAGCTGAGCATCCCGCCGGCGACGACGAGCCCGAACCCCCAGCCCCAGCCGGCGAACGGTGGCAGCAGCGCCAGCGCCCACGTCGCCGACGCTGCCGTGACCAGCAGGACGACCCGGGGGTGGGCCCTGGGCCCGGCTCCCGAGGTCCGCAGCAGCGACGGGACGGCCGACAGCGCGAGGAGGGCCGCGACGACCGTCAGGACCACGAGCGAGGTCTCCCGCAGCCCGTCGACGCCCTCGGCGGGGCCGAGGACCAGCTGGAGGAACGTGGCGAGGAGCACGAGCACCCAGAGGGTCACCGCCGTCGACCCGAGCATCCACCGCAGGTCTGCTGCGGTCCTGGGGGTGCGCGGCGCGCGGTCGGTCATGCGCTCATCGTAGTGAGACCGAGGCGAGGAACTCGTCCGTGTCCCGCGCGATCTGCGGCGACTGCGTGTGGTGCAGGTAGTGGTCCCCCTCGAGAGCGACGACCTGCCCGTGGTCGACGCTCGCCGCCTGGTCCTCGTGGAGCTGCAGCCAGCCGTCGACCTCCGCGTCGTCCTGCACGACGAAGAGCAGGACGGGCAGCGACGCCGGGAAGGTGGCACCGCTGACAGAGGCGAAGTTCTCCACGGAGCGGTCCATCTCGTCGAGCAGCGTCGGGGCGGTCGAGTTCTTGGTCGTCAGCAGACGCATCTGCTCCTTGGTGGCCTCGTCGTAGGGCAGGTCGGCGTACGTGTCGCCGCCGATCGCCGTCAGGACACGCAGCAGGCCGAGGGTGCGGAGCTCGGCGAGGCCGTCGGTCGGCACGGGCTCGTCCCATCCGGGCTGGTCGGGGACGCTGCTGTCGATGCCGACGAAGGCGACGAGCTCGTCGGGGTACGTCTCGCTGTACTCGAGGGCGTAGACGCCGGCGATCGAGTGCCCCATGAGCACGTACCGGTCGACCCCGAGCTGCTGCAGCGCCTCGTGCACCTCGCGGACGATGTTCTCCGCGGTGCGCGGGGAGTCGGTCTGGTCGCTGAGCCCCGTGCCGAAGGGCTCGACGGCGATCACGCGGTGGGTGTCGTCGAGCTCGGCGACCAGCGGCTGGAAGTCGAGGCCCGGGGCGGCGGTGCCGAGGCCGGGCAGGAGGACGATCGTCTCGTCGCCGGTGCCGCTGACCACGACGTTCATCTGCTTCCCGTCGACGGGCACGAGCTCGCCGTAGGGCGCGATGGCGGCCAGGTCGGAGCGCGTCTGCACGACGTTCACGACGGAGGTGGTCGTCAGCGCCAGGACAGGCAGCGCCACGAGGGCTCCGACGGTCCAGAGCGTGATCTTCAGGGGTCTGCGCACAGGGGGTTCCTCGTCTCAGGGGGTGCGACGTCGCACCCTGCGACGTCGTGCCTCCAGCACACAGGATCTGGGCCGCCGCCAGAAGTGGCGTGATGTCACCTGCCACCCATGACCGATGTCATGGGTCGGGGTGCAGGCAGGGTGCGACCTAGGCTGGGCGCATGCTGACCTTCGTCCCCACCGCCGTCGACTCCGAGCCCGCTGCGACGCTGCTCGGCGAGTACTTCACCTCCCGCGAGCTGGGCTTCACCGGCGGCACCTACCAGGTGTTCACGCCGGACCCGGCACTGTTCACGCCGCCGGCCGGGGTGTTCCTCGTCGCGGAGGAGGACGGGGTGGCGGTCGGGTGCGGTGGTGTCCGCCGCATCGCCGACGCCGACGACGGTGCGGTGCGCCTCGAGGTCAAGCACCTGTGGGTGCGGCCCTCGACCCGGGGCAAGGGCTACGGTCGCGCGGTGCTCGTCGCCCTCGAGGACGCGGCGGTCGCGCTCGGTGCGACCCGCCTGGTGCTCGACACCAACGCCTCGCTCGAGGCGGCCGCCGGGCTGTACCGGGCGGCTGGGTACCGGGACGTCCCGGCGTACAACGACAACCCGAACGCGACGAACTGGTACGCCAAGGACGTCTGAGCCGCAGGCCCGGCGCCGACGAGGTGCCGGGCCTGCGGGACAGCACCCGAGGTGGGGTGGTGCGTCGTGCTGGTCAGGCCTCCTGGACCACGGCGACGCCCGCCGCGGGGACGCTGAGGCTGCCGTCGACCGGGCTGCCGGTCAGCAGGTCGGTGCCGGTGGTCTTCACGGTCGCGTCCTCCGCGGTGTGGTTGAGCACGAAGAGGTACGCCGTGCCGTCTTCGGCGTGCCGTCGCACCACCTCGACGCCGGCCGGGACCTCCGCCTCGCCGGTGAGACCGGCGTCGGCGAGGGCCGCGTCGACCACCGCGGCGACGCCCGCCGCGTTGAGGCGTGCCCCGACGTACCACGCGGACCCGCCCGCGGCGCCGACCTCGGCGCGGGTGACGGCGGGCAGCCCGGCGAGCGGGCCGTCGTCGTAGGTCGCGACGGCTGTCGCGCCGCGGAGGTGCGTCTTCTCGGTCCACAGGTCGGCGGCGAAGGTGCCCGCGACCCGTTCGCCCGACCCGCTGAGGTGGACCGTCTCGTCCTCCTGGAGGGTGTAGAACTCCTCGGTGCTCACGCCGAGCAGCGTGCGGAACGCGCCGGGGTACCCGCCGAGGCGCACGTGGTCGTTCACGTCGACGATGCCGGAGAAGTAGGTGACGACGACGGTCGCCCCGCGCTCCGCCGCGGCGGCGACGTTCGCCGCGTCGGCGTCGGACACCAGGTAGAGGGTGGGGACGACCACGAGGTCGTAGCCGGAGAGGTCCGCCGAGGGGTGCACGACGTCGGTGCTGACACCGCGGTTCCACAGCGCCGTGTAGGTGGAGAGCACCTCGTCGGTGTAGCGCAGCTGCTGGGTGGGGTGCGAGTCGAGCTCGCCGGCCCACCACGCCTCGTAGTCGAAGAGCAGCGCGGCGCGCGAGCGCACGGTGGAGCCGACGACCGGGGCGAGCTTCTTGAGGGTCTCGCCGAGGGTGACGGTGCTCCGCCAGACGTCGGTGTCACGCCCGGCGTGCGGCACCATCGACGAGTGGAACTTCTCCGCGCCCGCCTTGGACTGGCGCCACTGGAAGAACATCACCGCGTCGGCACCCCGGGCGACGTGCGCGAGGGAGTTGCGCAGCATCTCACCGGGGAGCTTGGGCCGGTTGCGCGGCTGCCAGTTGACCGCCGAGGTCGAGTGCTCCATGAGGATCCACGGGCGCCCGCCCGCGATGCCGCGGGACAGGTCGGCCGAGAACGCGAGCTCGACGTGCCGGTCCGCCGCCGAGGCGATGGTGTAGTGGTCGTTCGCGACCACGTCGACCTCGGGGGACCACCGGTAGTAGTCCATCCCCTTGGTCGCGGACGACATCATGAAGTTCGTGGTGATCGGCACCTCGGGGGTGATGACGCGCAGCGCGTCGCGCAGGTCCCGGTAGTAGCCGAGCAGCGCGTCCGAGCTGAACCTGTCGAAGTCGAGCTGCTGCGTCGGGTTGGCGTAGGTCGGCGCCGAGCGCGGCGGCAGCACGTCCTCGAAGGCGGAGTACCGCTGCGACCAGAACGCGGTGCCCCAGGCCTCGTTGAGGGCCTCGACCGTGCTGTACCGCTCGGCCAGCCAGGACCGGAAGGCCGACGCGGCGGCGTCGGAGTAGTCGCGCGGCACGTGGCAGCCGATCTCGTTGTCCACGTGCCACAGGGCCAGGGCCGGGTGGGTCGCGTAGCGCTCGGCGACGAGGGTGGCCATGCGCAGGGCGTACTCGCGGAACAGCGGGTGCGTCACGGAGTACGACTGCCGGCCGCCCTGCCACAGCACGGTGCCGTCGGCGGTCTGCGGGAGGATCTCGGGGTGGCGCGCGGTGAGCCACGGCGGCGGGCTCGCGGTCGCGGTCGCCAGGGCCACGCGGATGCCGGCGGCGTGCAGGCGGTCCATGGTCTCGTCGAGCCACTCGAAGTGGTGCTCGCCCTCCGCGGGCTCGATGGTCGCCCAGGCGAAGATCGCGACGCTGACGATGGTGACCCCGGCCTCGACCATGAGCTCGACGTCCTCGAGGCGGGTGACCTGGGGCCACTGCTCGGGGTTGTAGTCACCGCCGTACCCGAAGCCCTGGAGGCCCGTCGGCCAGCCGGGGCGGCCTCCGGGGGCGTCGTCGGGGGAGGGGCCGGAGGTGGGGACGGTCGGGTCCGCGGGGAGGTTCGCGTCGGTGAGAGCCATGCGGGAAGCGTATTCCACCCCGCGGTGCGACCCCAAGCCCGGGCCACTCGTCGAGACCCTCTGGTCCGGGTGGGACGGCCCGTCCGCGAGAGAGTGGACCGCTCGCGCTCGCGGGCGCGGTCGGGCGGTCCTGGTCTCAGGCCAGCGGTGGCGTCGAGTCGCGGAGGATGACCTCGCCGTCGACCGGGACGAGGCGCGGTGCGTCGTTGTCCGGGGCGAGGGCGAGCTCGGTGACCATGGCGCCGATGTCGGCCAGCGGCAGGCGGATCGTGGTGAGCGACGGGGTGATGTCGCGGAGCGTGATGATGTCGTCGAAGCCCGCGATCGCCACGTCCCCGGGGACGTCGAGCCCGGCGGCGCGGGCGGCGGCCATCGCGCCGACCGCCATGACGTCGTTGACGGCGAACACCGCTTCGACCGGCTGGCCGGAGCCGCCGCTGCCCGTGCCGGCGCGTCCGACGACGCCACGGGCGATCAGCTGCTCCATCGCCTCGTAGCCGCCGTCCCGGGTGAACGCGCAGGGGATCACGAGGTCGGGGTCGAGCGGGGTGCCGAGGTCGTCGAGGCTGGTCCGGAACCCGTCGAGGCGCTCGTGCGCGGTGAGGTGCGCGGTCGGCCCGGCGAGCACGGCGAAGCGACGGTACCCGCGCCCGTGGAGCTGGCGGACGAGCTCGGCGGTGGCCGAGCGGTTCTCGATGACCACGGTGTCGACCCCGAGCAGCGGCTGCCCGACGGCCGCCGCACCGCCGCCGCGCGAGCGGTACTCGACGAGTGCGTCGGCCAGGGCGCGGTTGGCCGCGTCGTCGTCGTGGCGGCCTCCCGCGACGATGATGGCGCGGGCGCGCTGACGCTGCATGAGCTCGACGAAGGCGAGCTCGCGGCCTGCGTCGCGGTCGGTGCTCGCGAGGGTGACCACCAGCCCGGCGCGCTCGGCCGCGGCCGTGACGCCGGAGGCGATCGTCGAGAAGTACGGGTCGGCGATGTCGTGCACGATGAGCCCGAGCGCCGTGGTGCGCCCACGGGCCATGGCCTGGGCGTTGGCGTCGGGGGAGTACCGCAGGCGCGCGGCCGCGGCGAGCACACGCTCGCGCAGCTCCGGGCGGACGGTGCGGTTCGCGCTGCCGTTGATCGCGCGGGAGGCGGTGGCCAGTGAGACGCCCGCCTCGCGTGCGACATCGCTCAGGGTGACGGTCATGTCCGACATCTTAGGACCACAGGACCCGGCCGTGGAGAAGGCATTCCTGCCAGGAGGCACTGTGCTCGGTCACAGCCGCTCCCATCCCCTTCCCGAGGGACGGGGCGCGACGGCGAGGGCCTCCGGGGAGCACCTCGCCGTCGCGCCCCGGTTCAGGCGGAGGGGCGGGAGGGTGGGTCGAGGCGCCTGCCGGGGCGCACGGTCCGGCGCCGGACCCGCGCGAGGTCCTCGCGGGACGGTGCGGTGTCGGCAGCAGCCCGGCAGGCGTCGAGGCGTTCCTGCAGTACCTCGAGGTCGAGCCCCGACCCGATCGCGACGAGACGGCTCGTCGCGTCGGGAGCGCTCCGCAGCACGTCGACCCGGACCTGCCGCCCGGCGGCGTGGACCACGACGGGCACGCTCCCGCCCGGCGCGAGCGCCAGGTGCACCACGCCCTTGACGCGGAACAGCCCGGGTGGGCGGTCCTCGAGGAGGTCCATGAGCGGCCCGGGGGCGAGCGGACCGTCGTGGGCGATCGAGAGAGACTGCGCCTCGTGGTGGAGGTGCGGGTGCTCGTGCGAGCCGTCTGAGGCGTGGGAGGCGTGGGAGGCGTGCTCGTCGAGCGCGGCGTGCGCGAGGAGCTGCTGGTCTCCGCGGTCCGGGCGCGACGGGGCGTCGAGCACGAGGGCGGGGTCGATCCTGCCCTCGACGGTCGTCACGACGGGGGCGTGCGGGTTGAGGTCCCGGCACAGCGCGACGACCTCCGCTGGGTCGTCGACGAGGTCGGCCTTGTTGACGACCACGAGGTCAGCAGTGGCGAGGTGGTGGGCGAGCGACGGGTGCGTCGTGAGGGTCTGCGCGGTCTCGACCGCGTCGACCACCTGGAGCACCCCGGCGAGCACGGTGGCCGGGTGCTCGGCGACGCGCCGGGCGAGGGCCTGCGGGTCGGCGAGGCCGCTCGCCTCGAGCAGCACGGCGTCGACGCCTGCTCCGCGGCGTGCGAGGCGGGTGAGCAGCGGGTGGAGGTCGTCCTCGTCGTCGAGCACGCAGCAGAAGCACCCGCCGCTCGTCGCGTAGACCGCGGTGGCGCTCGTGCTCACCAGCATCGGGTCGATGCCCACGTCGCCGAAGTCGTTGACCACCACGGCGATCCGCGACCCGCGCGGGTGCGCGAGCAGGTGGTTGAGCAGCGAGGTCTTCCCGGCGCCGAGGTACCCGGCGATCACGGTGACGGGCAGCGGTCCGCGGGCAGGGGTGTCCGCGGCCACTACTCGCCGCCGGGGAACCCGAGCTGGCGCCAGGCCTCGTAGATGACGATCGACGCGCTGCTCGTGAGGTTGAGCGAGCGGCGGCTGGGCAGCATGGGGATCTTCACCTGGTCGGTGATGCGCGGGTGCGCGAGGACCTCGTCGGACAGCCCGGTGGGCTCGGGGCCGAAGACCAGCAGGTCCGAGGGGCGGTACTCGACGTCGGAGTACCGGGTGGTGGCCTTGGTGGTGAAGGCGAAGACCCGGGCGTCGGGCGCGCTCGCGAGCAGCGTCTCGAGGTCCGGCTGCACGGTGAGGTGCGCGAGGTCGTGGTAGTCCAGGCCGGCTCGCTTGAGCTTGGGCTCGGACAGGTCGAAGCCGAGCGGCTCGACGAGGTGCAGCGCCGCCCCGGTCACGGCGGCGAGCCGGATGGCGTTGCCGGTGTTCTGGGGGATGCGCGGTTCGTGGAAGACGATGCTCGGGAGCTCATTCACCCACAGATTCTCCCACTGCCCGGAGCGCGTCCGTCCCCGGCGGCGGCACGTAGGCCTGCGGTGCTGCTGACCTGCAACTTCACCCGTCGGTGGTGCGAGACGGCGGGGCCTGGCGTCGTACTCTTCCGGTGCCGCCGCTGAGAGGTCGTCTCCTGGGCCAGCGAGGCAGCCGGTCTCCGCATCCTGGGTGACGGGATCTTGCCCGTGAGCGCAGGAGGGGGCTACCCGTGGTCGATGCGATGAGCTCGGTAGCGAACGACGCCTACAGCTGGTGGTGGGTGAGGAGGAGGTGGGACTCGCACGTCCCGTCGCCGCGGCAGCAGTCCGCAGACCGCATCGAACTCGTCGTGTACTCCGAGTCGACGTGGTCCTTCCCTGCCTTCAGGGCTCTGGTCGCGGAGGCGAGCTCTCCGGAAGAACGACTGGACGTCGTCGAGGTCTTCTTCGAGTTCCTCCCCTGGAGTCTGGACGTCGATGGAGCCGCGCGCTCGTGGTTGCGCGCCGTGGCATCTGAAGAGCCCGAGCTGACAGAGATGATCCAGGCGTTGGAGGAGCGACTGTGACTGCCGTGACGGCCGGTGGCTCGCCTCGTGGGGCTGTCAGGGTGGCACGGTGGGGAGACCGTGGTCCCGCCCAACCGCGCTCTGTTCCAGGTGCCCATGTAGCTGCCGGTGACGGTGCAGCACCAGGCGTCTGGCGCTACGACGTCTCGTGCTCGAGCGCCTCGGTGACGAGTCGGAGGCTGGCGCGCGCGACGGCGACACGGTCCTGCGCGTCTGCGGTGTCCGGCCGGACGGTGACCTTGATGCCGACGACGTCGAGCGCGGATCCCTGAGCTGCCGCCAGCGTCTCGGCGATCTCCTCGGCTCCGAGCAGCGAACCCTCCGAGAGTCTCAGGGCAGGGTCGTCCGCGCGCGGCGCGATGTGCTGGTCCTCCCACGCAGCACCCCAGGGTGTCGGGGTTGCTGCGGCGCCGGAGAAGACGACGGCGCGCAGCAACCCGGCCTCGGCTGCGGCGCGGACGTGCTCGACCGGTGTGCGCGCAGAACGTCCTTCGATGGCCGACCGGCCCCAGTTGATGCTCAACCCGAGCCGGGACGCGACCTCGGGGACGTCGCCGGCGAGGGACTGCAGCACGGTGAGCTCGTCGTGCAGCGGCCAGAACCCCTTGACCGCCTGCTGACTGTCGACGAGCGCGTCGCAGTGCTCGACGAGAAGCCGGGCGCCGCCGAGGTCCCACGCGAGGACCTCGTCGAGCGACTCGCGGAACGCGGCCAGCGTGCCCAGCCCGGGCCCGGGGGCACTGTGCAGCTCGACTGCCGTGAGACGTGGGCGTCCCGCGTCGTCGGAGAGGCGCTGCGCGAGGTCGCGCAGCTCGGCCAGGTCGTCGAGCGCGGCCCGACGGGCGTCGAGGTCAGCCGAGGACAGCCCGTACGCGGGGTGGTCGGCGAGGCGCTGCATGGTGCGGGGGATCGCGGTGACCACGAGGTCGACGTCGTCGGGGAGGTGCGTGGCGACCCAGCGGGCGGTCTCGGCTGCCGTCCCGGGTGCGGGCAGCGGCACCTCGAGAACCTGCACTCCCAGCGCCGGGAGCGCTGCGAGGACCTCGGTCTCGACGGGGGAGCCGGACGGTGCGAGCGCGTAGGCCCCGAGCAGCAGGCGGGGCCGGTCCGGCCCGGGGCGGGCAGGCTCCGTGCCTCGGTCAGTGCTCGTGTCGGTTCGCGGGCTGGTCGGACGCGTCATCGGGTCTCCTGTGGCTCGGAGGTCGTGGCTCGGACGGCATGGCTCGGCGGGCGTGGCCTCGGCGGCTACTTCGCGTCCGAGTATGCCGTGACCACGGCAGTCGTGAGCCGGAACTCGACGGGCGACCCCTCGAACAGCAGCCGTCCGGCCTCGTGCGCCGTCTCCTGGACCAGGGTCGCGACCTCGTCGGCGAGCCCCGTCGGGGTGTGGACCATGATCTCGTCGTGGAGGAAGAACGCGAGGTGCGGGCCGTCGGTGAGCCCCTCGCTGAGGGCTCGCAGGCGGAGCCGGAGCAGCGACATCCAGCACAGCGCCCACTCGGCGGCCGTGCCCTGCACCACGAAGTTCCTCGTGAAACGTCCCCACGAGCGTGCCTGGGTCCGGACGGCCTCCTGCTCGGCGGCCGACCCGCCCTCGGCCGACGCCGCGGAGTGGGCCGAGCGCCACTCGGCGCTCGGCAGGGGTGAGCTGCGGCCCAACCAGGTCGACACCACCTCACCCTGCTCACCCGCCCGTGCCGCCGCCTCGACGAGCGCGAGGGCCTGCGGGAACGCGCGGGTGATGCGCGGCAGCATGCGGCCGCTCTCGCCCTGCGTCCCGCCGTACATGGCGCCGAGCATCCCGAACTTCGCCTGCTGACGGGTCTCGACCGCACCCGTGGCGACCATCCCCTCGTACATGTCGGCGGCCCGCCCGGCCTCGGCCATCGCCGCGTCACCAGACATCGCCGCGAGGATGCGCGGCTCGAGCTGCGCCGCGTCCGCGACCACCAGGGACCACCCGGGGTCAGACCGCACGGCGCTGCGGATCTGGTGCGGGAGCTGCAGCGCCCCACCGCCGTCCGAGGCCCACCGCCCCGTGACCACGCCGCCGGGCACGTAGACCGGGCGGAACCTGCCGTCGGCCACCCAGGTGTCGAGCCAGTGCCACCCGTTCGCGGTCATGAGCCGCGACATCTTCTTGTACTCCAGCAGCGGTGCGATCGCCGGGTGGTCGATCTGCTGCAGCTCCCACGAGCGCGTCGACGTGGCGGGCAGCCCGGCCGACCGCATCGACCTGAGCAGCTCGACGGGGGAGTCCAGGTTCACCTCGACGCCGAGGGCGGCGCTGACCTGCGCCGCCTTGGCCTCGAGCAGCGCGGGCCGGTACCCGAGGGCGGGTCGCGGGCCCAGCAGGTCGGTGAGGATGCGGTCGTGCTCGACGACGTCCCACGGCACGCCCGCGACCGTCATCTCCGCGGCGATCAGCGCACCGGCCGACTCGGCCGCCAGCAGCAGCCACAGCCGGGCCGACTCCGGACGGCCGTCCAGGCCGACCGCGGCGTCGAGGGCGCGGTGCTGGTCGCGGAGCTCGGCCAGCGGGTCGAGCGTGACGGGCGGCGCGAGGTCGAACAGCCGGTCCGGCGCGGCCGTGGCCGCGGTCGGCGCCTCGTCCCAGGCGGAGCGGGGCGCTGTCGCATACCCGGTGCGCGCGGTGAGCGCGCTCGCCCGCAGGATCGCCCGGCACAGCCGCAGGTCCCAGCAGCGCGTGACCCGCACGCCCGCGTCGAGCAGCGCGCGGTACGTCGTCGCCGTGTCTGCCCACACCCAGCGCAGGCTCGCGTCGGGCGACGTGCCCTCCGGGGTGCACTCCGCCTCGCGCTCGCGGACCAGCCCGGCGAGGTCGTCGAGGGACACCGTCTGCTCGGCCACGACCGGCAGACCGGCCTGCGCCCGGTCGACGTCTCGCACCGAGACGGACCCGTCAGGCTGCGGGCAGAGGACGACGAGCATGCCACCAGTGTGCGGCCACCCGCCGACAGGTGCGGACAGCAGAGGACGACAGCCCCGCCCAGGGCGCGCGGGTATAGCCTGGCCCGATGATCACGCGCGCATGGTGGTGGCTGCCTCAGCAGCCGTGACCTGTCGTGTCCCCGAGCTGCTCGCCGCAGCCGGGTCGACATCGTCGTGCACCCTCGGTCTGGGTCGAGCCGCTCCCCACCGAGGAGCCCCAGATGACCACCGCACCACCCCAGACCAGCACCACGACCGCGTCGGTCGCCGCCGCCCGTACCCGGAGCCTCGCGCTCGAGGACGAGATCGCCCGCGACCCGTCGAGGTTCCGGGTCCTCACGGGGGAGAGGCCGACCGGTGCGTTGCACGTCGGCCACTACTTCGGGACCCTCACCAACCGTGCTCGGCTCCAGCAGGCGGGGGTCGAGCTGCTCATGGTGATCGCGGACTACCAGGTGATCACCGACCGCGACGAGCCCGGTGACCTGCGGTCAACGGTCCGCGAGATCCTCCTCGACTACCAGGCCGCCGGGATCGACCCGGAGCGCACCACGGTGTTCACCCACTCCGCGGTGCCCGCCCTCAACCAGCTCGTCCTGCCGTTCCTCAGCCTCATGAGCGTGGCCGAGCTCGAGCGGAACCCGACGGTCAAGGAGGAGGTGCGGGCGAGCGGCGGGCGGGCCATGAGCGGGCTGATGCTCACGTACCCCGTGCACCAGGCGGCCGACATCCTCTTCTGCCGGGCGAACCTCGTGCCCGTCGGCCAGGACCAGCTGCCGCACCTCGAGGCGACCCGCACCGTCGCCCGCAGGTTCAACCACCGGTTCAGCCCGGCTTGCCCGTACTTCCCCGAGCCCGACGCGCTGCTCGCGCCGTCCCCCACGATCCTCGGGTCCGACGGCGCCAAGATGAGCAAGAGCCGTGGCAACAGCCTGCTCGTCTCGGCGACCGAGGACGAGACCGCAGCGTTCGTCCGACGGTGCGTCACCGACGCCGAGCGCCACGTGACCTACGAGCCCGACCGCAGGCCTGGTGTCGCGAACCTGCTGACCCTCGCGTCGCTGTGCACCGGGGCCCCGCCCGAGGCGGTCGCCGACGAGGTCGGCGCTCAGGGGGCAGGGGTGCTCAAGGCGCTGGTGACGGAGGCGCTCGTCGAGCACCTCCGACCGGTGCGGGCCCGTCGCGCGGAGCGGGTCGGCTCGGGCAGCGACCCGCTGGAGGTGCTCGAGCGGGGGAACGCGCGGGCGAACGAGATCGCCGCAGCGACGCTCGACGACGTCCGCGAGCTCATGGGGACGTCGTACCGCTGACCGAGCACCGGGCGTCGCCGGTGTCCAGGGCGATCTCCTTCGCGACGGCGGGGACGAGCATGCGCCATGCCCACCCGGAGGCCTGCTCGGGGGACGGGCGCGGGACCATGTCAAGCCAGGCGGTGAGCACGCCGACGAGGGAGCCGGTGATGCCGGCCGCGACGATCTCGAGCGGCATCTCGGTCTCGGGATGGTCCGTGTGGTCGCTGACGCCCTGGGTGACGACCGCGTTGATCCGCGCGCCCAGGCGCGCCGACGCGATGCTCGACCCGCCCTCGCCCAGGGCTCGCCGGTACAGCGCGGCGTTCTCGTCGAGGTGCTCGACGTAGCGCACGAGCAGGTCCGGCGGGTCGTCGGTCAGCTCGAGGGTGCCGGCCTCGTCGAGGTCGGCACCCGCCTGGCGTGCCCGCGCGTCGAGGGCGTCCGCGAGGAGGGTCTCCTTGTCGGCGTAGTGCTGGTAGAAGGTGCTGCGGTTGATGGTCGCCCGGTCGGCGATGTCGGCGACGGCGATCTCGTCGAGGTCGCGCTCGCGGGCGAGCGAGAGGAGCGCGTCCTGCAGCAGCGCTCGGGTGCGGGCGATCCGGGGGTCCATGTCCTCATTCTGTCAGGAGAGGGGCGTGTGCGGAACCCGCTAACCGACACGTGTTGCGTAGACGACGATCGTTGCTTACGGTGGCAGTGTCGTCCGACGGTGTACGACGTCGCGGCCCCACCGCAGTCCGTCTCCACCCCCCGGGACCTCCCGGACGACCAAGGGATCACCATGGCCTCCTTCCTCTACAGGGTCGGGCACTTCTCGTTCACCAGGCGGTGGATCGTGCTCGTCACCTGGCTGCTCGTGCTCGCCGCAGCCGGCGCCGGTGCGCTCGCCTCGGGTATCAAGCTCACCGAGCAGCTGACCATCCCGGGCGTCGAGTCCGCGACCGCCCAGACCATCCTCGAGGAGCGCTTCGGCGAGGCAGCCTCCGGCGTGGGCTCCGGCACGGGCGGTGCGGCCGCGGCCGGCGCCGACGCCGAGCAGCCCGCCTCCACCCGCTTCGTGGTCCAGGCCCCCGAGGGCACGAACCTCGTCGAGGACGGCAGCCTCCAGACCGTGCTCGGCGCCCTCGCCCCCGTCGGCGAGCAGCCACAGGTGGCGTCGGTCTCCGACCCGACCCAGACCGGGACCGTGGCGCCTGACGGCGGCGCCGTCTACGTCGACATCCAGTTCACGGTCCCCTCGGACGACGTGAGCGACGCGACCCTCGACACCATCGCCACCGCCGAGACCACGCTCTCCGACGACGGCTTCACCGTCGCCGTCGCCGGCGGTCCCTACACCGAGCCCCTCGAGTTCCTCGGCCCGACCGAGCTCGTCGGCGTCGTCGTGGCGCTCGTCGTGCTCCTGGTGACCTTCGGGTCCTTGCTCGCCGCCGGCATGCCCATCCTCAGCGCGCTCCTCGGCGTGGGTATCGGCGTCGCCGGTGTCCTCTCGCTCTCCGCGGTCGTCACCATCTCGTCGGCCACCCTGACTCTCGCCCTCATGCTGGGGCTCGCGGTCGGGATCGACTACGCGCTGTTCCTGCTCTCCCGGCACCGGCAGCAGCTGGCCGAGGGCGTCGCCCCGGCCGAGTCCGCCGGGCGTGCCGTCGGCACCGCCGGGTCGGCGGTCGTCTTCGCCGGGGCCACCGTGGTCATCGCCCTCGCCGGTCTGTCCGTCACCGGGATCCCGTTCCTCGCGACCATGGGTCTGGCTGCCGCGGCGACCGTCGCGATCGCCGTCCTCATCGCGATCACGCTCCTGCCCGCCATCATGGGCTTCGCCGGTGAGCGCCTCGTGCCCCGGGGCCGTGCCGCGGCCCGTGCGCAGCGCTCCTCCAAGGCGGAGAACCGTTGGGGTTCCTTCGTCACCACGCACCCCGTCTGGACCCTCGTGGTCGGCGTGCTGCTGCTCGGCACCGTCGCCCTCCCCGCGACGCAGATGCGCCTCGGCCTGCCCGACGCCGGCCAGGAGCCCGCGTCGTCGCACGACCGCCAGGCCTACGACCTGCTCGCCGAGGGCTTCGGCCCCGGCATCAACGGTCCGCTCGTCGTGCTGATCGACGCCGAGTCCGACCCGTCCGTGCTGCCCACGGCGATGGAGCAGATGACCACGGCACTCGACGGCGTCGCGAACGTCGCGGCGGTGGCTCCCGCCACCCCGAACGGTGCGATCGAAGGCATGGAGGCTCCCGAGGGCACGCCCCAGGCCGACGCGGCCATCATCACGGTCATCCCGACGACCGGCCCCAACGCCGAGGAGACCGCGGACGTCGTCCACGACATCCGAGACGTCCGCGGCGCGGTCGAGGAGGCCACCGGTGCCACGGTGTGGGTCACCGGCGCGGCTGCGGCCAACATCGACGTCACCGAGAAGCTCGCCGACGCCCTCCCGCTGTTCCTCGCGATCGTCGTAGGTCTCGCGATCGTCCTGCTGCTCGTCGCGTTCCGCTCGCTCCTCGTCCCGCTGACCGCGGTCCTCGGGTTCCTGCTGACCGTCGCCGCCGCCTTCGGTGCCACGACGGCCGTCTACCAGTGGGGCTGGCTCGCCGACGTGTTCTCGGTGGCGACCCCCGCGCCGCTGCTGAGCTTCATGCCGGTGCTCCTCGTCGGCGTGCTGTTTGGGCTCGCCATGGACTACCAGGTGTTCCTCGTGTCCCGCATGCGCGAGGACTTCACCCACGGGGCCGACGCCATGCGCGCCGTGCGCTCCGGGTACGCCCACGGCGCCCGGGTGGTGCTCGCCGCGGCGCTCATCATGATCGCCGTCTTCGCGAGCTTCGTGTTCTCGGGCAACACCACCATCGGCCCGATCGCCTTCGCGCTCGGCTTCGGCATCGCGGTCGACGCCCTCGTGGTCCGCATGACCATGATCCCGGCGGTCATGGCGCTGCTCGGTCGCTCGGCCTGGTGGCTGCCCCGCTGGCTCGACAAGGCGCTGCCCAACGTCGACATCGAGGGCGCCTCCCTCGAGACGAGCGGTGCGACGCACGGCTCGAAGAAGGACGACGAGCACGCGCCGAAGACCACGGCCTGACTTGCGACGGCTGTCCCTGACCGCCCCTCGTCACCGGTGCACACCGGTGACGAGGGGCTGTCACTGGCACTCCTCGGCACTCACGTCCAGCTCCGGCCGGACTCTCGAGATCCAGGCACGGACGTGAGCCAGCTCCTCGTCGTCGGCGAGGACCACGGAGTGGGAGCGCCCGTCCGTGGTACGGATGCCGAAGCTGGGACCGGTGCGGTTCGCGAGAGCGAGCACCCCACCGCTCGCCAACCTCAGCCCGATCCCTGGGCTCTTCCACGGTGCGGCCGACGGCCAGTACTCGACGGATGCGATCCTCGTGAGGGGGATGGTCCGCGACAGGACGGGCCAGTAGACGAGTCGGAGCCCGTCGTCGCCGCCCTCGACCCAGTGGGCCGCCAGTGCGAGCGGCCACATGCAGATCGCCATGAACGCGATCACCGCGAGCAGGGGCGATGGTGCGCCCTCCGGGTCCGCGAGCTCGCCGGGGAGATAGAGCACCCCGACCCAGGGCGTCGTGAAGGCGATCGCTCGCAGCCAGAGGTGGAGGTGGATCTTGCTGGTCGCCCAGGTGCTGGAACCGGCCACTGCTGGCCGGCTCCGACGTCCGCGGTGTCCTGCCGACGCTCCTTCTCCTCCCATCAGGTCGTCTGGGCCGGGTGGACTGCCGGTGCGCTGCTGGCCGGCTCGGTGGGCGCGACGCGTGGGTTCGGGTCGACAGGCTGCTCCGGCTCCACGGGCTGCTCCTCGCCCGGGCGAGGAGCATCGGCGCTCAGGAGGGCGTCGACGTCCACGCTGCCGGGGTCCGCGAGCACGGCGCGCAGACGCTCGCGGTCCAGGTCGCCGGTCCACCGGGCGATCACCAGGGTGCCGATCCCGTTGCCGGCCAGGTTGGTCAGTGCCCGTCCCTCCGACATGAACCGGTCGATCCCCACGATGAGCGCGATCCCCGCCACGGGGATCACCGAGTCGAAGGCCGTGAGCGTGGCCGCGAGCGTCACGAGCCCCGCCCCGGACACCCCTGCCGCGCCGTTCGACGAGACGAGCATGAAGGCGAGCAGTGCGACCTGGGTCGTGAGCGGCACCTCGATCCCGAAGGCCTGAGCGATGAAGATCGCCCCCATCGCCATGTAGATCGCGGTGCCGTCGAGGTTGAACGAGTACCCGGTCGGGATCGTCATGCCGACCACGTGCCTCGGGGCGCCGGCCGCCTCCATCTTGCGCATGATCCGAGGCAGCACGGTCTCGGATGACGAGGTCCCGAGCACGATGAGCAGCTCGTCCTTGATGTAGCGCAGGTACCGGAAGACCGAGAACCCGGCGATCCGGCAGACCGGCCCGAGCACCAGCAGCAGGAACAGCAGGCAGGTCAGCCAGAACGCCCCCATGAACGCCGCGAGCGATCCGAGGATCGCCGAGCCGTTGCTGCCGATGGTGAAGGCGATGCCGCCGAAGGCCCCGAGGGGCGCCGTCCACATCACGAGCCGGATGATCCCGAACATGAGGTGCGCGAAGGTGTCGAGCGCGCGCACCACGCCGTCGGCCCGTGCCCCGAGAGAGGTGACGGCGACCGCGACCAGCACGGCCAGCACGAGCACCTGCAGGAGCTGCCCGTCGACGAAGGCACCGACGAAGGACGCGGGTACGAGGTCCAGCACGAACGAGGTCATGCCGGTGTCCTGGGACTCGGTCGCCGCGATCGCCGCGTCGGCCGCAGAGGTGTCGAAGGTCGCGAGGTCGAAGCCCAGGCTGGCGCCGGGACGCAGCACGTTGATGACCACCAGGCCGATGCCGAGCGCGAAGACCGTGGTGATGTTGAAGTACAGCACCGTGCGCAGCGCGAGCCCGCCGGCTCTGGCCAGGTTGCCCATCTGGGCGATGCCGACCACGATCGTCGCGAAGATCGTCGGGGCGATGACCACCTTGACGAGCTTGATGAACAGGTCCGCCATCCAGCGGGTCTTCGCCGCCTGGTCGGGGGCGACCAGCCCGAAGACGATCCCGAGGGCGATGGCGACCAGCACCCAGACGTAGAGGTGGTGGTAGAACCGCCGGCGTCGCCTGGGGGAGACCGCGGCAGCCGGTGCTGCCACGGCCTCAGTCCTCGCTCGCCGGGGTGACATCGCGCCCGTCGTGCTCTGCCAGACGCCCGCGCAGCGCGGCGAGCTCCGCGTGCAGCGCCGGCGGGACGCGGTCGCCGAAGCGTCGGAAGAACTCCTCGGTCGACCGCACCTCCTCGGCCCACGAGACCGGGTCGACGGCGAACAGCGCGGCCGTGGTCTCCTCGCTCAGCCCGAGCCCGTCGAGGTCGAGCGCCCCCGGCGCCGGGACGAGACCGAGAGGGCTGGGGACCGAGGCCGCTCGTGCACGAGGCGGCAGCTCGGCGGGCGAGCGTCCGACCGGCGACGTGACCGGGTCGCGGGTCTCCGTGCGGCGGGCGATCCACTCGACGACCCGGGAGTTCTCGCCGAAGCCGGGCCACAGGTACCGGCCGTCCTCGCCGGTGCGGAACCAGTTGACGGAGAAGATCAGCGGGCGCCCCTGGTCGGACAGCCGAGAACCGGTCTCGACCCAGTGTGCCCAGTGGTCTGCCATGTCGTACCCGCAGAAGGGCAGCATCGCGAAGGGGTCGCGGCGCAGCTCACCGACCGTCCCCTCGGCGGCGGCCGTGCGCTCCGACGAGATGGTCGCGCCGAGGAAGACCCCGTGCTCCCACGAGAACGCCTGGGCCACGAGCGGCACGTTGGTCGCGCGCCGGCCGCCCAGCACGATCGCGTCGACCACCACACCGGCAGGGTCCTCCCAGGTGTCGGCGATCGTGGGGCACTGCGCCGCGGACACCGTGAACCGGGCGTTGGGGTGGGCAGCGGGCCTCCCCGACGCGGGCGTCCAGTCCTGCCCCAGCCAGTCGACGAGGTGGTCGGGCGGCGTGTCCGTCAGCCCCTCCCACCAGACGTCGCCGTCGTCGGTGAGCGCGACGTTGGTGAAGATCGTGTCCCGCGCGATCGTCGCGATCGCCGCGGGGTTGGTCGACGGCCCGGTGCCGGGCGCCACCCCGAAGAACCCGGCCTCGGGGTTGATCGCCCGCAGGCGGCCCTCGTCGTCGGGCCGCATCCACGCGATGTCGTCCCCGACCGTCTCGACGGTCCACCCCGGGACGGTCGGGCGCAGCATCGCGAGGTTCGTCTTGCCGCAGGCCGAGGGGAACGCGGCAGCCAGGTGGAACACCCTCCCCTCGGGCGAGGTCACCCGCACGAGCAGCATGTGCTCGGCGAGCCAGCCCTCGTCCCGGCCGATCACCGACGCGATGCGCAGCGCGAAGCACTTCTTGCCCAGCAGCGCGTTCCCGCCGTAGCCGGAGCCGTAGGACCAGATCTCGCGGGTCTCGGGGAAGTGCGAGACGTACTTGAGGTCCGAGCAGGGCCACGGGACGTCGTCGGCGCCTTCCACGAGCGGGGCGCCGACCGAATGGACCGCGGGGACCCAGGGAGCGCCGTCCCGGATCAGCCGGTACACGTCGCTCCCGGTCCGGGTCATGATCGACATGCTGACGACCACGTAGGGGGAGTCCGTGATCTCGATGCCCACCTGGGAGAGAGGCCCGCCGACGGGGCCCATCGAGAACGGCACCACGTACATGGTGCGGCCGCGCATGCACCCGGCGAAGGCTGCCGCCAGCTCGGCGCGCATGAGCGTCGGGTCGCGCCAGATGTTGGTCGGCCCGGCGTCGGACTCCTGCTCGGGGCACACGAAGGTCCGCGACTCGACCCGCGCGACGTCGGACGGGTCCGAGCGGGCGAGGTAGCTGTTCGGTCGCAGGTCGGGGTCGAGCGGCAGGAGCGTGCCCCGCTCGACCATGAGCCGGGTGAGGCGCTCGCGCTCCGCGTCCGAGCCGTCGCACCACACGACCTCGTCGGGCTGGGTGAGCGCCGCGACCGCCTCGACCCACTCGGCGTAGGGGAGCGGCAGGGGAGTGGTGCGGGGTGGAGCGGCGTGCTGGTCCTCGCGCTGGCTGCGGGCGTCGGAGGTGAGCGTCATCGCTGGTCCTTCCGTGTGGTGGGTCGGTGCGGCGGAGGTGCGCCTGCTCTCACCCTGCGACCGCGCTCGCGAGCCTTCAACCTCGCAGACCTGGCAAGAAGCACCGAAGTTGCCATATCGTCAATACATGACAGAGCGGTCAGAGCGCACGACGTCCACCGACCTGCTGACCCTCGGGCGTCGGGTCCGCCACTTCCGCACCGGCGCGGGCCTCACCCTCGAGGACCTGGCCGAGCGGACAGGCGTCGACACCAGCCAGCTGTCACGCATCGAGAACGGGCTGCGCGAACCGCGCCTCTCGCTGCTCGACGCGGTCGCGGGCGCACTCGGGGTCCCCGTCGCGACCTTGCTCGCGAGCACGCCGCCCACCCGGCGTGCGGGTCTCGAGATCGAGCTCGACCGGGCGCAGCGCGACCCCTTCTACCCGACGCTCGGCCTGCCGCCGGTCCGCCCCAGCCAGCGCCTGCCGCTGCCCGTTCTCGAGAACCTCGTCGGTCTGCACCGGGAGCTGGCGCGCCGCGCCACCCAGGCCGTCGCGACCCCCGCCGAGGCCCGGCGGGCCAACACCGCGCTGCGGCTCGACATGCAGGCGCGCGACAACTACCTCCCTGACATCGAGGAGGCGGGGGAGGAGCTCGTCCGTGCCGCCGGGTACACCTCCGGAGCGCTCACGCACCGCACCGTCGCGCGGATGGCCGAGCACCTCGGGTTCACGCTCCTGCACGTCGACGACCTCCCGCGCTCGACCCGCACGGTCACCGACCTCGTGCACGGGCGCATCTACCTGCCGCCCGCCTCGATCCCCGGCGGCCACGGCCTGCGGTCGCTGGCCCTCCAGGCGATCGCGCACCGCGTGCTCGGGCACACGAGGCCGACCTCTTACGCGGACTTCCTGCGCCAGCGCCTCGAGATCACCTGCTTCGCCGCCGCGTGCCTCGTGCCCCAGGGGGCCGCGGTCGAGTGGCTCGTCGACCGCAAGCGGGAGCGCGACCTCGCCGTCGAGGACTTCCGCGACGCCTTCGGAGTCACCCACGAGGCCGCTGCCCAGCGCCTGACCAACCTCGCGACCGTCCACCTCGGCATCCAGCTGCACTTCCTGCGGGTCGGCGACGACGGCGGGCTGACCCGCGGCTACGAGAACGACGGGCTCCCTCTCCCGGTCGACGTCACCGGCGCGATCGAGGGGCAGATCGTCTGCCGGCACTGGTCGGCGCGCAGCGCCTTCGCGCGACGCGACCGCACGACGGAGACGTACCAGTACACCGACACCCCGGCAGGCACCTTCTGGTGCTCGACGCAGACCGGGACCACCTCGGCGGGCGACTTCTCGGTGACCGTCGGGGTGCCCTTCGACAGCGCGCGGTGGTTCCGCGGCCGTGAGACCACCGTGCGCCGGAGGTCGTCGTGCCCGGACGAGGGGTGCTGCCGTCGTCCGCCAGCCGACCTCGTCGAGCGGTGGTCGGCGGCCGCCTGGCCGAGCGCCACCATGCACCAGCACGTGCTCTCGGCGCTCCCGACGGGCTCGTTCCCAGGAGTCGACGACACCGAGGTCCTCACCTTCCTCGAGCGCCACGCGCCGTCGGACGCAGCCGACTGACCGAGGGCGCTCGAGGCAGTTCCCAGAAAACTCGCAGGACACAGTCGGTGGACAGCCAGGGTTCTTTCCTACCGTGCGAGAATGTCGCATACGTCACATTCAAAGCCGTCGCCCGCCGCCGACCCGTACACCTCCTCGTCTCACCCTCCAGGACCACGACCCGGCCGGGAGAGGCGGTCTCGCGGTCGCGTCGTCGGGGTCGACATCGCGCGCGGGATCGCCCTCCTGGGCATGGTCACAGCCCACACGATCCCGTTCGGTGAGCCGGTCTCCTGGGATCCGACGACGTGGGGTGCCCTCGTGCAGGGGCGATCCTCGATCCTGTTCGCCGTCCTCGCAGGGGTGTCGGTCGCGCTCATGACAGGCGGCACGGCGGGGGTGTTCGGAGACAGGCTGCGGGAGGCGCGGACCCGCCTGCTGGTGCGGGCTGTGCTGATCTTCGCGCTCGGCACGGCTCTGACGATCATCAGCAGTCAGATCGCGATCGTCCTGCAGGTCTACGCGGTCCTGCTCGTGGCGGTCCTCCCGCTCCTGCGCTGGTCGGTCCGCCGGCTCCTCGTGCTGGCCTGCATCCTCGCGGTCGTCTCGCCTGTCGTCAACGTCTACGGCGCGTACGGCATCGATGTCTGGGGAGGGCAGCACGGCGAGGTCGCCGCGCTCTTCGTCGGAGGGGTCTACCCGGCAGTGGTGTGGCTGACCTTCACCGTCGTCGGGCTGCTCGTCGGCAGGCTCGACCTCTCGTCTGTCTGGGTCGCCGCCCGGCTGCTGCTCGTCGGAGTCCTGCTGGCAGTGGTCGGGTACGCGGCAGGATGGGCCACCGACGGGGGCGCCGGCGGGCGCCGGTCGTTCAGGGCCGGCAGCAGCCCGAGTGGCGCGACCGGTAGCGGAGAGAGCAAGGAGGTCGGGTTCCGGCTCGGCACCGAGCCCCCGGACGCAGGTCCTCCGGGCACCCCCGTCCAGGGTGAGGACGTCGACCTCTCGGGGCGCTCGTGCCTGAGGACTCCCGACGACACGATCAGGTGCGGCGCCCTCGGTGACGAGACGCCGTTCGGGGAAGCAGAGTGGGAGCGTCCTGGGCTCGAGGAGCTGCTCGGAGCGGCACCGCACTCTGCGACGACCTTCGAGGTTCTCGGCTCAGGCGGGTTCGCGCTCGCGGTCTTGGCGCTGTGCCTGCTCGCCCCTCGAGGCCTCCGCGCCGTGCTCTACCCCGTGCGTGCGGTCGGGACCGTCCCGTTGACCCTCTACGTCGCACACGTGGTGTTCTTCGAGGTCGTGGGCGACCGGTTGGGTGACCACGACAGAGAGATGTTCCTGGCCCAGGCCGTTGTCGCGCTCGCCTTCGCCAGCCTCTGGTCGAGGTGGCGGGGTCAGGGGCCGGTCGAGCAGCTCATCGCGACCGTCGCGCGTCGGACGGCCGAGACCGCTCCAGCGGACCGCCCTGCTGCGCAACCAGGTCGACCAGTCGGCTGAGCACGTCGCCGGTGCGCAGGCCGTCGTGCTCGAACTCGTTCGTCACCCAGGTCTGCACGTTCCCCACGTGCGCAGCGGTGCCGAGCGACAGCCCCGCGTCGACGAACATGTCGTCGTGGTAGACCGCCGCGGCGACCGGGACCTCGTTGCGGGCGAGCACCTCGGGGTCGTAGAGCGTCGACCAGCTGCTGCGCGCCGCGAGCTCCTCGGCCGCCGCCTGGAAGGGCCGCAGCCCGGCGATCTCGTCGAACATCCAGGGGTAGATCATCTCGCCGGTGAGCAGCAGCGGGCGCGCCGACGGGTCGAAGCCGGGGTGCTCGGCGCGCACGGCGTGCGCGGCCCAGCCGGTGGTCTCCTCGCCCGAGGCGTAGATCGACTCGTGCATCACCGCGTACAGCGGGCGCGATCGGTACGAGGTGAGGTCCATGACCGCCTCGAGGAACGTCTCGCTGAGGTTGTCGGAGCCACGGTCGAAGGCCTCGTCGACCAGCCAGTGCACGCGCTCGAACCCGGGCTTCATGCCGAAGTCCATGCCGACGGTCTGGAACCGCCGGGTCGAGAGCGTGTCGCCGTCGGGAAGGGTCACGTCCCCTGCGTCGAGCCTGTCGGCGATCCGGGCGAGGCGCTCGACGTCGTGGGGGTAGCGGCGTGCGTACTCGGCGTTCTTGGCCGCGGTGCGCGGGTAGGTGCGGCGGTACACCTCGCGGGTGTCCGGCCAGATGCTCGGCAGGCCTCCCGTGACGTAGCAGGCGGTGAGCGCCTCGGGCGCTCGGGAGAGGTAGGTGAGCGTGAGGAACCCGCCGTAGCTCTGCCCGACGGTCGCCCAGCGGCGGCCGTCGTAGAGCGTCTTCCGCAGGTGCTCGGCGTCGTCGATGATCGAGTCGGCGCGGAAGCACGCGAGGTAGGCGGCCTGATCGGCCGGCGACCCCAGCGACGACAGGTGCGCGCCGCGGACCGCGCTCGAGCGGCCGGTCCCGCGCTGGTCGAGGAGCACCACGCGGTGCGTGGCGAGCATGTGCCCGACCCAGCCGTCGGGGCCTGTCGGCCGCGGCCCCTTGCCACCCGGGCCGCCCTGCAGGAACACGACGAGCGGCAGGTCCTCGTGCCGGCGCGTGGGCGCGACCAGCTCGCGCGCGAACACCGTCAGGGTCCGGCCGTCGTCGGGTGACGACCAGTCGAGCGGCACCTCGACCTCGTGGTCGGTCACGTGCAGGCCGGGGATCGTGTAGCTGACGCTCGTCACGGGTGGTGGCTCCAGGGGCTCGGGTGCTGGTGGTGCTGGCGGTCCGCCAAGCCTATGACGCGAGCACGACGACGCCCGACCTCCGGAGGGCTCGTGGCCCACCAGACGCCGGGCGTCGGTCGCTGCTCCTGGTCCGCGCGGGACCGCGGTCAGGTCAGACGACGTCCTCGTCGACCCAGTCGAGGGTCTTCGAGACGGCCTTCTTCCAGAGGCGGTACTGGCGGTCGCGCTCGGAGGTCTCCATCGTGGACGACCAGCGCTTGTCCTCGGCCCAGTTGTCGATGACGTCCTGCTCGCCGTTCCAGAAGCCCACCGCGATGCCGGCCGCGTAGGCGGCACCGAGGGCGGTGGTCTCGGCGACCTGCGGGCGGACCACGTCGACGTCGAGGATGTCGGCCTGGAACTGCATGAGCAGCTCGTTGGCGACCATGCCGCCGTCGACCTTGAGCTCGGTGAGGTCCACGCCGGAGTCGGCGTTCATCGCGTCGAGGACCTCGCGGGTCTGGAACGCGGTGGCCTCGAGGGCCGCACGGGCGATGTGGTTCTTGTTGACGAACCGCGTGAGGCCCACGAGCGCACCGCGTGCGTCCGGGCGCCAGTACGGTGCGAACAGACCGGAGAACGCGGGCACGAAGTACGCGCCGCCGTTGTCGTCGACCTTGCTCGCGTAGTACTCGACGTCCTTGGCCTCCTCGAACATGCCGAGGTTGTCGCGCATCCACTGGATGAGCGAGCCGGTCACGGCGATCGAGCCCTCGAGCGCGTACACCTGCGGGGCGTCGCCGATCTTGTAGCAGACCGTCGTCAGCAGGCCGTTCTTGCTGTGCACGGGCTCGGTGCCCGTGTTGAGCAGCATGAAGTTGCCGGTGCCGTACGTGTTCTTCGCGGTGCCCTTCTCGAAGCAGGCCTGGCCGAAGGTGGCCGCCTGCTGGTCGCCGAGGATGCCGGCGATCGGGACGCCGGGGACCATGCCGCGCGCGCGGCCGGTGCCGTAGACCTCGGACGAGGAGCGGATCTCGGGGAGCATGGACAGCGGGATGCCCATGTCCTTCGCGATGTCCTCGTTCCAGGTGAGCGAGTCGATGTTCATGAGCATGGTGCGCGAGGCGTTGGTGACGTCGGTGATGTGCACGCCGCCCTCGGTCCCGCCGGTCATGTTCCACAGCACCCAGGAGTCGGTGTTGCCGAACATGAGGTCGCCGCGCTCGGCTGCCTCGCGGGCTCCGTCGACGTTGTCGAGGATCCACTTGACCTTCGGGCCCGAGAAGTAGGTCGCGAGCGGGAGGCCGACGATCGCCTTGTACTTGTCCGCGCCCTCCTCACCGCCGAGCTCGTCGACGATCTTCTGCGTGCGGGTGTCCTGCCAGACGATCGCGTTGTAGACCGGCTTGCCGGTGTTGCGGTCCCACACGACCGCGGTCTCGCGCTGGTTGGTGATGCCGACGGCGGCGATGTCCTCGTGCGTGAGGTTCCCGCGCGTCAGGGCCAGGCCGACAGCCTCGCGGACGTTGTTCCAGATCTGCTCAGGGTTGTGCTCGACCCAGCCGGCACGGGGGAAGATCTGGTCGTGCTCGAGCTGGCCGGAGGAGTGGATGGTCCCGTTGTGCTTGAAGACGATGGCACGCGAGCTCGTGGTGCCCTGGTCGATGGCGAGAACGTACTGCTCGGTCATGAGGTGAGTCCTTCACTTCGGTGTGCGGTCAGACGGACGGGTGGTGCAGGTGCCCGGGGGGAGGGGTCGAGGGTGGCTGCGCCGTGCGCAGCCACCCTCGTGAGTCAGGTCAGGCCATCGCCGACGCGGCGAGACCGGCGAGCGCGCCACCGACGAGCGGGCCGACGACGGGGACCCAGGCGTAGGACCAGTCGCTGCCGCCCTTGCCCTTGATGGGCAGGAAGGCGTGGGCGATGCGCGGGCCGAGGTCACGAGCAGGGTTGATGGCGTAGCCGGTCGGGCCACCGAGGCTCGCGCCGATACCGACAACCAGGAAGGCCACGGCCAGCGGGCCGAGCTCGTTGGGGGTGTTCGCGAAGTTGAGGATGGTGAAGACGAGCACGAAGGTCGCGATGACCTCGGTGAGGACGTTCCAGCCGTAGGAGCGGACCTCGGGCCCGGTGGCGAACACGCCGAGCTTGGTGGCAGCGGGAGCCTCGAGGTCGAAGTGCTTCTTGTAGGCCAGGTAGGCCAGGACCGCGCCGATGATCGCACCGATCATCTGTGCGGCGAAGTAGAGGAGGGTGTTGCCGAGGTTCACCGGCAGCCCGCCCTCGGAGAAGGTGTCCTGGCCGTTGGTCAGGATGCCGATGGTCACGGCGGGGTTGAGGTGCGCTCCGGACTTCCAGGAGGCGTAGACACCGGTGAAGACCGCGAGCCCCCAGCCGAAGTTGATCATGAGCGTGCCGCCTGCGAACCCCTTGGACTTGGGGAGCAGGACGTTGGCGACGACACCTGCACCGAGCAGGATCAGGAGTGCGGTTCCGACGACTTCTGATGCGAAGACTTCACCAGCGGAGTAGTTCATGTCGTGTCCTCATGTGTCAGGGACTGCTGCGTCCCGGGCTCCTCGGAGCGGCTCTGCGACCGAGGTCGTGCGGTGTGTCTGGGGCGATCGGTAGGTCGGGTGGGGCAGGTGGAGCGGGTGGGCCAGGTGCTGACGTGCGGTTGACCCCGGGCTGACGACCGGTGCCCGGACCGTGAGGTCCGGGCACCGGAGGTGCTACCTGGGGGAGAGCGTGGCCGTCGGGCTGACGTCCGCGGCGGCGAGCCGAGTGCGCTCGGCCGACTCGTCGTCGGGCTCGAGCTCTGCGGCGGCCTCTGCCTCGGCGCGTGCCGTGTAGGAAGCGACCTCTGCGAGTCGGGTGTCCTCGTCCCAGCCGAGCCCGGCTGCGGCGATCTGCGAGATCTCCTCGAGGGCCGCGAGGCCCCGGTCGGCGACCTCGTAGTTGAGGCGTGTGCGGTGGAGCAGGATGTCCTCGAGGTGCAGGACCCCCTCGTGGCTCACCGCGTACGCGATCTCGGCACGCAGGTACGCGGGTGCGTGCTCGAGCGGCTTGGACATGCTCGGGTCGGTCTCGCAGAGCTCGACGATGTCGGAGAGCAGCGAGCCGTACCGGTGGAGCAGGTGGTCGACGAGTGCCGGGGTCCAGCCGTAGGTGCGTGCGTGCCGGCGTCCCCAGTTCTGCTGGACGTCCAGCCCGACGGCGCCGAGCAGCGGCACCTCGGTGGTGATCGACGGACGGGCCTTGGCTCCGTCGCCGAGCGCGAAGTCCACCGCGTCCTCCGCCATGACGCGGTAGGTGGTGAGCTTTCCGCCGGCGATGACCGTGAGGCCCGGGGCGGGGGAGGCGACGGTGTGCTCGCGCGAGACCTTGGCGGACGAGGTGCCCTCCTTGGTGCCCGGCTGCAGCAGCGGCCGCAGGCCGGCCCAGGTGCCGATGATGTCGTCCTTGGTGAGCGGGTCTGCCAGGACGGCGTTCGCGTGGTCGAGGACGTACTCGATGTCCGCGGCGGTGGCGACGGGGTGCTTGAGCTCCTGCTTCCACGGGGTGTCCGTGGTGCCGATGACCCAGTAGCGCGACCACGGGATCACGAAGAGCACGCTCTTCTCGGTCTGCAGGATGAGCCCGACGGTGCCCTTGATGCGCTCCCGCGGGACGACGATGTGCACGCCCTTGGAGGCGAGCACCCGCAGGCCGCCCTCCTCGCCGGCTAGACCCTCGGTCTCCTCGGTCCAGACGCCGGTGGCGTTGATGACGTTGCGGGCCTTGACCGGGAAGGTGTCGCCGGTCTCGAGGTCCTGGAGGACCGCGCCGTCGACGCGTCCGCCGGAGTCCTTGGTGAGCTCGACCACCTGGGTGCGGGTGGCTGCGCTCGCGCCGTAGGAGGCTGCGGTGCGGATGAGGGTCGAGACCAGGCGGGCGTCGTCGACGGAGCCGTCCCAGTAGCGGACCGCGCCGACCGCGGCGTCGTGGCGCAGGTCGGGGAAGAGGCGCTCCATGCCCTTGCGGGACACGTGCTTGTGGAACGGCAGCGCGCGCTTGCCCGGGATGAGGCTGGCGAGCGTGTCGTAGAGCATGATGCCGGCGCCGACGTACCCGCGCTCCCAGACCCTGTGCTCGAGCGGGTAGAGGAAGGAGACGGGCTTGACGAGGTGCGGTGCCAGCTTCTTGATGAGCAGGTCGCGCTCGGTCAGTGCCTCGTGCACGAGGTTGAAGTCGAGCATCTGCAGGTAGCGCAGGCCACCGTGGACGAGCTTGCTGGATCGGCTCGAGGTGCCTGCGGCCCAGTCCTGGGACTCGACGACCGCGGTCGTCAGGCCGCGGGTCACGGCGTCGAGGGCGATACCGGCTCCGGTGACACCTCCGCCGATGACGAGGACGTCGAGAGGTTCACCCTCGGCGCTCGCGCGGAGGGCGTCGAGCGACTGCGCTCGGCTCTGCGGGGTGAGCTTGGACGACGTTCCGGAGGTGGACATGGATGACCTTTCGACTCGCACTACGGCTAGGTCTAAGGTCACATTGTCAGAACGTTCGCGCAACCCGGATGCACATATGTGCAGAAGGGCCCGCGGCAGTCGTCTCACGAGGGAGTTTGCGCTATGGCTGGGCGAGAGCAGGACGTCTTGCGGGCTGCGTCGATGTACTACCTCCAAGACCTCACGATGGAGACGATCGCCAAGCACCTCGGGACCTCGCGCTCGACGGTCTCGCGCATGGTCAAGCTCGCCCGGGAGACCGGGCTGGTCGAGATCACGCTGCGCCCGACGCACTCGAACGCGCCCGGCCTGGGGCAGAGGATCCGGGAGATCTACGGGATCGAGGCCTACGTCGTCCCAGTTCCTGACCACAGCAGCGAGGTCGAGAGGCTCGAGCAGGTCGCGCTGACCACCGCCCGCCTGATCGGCACGTGGTTCGACTCGAACATGATCCTCGCGGTGGCCTGGGGCACCACGCTCAGCGCGATCGCCAGGAACCTCCCGCGGAAGACGACTCGCGGTAGCGCCGTCGTCCAGCTCAACGGTGCCGCGAACATGCGGACCTCGGGCGTCGAGTACGCCGGTGACCTCATCGCCGAGTTCGGTCGTGCCTTCGACGCGCACGTGCACTATTTCCCAGTGCCGGCGTTCTTCGACTACGCGGAGACCAAGGAGGCGATGTGGCGCGAGCGCTCGGTGCGCCGCGTCCTGGCTCAGCAGCGCCGCGCCGACATCGCCCTGTTCTCGGTCGGTGCGCTCGCCGGCGGGCTGCCCAGCCACGTCTACACGGCCGGGTACCTCGAGGCGGGCGACGTCGCGCTGCTCGACCACGAGGGGGTGGTCGGCGACGTCTGCACGGTGTTCCTGCGCGAGGACGGGACCTATCGTGACGTGGAGCTCAACGCCCGGGCGACGGGACCGTCGCCGCGCGAGCTGCGCCGGGTCCCGCGCCGCGTGTGCGCCGTGGCCGGCGACGCCAAGGTGGTGCCGCTGCGGGCAGCCCTGCGGGCGCGGGTGGTCACCCACCTCGTCGTCGACGAGGTGACCGCGACCCAGCTGCTGCTCGACGAGCCGGCGGCACGGTGAGCCCGGACGAGACAGGGGGCGGCGGCGACCGGACCACCTGGTGGATAACTATGCAGTCCACCGAGTAGGGGCGTAGGTTGTCGGCGTGACCTCAGCAGCCCCGGCGCTCTCCGCGACCGTCCGACCCGCTCGCGCCTCCGACGTGCGGCACGTCCGCGCGCTCGTCGAGCCGTACGCGCAGCGCCGGATCCTGGTCGAGAAGGAGGCCGTCGCCTACTACGAGTCGGTGCAGGAGTTCGTGGTCGCCGACGTCGGGACCCCGGAGGCGGCGCAGGTGGTCGGCTGCGGCGCGCTGCACGTCATGTGGGAGGACCTCGCCGAGATCCGCACCCTCGCGGTGGCCCCCGAGGCCCACGGCAGCGGGATCGGCCACGCCCTCGTCGACGAGCTGCTCGAGCGGGCGCGCGCCCTCGGCCTGAGCCGGGTCTTCTGCCTGACCTTCGAGGTCGACTTCTTCGTCCGGCACGGGTTCCACGAGATCGAGGGCACCCCCGTGGACCCGAGCGTCTACGCCGAGCTCCTGCGCTCCCACGATGACGGCGTCGCGGAGTTCCTCGACCTCGCCCGGGTCAAGCCCAACACCCTGGGCAACAGCCGCATGCTCATCGAGCTGTAGCAGCGGGGGCGCCCCCGGCCGGGCTCAGTCCTGCGCGCCCGCGCCGCCGGGCAGCTGGTAGGCGGCGTCTGCGACGGCCCCGTCGCCGGTGACCTGCTCCACGAGCCCGTCCTCGACGAGAGACCCGAGGCACCGGCTGAGCTGCGCCGCGTCGGGCCACAGGTCGTCGAGGACCCGGCGCGCCACCGGGCCGTGGCTCGCGCGCAGCGCGCCCATGACGGTGCCGCGCGCCTGCCGGTCGGTGCCCTTCCAGGTCTGGGTGCGGCGGCGTCCGGCGTGCTCGTCCGGCGGGTACCCCGCGGCTCGCCACGCGCAGAGGTGGCTGACCGGGCAGCGGTCGCAGGCAGGCGCGCGGGCGGTGCAGACGACCGCACCGAGCTCCATCGACGACGCAGCCCAGAGCGCGGCGTCGTCGTCCGCGACCGGGGCGAGGCGAGCCGCCCGGGCCGACTCGGCCGCCGTGAGCGCGGGCATCGGCAGCGCGTCCCCCCCGACGGTGCGTGCGAGGACCCTGCGGACGTTGGTGTCGACCACCACGGACCGTCGGCCGAAGGCGAAGGCCATGACCGCAGCGGCCGTATAGGCACCGACCCCTGGCAGGGCGAGCAGCAGCGCCTCGTCCTCCGGGACCTCGCCGCCGTGCCGCTCGACCACGGCCTGCGCGCACTCCTGGAGCCGCAGCGCACGACGCGGGTACCCGAGGCGTCCCCAGGCACGCAGCACGTCCGCCGTCGACGCGGCGGCGAAGGCCGCGGGGCTCGGCCACCGGTCCATCCACTCCAGCCACACGGGGGCGACCCGGGCCACCGGCGTCTGCTGCGACATGACCTCGCTGACGAGCACGCCCCACGGGGTGCGGTCGGGTGCGCGCCAGGGCAGCGGGCGTGCGGTCCGCTCGAACCAGTCGGCGAGGGTCTCCTGCAGCTCGGTGATCGTTGCGGGGGACTGGTGGTGGGGTGCGGGCATGTCCTCGGAATCGGTCGGTCGGGGGCGGGGCCGGGCGGGTCTGGCGCGCCGTGCCGCCGCGCCACCGGTAGCGGACGGGGTCGCGCCGCATATGGTAGTTCTCAGCAGTCGTCGTCGCAGCGTCGCGCCACCGGTCGGTGCGTGGCACCTGGACGAGATCCGTGGTCGGGCTGGCAGACGAGGGTGGTTCACACGCATGGAGCACGAAGGCCCGCAGCAATCCCGCGGCGAGCGGCAGCCTCGCGGCGACGGACCACGCCCGGGAGACGGTGCCGGACGTGACGGTCGGCAGGGTGGCTCTCGCCCTGGGGTCCCGCACTCCGCCCGGCCGGGTGGGCGCGGACCGGGGAACGGCGGCGGTCCGCCGCGCACCCCGGCAGGGCGTCCGAGCCCCCGGGTGCTCGTGGTCCGCTGGCTCCTGGTGCTCACGGTGCTGGCTGTCGTCGTGGTCGGGCTCGTGCTCGGCGTCCGGGCGATCGCGAACGCGCTGGGCGGGGACGACGAGGCCTCGCCGGAGGCAGAGCAGAGCGCCCCGGCAACCGACGCGGAGACCAGCGAGGAACCAGAGCCTGAGTCGACGGAGCCGGTGGAGTGCACCCCGGCCGACGTCACGGTCGCGCTCACCGCCGACGCGCCCGCCTACGCCCTCGGCCAGACGGCGGTCTTCACGCTCTCGATCACGCACGTCGGGACGGTGCCGTGCACCATGGACGCCGGTCGCACGGCCGCCGAGCTGGTCATCAGCTCCGGGGCCGACCGGATCTGGTCGAGCGCCGACTGCGAGCCCGGCGACCCACGTCTGCTGCTGCTCGACGGCGGCAACTCGGACGTGAGCACGATCGAGTGGGCGACGAACCGGTCGGCGCCCGAGTGCCCTGCGGACCTGCCGCAGATCGGGGCGGGGACCTACCAGGCGGTCGTCACCACCCCGGAGATCACCACGGAGCCGGTCGTCTTCTCGGTCGGGTGACCACAGCGAGGTCTGCGACCGGGCGCGGCTCTGCGACCGGTGCCGAGCGCCGGGTGTGCGTAGCCAGGGTCAGACGTAGCGCTCGAGGATGCTCGACTCGGCGAGCCTCGACAGGCCCTCGCGGACCGACCGCGCGCGCTGCTCGCCGACTCCGTCGACCGCCATCAGGTCCTCGACGGTCGCGGCGAGGAGCTTCTGCAGACCACCGAAGTGGCTGACCAGCCGGGCCACGATGGTGCTGGGCAGGCGGGGGACCTTCGCGAGGAGGCGGTACCCGTGGGGTGCGACGGCTGCGTCGAGCGCCTCGCCCCCGCCGGGGAGCCCCAGGACCCGGCCGATGAGACCGAGGTCGAGCAGCTCGGTCGAGTCGAGGAGCGCCAGGCTGGCGAGCACGTCCTGGACGGAGTGGTCCTTGCGGCCCACCTCGACGTAGTCGCGGATCACGAACTCGCGGTCGGACCCGAGCCCGCCGATGAGCTCGTCGAGCTGGAGGGCGAGCAGGCGGCCCTCGGTGCCGAGCTCGACCACGTAGCCGGCGATCTCCTCGGAGATGCGGCCGACCATCTCGAGGCGCTGGACCACGGCGCACACGTCGCGGACGGTGACGAGGTCCTCGATCTCGAGGGCGGACAGCGTCCCGCTGACCTCGTCGAGACGGGCCTTGTAGCGCTCGAGGGTCGCGAGGGCCTGGTTCGCGCGGGACAGGATCGTGTCCGGGTCCTCGAGGACGTAGCGGGAGCCGCCGACGTAGAGCGCGACGATGCGCATCGACTGGCTCACCGAGATCACGGGGAACCCGGTCTGCTTGGCCACACGCTCGGCGGTACGGTGCCGGGTGCCCGACTCCGTCGTCTCGATCGTCGGGTCCGGGAGCAGCTGGACGGCCGCGCGCAGGATGCGGTCGGCCTCGCGGTCCATGACGATCGCGCCGTCCATCTTGGCGAGCTCGCGCAGGCGGGTCGCGGAGAACTCGACGTCGAGCGCGAAGCCGCCCGAGCTCATGGTCTCGACGGTCTCGTCGAAGCCGAGGACGACGAGCGCCCCCGTCCGTCCACGGAGGATGCGTTCGAGCCCGTCGCGCAGCTCTGTGCCTGGCGCCACGGCTGCCAGGGTCTCGCGGAGAAGCTCGTCGACGTGCGCGGGGGAGTTGGCCACGCTGCGATCCTACGCGTCAGGGCGGGGCGTCGGCGTGAGGTTCTGCTGGGTGCGTTGGACTGCTTCGGCGAGGTTGGCCGCGGGCAGCAGCGTCATGCCCGCAGGGGCTGGTCCCGAGGTGCCCGGCGGGACGACCGCACGGGTGAAGCCCAGGCGCGCCGCCTCGCTGAGCCGGCGCGAGATCCCGGACACCGCGCGCAGCTCTCCGGCGAGGCCCACCTCCCCGATCGCGATGGTCCCGACGGGGACGGGCTTGTTCTCGAGGGCGCTCAGCGTGGCGAGCGCGATCGCGAGGTCTGCCGCGGGCTCGGTGACCCGCGCGCCCCCGATGGTCGACACGTAGACGTCGGCGTCGGTGAGCCGCGCGCCGAGGTGACGGTGGATTACGGCGAGGATCATCGCGAGACGGCTCGAGTCGATGCCGCTGGTGGTGCGGCGGGGGTTCGCGAGGGGGCTCGCGACCACGAGCGACTGGATCTCGAGCGCGAGAGGCCGTCGGCCCTCGAGCGTCACGGTCACGCAGGTGCCCGGCACCGCGAGGTTGATGTGGGAGAGGAACAGCCCGCTCGGGTCGGCGAGACCGGCGATGCCGTCCTCGGTGAGCTCGAAGCAGCCGACCTCGTCGGTCGGCCCGTAGCGGTTCTTCACGGCACGGACCATGCGCAGCCGGGAGTGGCGGTCGCCCTCGAACTGGAGGACCACGTCGACGAGGTGCTCGAGCGTCCGGGGGCCGGCCACGGCACCGTCCTTGGTCACGTGCCCCACGAGGACCACGGGCATGTTCCGACCCTTGGCCGCGGCGATGAGCGCCGACGCGACCTCACGGACCTGCCCGACGCCCCCGGGGGACCCGTCCACCTGGGCGGACGCGACGGTCTGGACGGAGTCGACGATCAGCAGGTCGGGGTCGGTCGCCTCGATCTGCCCGAGGACCTGCCCGAGGTCCGTCTCCGCGGCGAGCAGCAGCGTGGGGGCGAGGGCGTCGATGCGCTCGGCCCGCAGCCGCACCTGCCCGGCCGACTCCTCACCGGTGATGTACAGGACCCGGCGTCCGGCGCGCGCCGTGGTGCTCGCGACGTCGAGCAGCAGTGTCGACTTGCCGACGCCCGGCTCGCCGGCGAGCAGCACCACGGCACCGGGGACGATGCCGCCCCCGAGGACGCGGTCGAACTCGCTGATCCCCGTCGGAGCAGCCTGGGCGGAGTCCACGTCGATCTCGCCGATCGGCTGGGCGACCGACCGGGTCGGGGCGGAGGCGACCGTCTTGGGGCCGGAGGCAGCCGCGGCGGCCTCGGTCACCGAGCCCCACTCCTGGCACTCGCCGCACCGCCCGACCCACTTCGAGGTGGTCCAGCCGCACTCGGTGCAGCGGTACCCCGGACGGGTCGCTCGGGACGCGGCGGAGGAGCTCCGTGTGCTGGTGGTGGCCATGCCGAGAACCGTAACGGGCACCCCCGACAGCGGGTGCGCCTGCACGCCGACCGCCGTGGCTCCGTCACGGCAGGACCGCGTGACCGTACCCTGGCGTCGACAGACGTCCGTCCCGTCGACCCGTCGAGGGCGGCGCACCGCCGGGCCCACGCCCGGGCCTGCCACGAGGGAGCACCATGTCCGAGAACGAGTCGACAGCGCCGGAGACCGAGCAGGAGCCCTCCGCGGGCGACAGCACGACCGGCGTCGCCGGGCTCGCGGCACCCGAGGGCGAGCCTCGCTCCGACGAGGAGACGCGCCGGGCGCGCCGGTCCGAGCAGCGACGCGGACGAGCGCTGTGGTTCGTGATCGGTGTGCCGGTGGTCCTCGTGGCGGCCGTCGTGCTGTTCTTCGTGCTCCGCCCCGCCGACGCCGACCCTGCGGCCTCTGCGACGGTCACCACCACGCTGCCGGTCCCGACCGCGACCTCCGAGCCTCTCGACCGGGCAGACGCGACCGCGCTCGTCCAGGCCTTGCCCGGCACCGTCCGGCAGTTCGTCCTCACGACCGTCGAGCCGACGGACTCCCTCGAGGGGGCGGTCGAGGGCTGGACGGCCGCCTACGAGGGAGAGGCCGTCGACAGCCAGTGGGGCACCGCCTCGGGGACGAGCACGGGGTCGGCCGACACCACGGCGGCCGGGTTCACCGTCACCGTGGGGCAGTGGGCAGACGCTGACCGCGCGACCGAGGCCGCCGCCGGTCTCTCTGCGGACCTCGGCGAGCCGACGAGCACGGAGGACGTCACCGTCGGAGACGACGTCACGGGGTCGCTGTCCTTCTACGGGGAGGACGGCGCGTCCGAGGGGACCGCGGTCTGGACCAACGGCACGGTCGTCCTGCGGGCCGTGGGCCCGGCCTCCGAGGTCGTCAACTTCGCGACGGGCTTCGGCCTCTGATGCGCGTGAGCCCACGCAGACCGGGGATGAACGACGTCGCGAGGGCGGCGGGCGTCTCCCACCAGACGGTCTCGCGCGTGCTCAACGACCACCCGAACGTCCGCGAGGAGACCCGGGAGAAGGTCCTCGCGGCCATCTCCGAGCTGGGGTACCGGCGCAACTCGGCGGCGCGGACGCTGGTGACCCAGCGCTCGGGCACCGTGGGCGTGGTGACGACCGGCTCGTTCTCCTTCGGCCCGTCGCAGACGCTCGTGGCGATCGAGGAGGCTGCCCGCGAGGCCGGCTACTTCCTCACGGTCGCGACGCTGCGCACGGTGGACGCCCAGTCGATGCGCCAGGCCCTCGGCCACCTCATGGACCAGGGGGTCGACGGCATCGTGGTCATCGCGCCGCACGCCGAGGTGGTGGACGCGGTCCGGGCCTCGCACGAGCAGCTGCCCGTCGTGGTGGTGGCCGCGCTCGCCGACCCGCCGGAGTCCGTCACGACCGTGTCGGTCGACCAGGCTCTCGGGGCGCGGACGGTCGTGGACCACCTCGCGGCGCTCGGGCACGCAGAGGTGGTGCACGTGTCGGGGCCGCCGGGGTGGCTCGACGCCGAGGCGCGCGTGCACGGGTGGCGCGAGCAGTCTCGGGCGCTGGGGCTGACGGTGCCCGCCGTGGTCGAGGGGGACTGGACCTCAGCCTGCGGGTACGCGGTCGGCCGGCGGATGGTGGCGGAAGGAGCCCCCACGGCGGTGTTCGCGGCGAACGACCACCTGGCGCTCGGACTCCTGCGGGCTTTCCACGAGGGCGGCCTGAGCGTCCCGCGGGACGTCTCGGTGGTCGGCTTCGACGACGTCACCGGGGCGGGCGACTTCATCCCGCCGCTCACGACGGTGCGGCCCGGGTTCGCGGACCTCGGTCACCAGATCATCGCGACCCTGCGCGGGCTGCTCGACGGGGCGCAGGTCGACGACGCGGTCCTCGAGCCCGAGCTGGTGGTGCGGGAGAGCACCGGGCGGCCGACGGGCCGAGGCTGATCGGGGTCCGGCGGCTGATCGCGAGGGCGACGGGAGGGTCACGAGAGGGGCGCAGGAGGTCGACGCCCGCCCGTGACCGGGGTCACGGGATGCGGATTGGCCAAGTCCGTGATCGGTGACGTAGTGTTCTGGATGTCAGCCCGACAGGGAGGCACAGACACCACTGCGAAGCTCGCAAGAGCCGCCGCGAAGTGGCTGTTCCCGGGGCGTGACCGACCCTCATCGAGAAGCACAGAGGACGGGCTCAGCCCGAACATCTGCTCCGAAGACATGAGGTAACCTGTTCCAGGCCGGAAGAACCTGCGCACGACGCAGGGACGGCTGGCCGGAGGAAGACAGGTCAACCTGAACGGCAGCCCCATGCTGACAGCCTGAGAAGGGCTTGACGGTGGTGCGCGTCCGCTCCTTGAGAACTCAACAGTGTGCTTAATAGTCAATGCCAAGACCCCTCGTCTTGGGTTGGTACCTGACCTTTCGGTCGGGGCTGATGCTGGACGAGGTTTATTTGGTATGAATTGAAAACGCAAGTTTTCGGTTTGTAGCCTTGATTAATCAAGTTCTCTCTTTGCGGGGAGGCTTGCTTCGTATGGTTGTTAACTGGTTTCGGCTGGTTGATAGCAAACATTTACGGAGAGTTTGATCCTGGCTCAGGACGAACGCTGGCGGCGTGCTTAACACATGCAAGTCGAACGGTGACGCTGGAGCTTGCTCTGGTTGATCAGTGGCGAACGGGTGAGTAACACGTGAGTAACCTGCCCTTGACTCTGGGATAACTCCGGGAAACCGGGGCTAATACCGGATACGAGACGCGATCGCATGGTCGGCGTCTGGAAAGTTTTTCGGTCAAGGATGGACTCGCGGCCTATCAGCTAGTTGGTGAGGTAACGGCTCACCAAGGCGTCGACGGGTAGCCGGCCTGAGAGGGCGACCGGCCACACTGGGACTGAGACACGGCCCAGACTCCTACGGGAGGCAGCAGTGGGGAATATTGCACAATGGGCGAAAGCCTGATGCAGCGACGCCGCGTGAGGGATGAAGGCCTTCGGGTTGTAAACCTCTTTCAGTAGGGAAGAAGCGAAAGTGACGGTACCTGCAGAAGAAGCGCCGGCTAACTACGTGCCAGCAGCCGCGGTAATACGTAGGGCGCAAGCGTTGTCCGGAATTATTGGGCGTAAAGAGCTCGTAGGCGGTTTGTCGCGTCTGGTGTGAAAACTCAAGGCTCAACCTTGAGCTTGCATCGGGTACGGGCAGACTAGAGTGTGGTAGGGGTGACTGGAATTCCTGGTGTAGCGGTGGAATGCGCAGATATCAGGAGGAACACCGATGGCGAAGGCAGGTCACTGGGCCACTACTGACGCTGAGGAGCGAAAGCATGGGGAGCGAACAGGATTAGATACCCTGGTAGTCCATGCCGTAAACGTTGGGCACTAGGTGTGGGGCTCATTCCACGAGTTCCGCGCCGCAGCTAACGCATTAAGTGCCCCGCCTGGGGAGTACGGCCGCAAGGCTAAAACTCAAAGGAATTGACGGGGGCCCGCACAAGCGGCGGAGCATGCGGATTAATTCGATGCAACGCGAAGAACCTTACCAAGGCTTGACATACACCGGAATCGGCCAGAGATGGTCGCGTCTTCGGACTGGTGTACAGGTGGTGCATGGTTGTCGTCAGCTCGTGTCGTGAGATGTTGGGTTAAGTCCCGCAACGAGCGCAACCCTCGTCCTATGTTGCCAGCACGTCATGGTGGGGACTCATAGGAGACTGCCGGGGTCAACTCGGAGGAAGGTGGGGATGACGTCAAATCATCATGCCCCTTATGTCTTGGGCTTCACGCATGCTACAATGGCCGGTACAAAGGGCTGCGATACCGCGAGGTGGAGCGAATCCCAAAAAGCCGGTCTCAGTTCGGATTGGGGTCTGCAACTCGACCCCATGAAGTCGGAGTCGCTAGTAATCGCAGATCAGCAACGCTGCGGTGAATACGTTCCCGGGCCTTGTACACACCGCCCGTCAAGTCACGAAAGTCGGTAACACCCGAAGCCGGTGGCCTAACCCCTTGTGGGATGGAGCCGTCGAAGGTGGGATTGGCGATTGGGACTAAGTCGTAACAAGGTAGCCGTACCGGAAGGTGCGGCTGGATCACCTCCTTTCTAAGGAGCTACACACTGGCTCTGATCTCGGGGACTACCCCGGCAGGGTTCAGGTGGCCGCTTCCACACTCCGAATGAGGGTGTGGGCGGTTGCTCACGGGTGGAACATTGACTAGGACTCGTCATGAGGTCCGCTGTTAGTACACCAGCTTCGTCTGGTTGGAAGAGAGTGGGTCGAGGGGTGGGGACATGAGCACACTGTTGGGTCCTGAAGGCACGGGCGTCTTGACGCAAGTGAACTTCAGGCGCCAAGCCGGCTGAGACCTCTGGGTCTTGGCGGATCGGGTTGGTTGCCACGACACGGGTCACCCTGAACCAGTTGAACCGCTCTTGAGCTTTGCTCGGGGGTAGGCGGTGGTGTTGGGTGGGATCGTCCGTAGCTTGAGAACTGCACAGTGGACGCGAGCATCTTTGTAAGATCAAAGATTTATCTTTGTTCTCTGCAATTTTATTGTTGTCAAGTTTTTAAGGGCACAGGGTGGATGCCTTGGCACTAGGAGCCGATGAAGGACGTAGTAGCCTGCGATAAGCCTCGGGGAGTTGGCAAACGAACTGTGATCCGAGGATTTCCGAATGGGGAAACCCAGCACGAGTTATGTCGTGTTACCTGCACCTGAATATATAGGGTGTGTGGAGGGAACGTCGGGAAGTGAAACATCTCAGTACCGACAGGAAGAGATATTCCGTGAGTAGTGGCGAGCGAAAGCGGATGAGGCCAAACCGTTCATGTGTGATACCCGGCAGGGGTTGCATGGGCGGGGTTGTGGGACCTTTCAGATGAGTCTGCCGGCTTGTCAGGGAGTCAGAAAGTCATGTGATAGTCGAAGGGCATTGAAAGGCCCGGCGTAGAGGGTGTGACCCCCGTAGACGAAATCATGTGGCCTCCCGAAGGGGATCCCAAGTAGCACGGGGCCCGAGAAATCCCGTGTGAATCCGTGAAGACCACTTCATAAGCCTAAATACTACCTAGTGACCGATAGCGGACAAGTACCGTGAGGGAAAGGTGAAAAGTACCCCGGGAGGGGAGTGAAATAGTACCTGAAACCGTGTGCCTACAATCCGTTGGAGCCTCCTTAGCAGGGGTGACAGCGTGCCTTTTGAAGAATGAGCCTGCGAGTTAGTGCTCAGTGGCGAGGTTAACCCGTGTGGGGAAGCCGTAGCGAAAGCGAGTCCGAATAGGGCGTCAGAGTCGCTGGGTCTAGACCCGAAGCGAAGTGATCTACCCATGGGCAGGTTGAAGCGCGGGTAAGACCGCGTGGAGGACCGAACCCACCTAGGTTGAAAACTGGGGGGATGACCTGTGGGTAGGGGTGAAAGGCCAATCAAACTTCGTGATAGCTGGTTCTCCCCGAAATGCATTTAGGTGCAGCCTCGCGTGTTTCTTGCCGGAGGTAGAGCTACTGGATAGCCGATGGGCCCTACAAGGTTACTGACGTTAGCCAAACTCCGAATGCCGGTAAGTGAGAGCGCGGGAGTGAGACTGCGGGGGATAAGCTCCGTAGTCGAGAGGGAAACAGCCCAGACCACCAGCTAAGGCCCCTAAGCGTGTGCTAAGTGGGAAAGGATGTGGAGTTGCACAGACAACCAGGAGGTTGGCTTAGAAGCAGCCACCCTTGAAAGAGTGCGTAATAGCTCACTGGTCAAGTGATTCCGCGCCGACAATGTAGCGGGGCTCAAGTACACCGCCGAAGCTGTGGCATTCACATAATAACCAGGCCTTCGTGGTCCAGGTGTGTGGATGGGTAGGGGAGCGTCGTGTGGGCAGTGAAGCTGCGGGGGAACCCAGTGGTGGAGCCTACACGAGTGAGAATGCAGGCATGAGTAGCGAAAGACGGGTGAGAAACCCGTCCGCCGAATGATCAAGGGTTCCAGGGCCAGGCTAATCCGCCCTGGGTAAGTCGGGACCTAAGGCGAGGCCGACAGGCGTAGTCGATGGACAAGGAGTTGATATTCTCCTACCGGCGAAGAACCGCCCATACCGAGCCCGGTGATGCTGACCGCCCAAGCCTGGTCTACAGGCCCTTCGGGGCTGAGGACTCAGGGGAGCGCGGGACCCGAACCGGTAGTAGGTAAGCGTATTAACAGGAGTGACGCAGGAAGGTAGCCAAGCCGAGCGACGGTTGTCTCGGTCTAAGGACGTAGGGCGAACAGTAGGCAAATCCGCTGTTCACATAGCCTGAGATCTGACGGGACCCACCCTAGGTGGGGATTTGGTGATCCTATGCTGCCGAGAAAAGCTTCGACGCGAGGTTCAAGCCGCCCGTACCCTAAACCGACTCAGGTGATCAGGTAGAGAATACTAAGGCGATCGAGAGAATCATGGTTAAGGAACTCGGCAAAATGCCCCCGTAACTTCGGGAGAAGGGGGGCCCGGAGCGTGAAGCCACTAGCTGGCCGAGCGTGCAAGGGCCGCAGAGACCAGGGAGAAGCGACTGTTTACTAAAAACACAGGTCCGTGCGAAGTCGCAAGACGATGTATACGGACTGACGCCTGCCCGGTGCTGGAAGGTTAAGAGGACGGGTTAGCACTTGTGCGAAGCTCAGAATTTAAGCCCCAGTAAACGGCGGTGGTAACTATAACCATCCTAAGGTAGCGAAATTCCTTGTCGGGTAAGTTCCGACCTGCACGAATGGCGTAACGACTTCTCCGCTGTCTCAACCGTGAACTCGGCGAAATTGCACTACGAGTAAAGATGCTCGTTACGCGCAGCAGGACGGAAAGACCCCGGGACCTTTACTATAGTTTGGTATTGGTGTTCGGTGCGGCTTGTGTAGGATAGGTGGGAGACTGTGAAGCGGGCACGCCAGTGTTCGTGGAGTCAACGTTGAAATACCACTCTGGTCGCTCTGGACATCTAACCTCGGTCCGTAATCCGGATCAGGGACAGTGCCTGATGGGTAGTTTAACTGGGGCGGTTGCCTCCTAAAATGTAACGGAGGCGCTCAAAGGTTCCCTCAGCCTGGTTGGCAATCAGGTGTCGAGTGCAAGTGCACAAGGGAGCTTGACTGTGAGACTGACAGGTCGAGCAGGGACGAAAGTCGGAACTAGTGATCCGGCGGTGGCTTGTGGAAGCGCCGTCGCTCAACGGATAAAAGGTACCCCGGGGATAACAGGCTGATCTTGCCCAAGAGTCCATATCGACGGCATGGTTTGGCACCTCGATGTCGGCTCGTCGCATCCTGGGGCTGGAGTAGGTCCCAAGGGTTGGGCTGTTCGCCCATTAAAGCGGTACGCGAGCTGGGTTTAGAACGTCGTGAGACAGTTCGGTCCCTATCCGCTGCGCGCGCAGGAAACTTGAGAAGGGCTGTCCCTAGTACGAGAGGACCGGGACGGACGAACCTCTGGTGTGCCAGTTGTTCCGCCAGGAGCACGGCTGGTTGGCTACGTTCGGAAGGGATAACCGCTGAAAGCATCTAAGCGGGAAGCCTGCTTCAAGATGAGGTTTCCATGAGGGCTTGACCCTCGAGAGGCTCCCAGCAGACCACTGGGTAGATAGGCCGGACGTGGAAGAGAGGACTAACGACTCTCGGAGCTGACCGGTACTAATAAGCCGATAACTTGATAACACTCAATTTTTGTGTGCTACGCGTCCACTGTGCGGTTCTCGGGTAACGGCCGAGAACCGGTTGACAACCCAATAGAGTTACGGCGGTCATAGCGAGGGGGAAACGCCCGGTCCCATTCCGAACCCGGAAGCTAAGCCCCTCTGCGCCGATGGTACTGCACGGGAGACTGTGTGGGAGAGTAGGTCGCCGCCGGACAATCATTCAACGAGAGCCCACCCCTTCTGGGGGTGGGCTTTCGTCGTACCCGGACAGGTTTCGGGAGGTCTTCGGATGCTCCGTCCTCGGCACCAGGCCGGCCTCTCCACCGCTACGGCGGGCCCTGAGCGATGCCGCAGTGCTTGCGCAGCGCGGATTGTGAACGTTAACATGGGGTGTCGACACGGGCGCCGAGCGCTACCGTGGCGACGAGGAGGTCGAGACGTCGTCTCGTCTCCGTCCCCTGTCTGCCGACGCCGGGCGTCCTGACCGACCTGGTCCTCCGCCCGAGGTGTCTTCACAAGCAACGAGGCTTCGAATGACTGACTCGCAGCGCGCCCTGGTCGTGGGCGTCGACTATGGAACCCTCTCCGGCCGCGCCGTGGTGGTGCGTGTGCACGACGGAGCCGAGCTCGGCACCGGAGTCCACGAGTACCCGCACGCGGTCATGGACCGTCAGCTCACCACCGGGCCGGCCTGGGAGGCCGGGACGCCGGTCTCGCTGGCGCCCGAGTGGGCCCTCCAGGTCCCTCAGGACTACGTCGACGTCCTCAAGGTCGCCGTCCCCGCGGCGATCGCCCAGGCACAGGCCGACCACGGCATCGATGTCGCCGACATCATCGGGATCGGCACCGACTTCACGGCGTGCACCATGGTCCCCACCACCACCGACGGCACGCCGCTCAACGAGCTCGACGGCCTGGGCGACCGGCCGCACGCCTACGTCAAGCTCTGGCGCCACCACGCCGCCCAGGGGCAGGCCGACCGCATCAACGAGCTCGCGCACGCCCGTGGCGAGTCGTGGATCTCCCGCTACGGCGGTCTCATCTCCTCCGAGTGGGAGTTCGCCAAGGGCCTGCAGGTCCTCGAGGAGGACCGCGAGGTCTACGACCGCATCGACCACTGGGTCGAGGCCGCCGACTGGATCGTGTGGCAGCTGAGCGGTGACTACGTCCGCAACGCCTGCACCGCCGGCTACAAGGGCATCTACCAGGACGGGGAGTACCCCTCCGCAGAGTTCCTCTCCGCCCTCAACCCCGACTTCGGCTCCTTCGTCGCCGACAAGGTCGAGCACACCATCGGGCAGCTCGGCGCACCTGCTGGCCGTCTCACGGCCGAGGCGGCCGGCTGGACCGGGCTCCCCGAGGGCATCGCCGTCGCGGTCGGCAACGTCGACGCGCACGTGACCGCCCCCGCGGCCAACGCCGTCGAGCCGGGTCAGATGACCGCGATCATGGGCACCTCTACCTGCCACGTGATGAACGGTGAGGAGCTCCACGAGGTCCCCGGCATGTGCGGCGTCGTCGAGGGTGGCATCGTCGACGGGCTCTGGGGCTACGAGGCCGGCCAGTCCGGCGTCGGCGACATCTTCGGGTGGTTCGTGAAGTCCTCCGTCCCGCCGGCCTACGTCGAGGCCGCCGCAGCAGCCGGACGCTCGGTGCACGAGCACCTCACCGAGCTCGCCCGCCCGCAGCAGATCGGCGAGCACGGCCTGGTGGCCCTCGACTGGCACTCGGGCAACCGCTCGGTCCTCGTCGACCACGAGCTCTCGGGCATCGTCGTCGGGCAGACGCTCGCCACCGCACCCGAGGACACCTACCGTGCGCTCCTCGAGGCGACCGCCTTCGGCACCCGGACCATCGTCGAGGCCTTCCAGACCTCGGGCGTGCCGGTCACGGAGCTGGTCGTCGCCGGCGGGCTGCTGAAGAACACGCTGCTCATGCAGATCTACGCGGACGTGACGCGGCTCCCGCTGTCGACGATCGCGTCCGACCAGGGGCCCGCCCTCGGCTCGGCCATCCACGCTGCGGTCGCCGCCGGTGCCTACCCGGACGTCCGCGCCGCCGCGCAGGTGATGGGCAAGCGCACCGTCGCCGCCTACCTGCCCATCGAGGAGAACGCCGTCCGCTACGACGCGCTCTTCGCGGAGTACACGACCCTCCACGACTACTTCGGCCGTGGTGCCAACGAGGTCATGCACCGTCTCAAGGACATCCGCCGCGAGGCGAGGAGCCCACAGGCACCGCAGGCCTCGGAGACCGTCGAGGCGACGGCATGAGCGCCGCTCCGCAGGCGCCCGGTCTGGCCTCCTATCCCGACGAGGTCCGCGAGGAGGTCGCGCGAGTCCGTGAGGTCGTCGCCCGCCTGCACGCCGAGCTCCCGCGCTGGGAGCTGGTCGTGTGGACCGCCGGGAACGTCTCGCAGCGCCTGACGACGGCCGACCTCTTCGTCATCAAGCCGTCGGGGGTCACCTACGACGAGCTGACACCGGAGTCGATGGTCGTGTGCACCCTGGACGGCGAGCTCGTCGACGGGACGCGGTCACCGTCGTCCGACACGGCAGCCCACGCCTACGTCTACCGGCACATGCCCCACGTCGGGGGAGTGGTGCACACCCACTCCACCTACGCGACCGCCTGGGCGGCGCGCGGCGAGCCCGTCCCGTGCGTCCTGACGATGATGGCCGACGAGTTCGGCGGCGACGTCCCGGTCGGGCCGTTCGCGCTCATCGGTGACGACTCGATCGGTCAGGGCATCGTCGAGACGCTCTCCGAGAGCCGGTCGCCGGCGGTGCTCATGCGCAACCACGGACCGTTCACCATCGGCGCCGACGCGAAGGCCGCGGTCAAGGCTGCCGTCATGGTCGAGGAGGTCGCCCGCACGGTGCACATCTCCCGCCAGCTCGGCGAGCCGACGCGGATCCCGCAGGATCGGGTCGACTCGCTCTACGACCGCTACCAGAACGTCTACGGGCGGTAGCAGCGCCAGTACCACGCTCCACGACGCAGGCGGCACGACCTGCGACGCACCACACCCACGATCTACCGAGACCCGGGCCATGAGCCCGGTCGTCGACCGGCACGGCTGCCGGAGTGAGGACACACACCATGAAGAACCCGTTCGAGGGCAAAGAGATCTGGTTCCTGACCGGGTCGCAGGGCCTCTACGGCGAGGAGACCCTCCAGCAGGTCGCCGAGCAGTCCCAGGCGATCGCCGCGGCCATCGACGAGGCCGGCGACGTCCCGATCCGTGTGGTCTGGAAGCCCGTCCTCAAGGACTCGGAGTCGATCAAGCGCACCGCCCTCGAGGCGAACGCCGACCCCGCGTGCATCGGCCTCGTCGCCTGGATGCACACGTTCTCCCCGGCCAAGATGTGGATCCGGGGCCTCGACGCGCTCGACACCCCGCTGCTGCACCTGCACACGCAGGCCAACGTCGAGCTGCCGTGGGCGGACATCGACATGGACTTCATGAACCTCAACCAGGCCGCCCACGGCGACCGCGAGTTCGGGTACATCCAGACGCGCATGGGCGTGCCGCGCAAGACGGTCGTCGGGCACGTGTCCAACCCCGCCGTCGCCGCGAAGATCGGTACCTGGTCGCGGGCCGCCGCGGGCTTCGACGCCGTGCGCAACCTGCGTCTGGCGCGCTTCGGCGACAACATGCGCAACGTGGCCGTCACCGAGGGCGACAAGACCGAGGCGGAGATCAGCCTCGGGGTGTCGGTCAACACCTGGGGCGTCAACGAGCTGGTCGAGGCCGTCGACGCGGTCGAGGAGTCGGTGATCGACGCCCTCGTCGCCGAGTACGAGGAGCTCTACGACGTCGCGCCCGAGCTGCGCGCCGGTGGCGAGCGCCACGACGCGCTCCGCTACGGCGCGCGCCAGGAAGCGGGGCTGCGGTCCTTCCTCGAGGCGGGCGACTTCGGTGCCTTCACGACGAACTTCGAGGACCTCGGCGCGCTGCGCCAGCTCCCCGGGCTCGCCGTGCAGCGCCTCATGGCCGAGGGCTACGGCTTCGGTGCCGAGGGAGACTGGAAGACGGCCCTGCTCGTCCGGGCCGCCAAGGTCATGGGCTACGGGCTCCCCGGTGGAGCGTCCCTCATGGAGGACTACACCTACGACCTCACCCCGGGCGACGAGAAGATCCTTGGCGCGCACATGCTCGAGGTCTGCCCCTCGCTCACCACGTCGCGGCCCTCGCTCGAGGTGCACCCGCTCGGCATCGGCGGCAAGGAGGACCCGGTCCGGCTGGTCTTCAACACCGATCCCGGTCCTGCTGTCGTCGTCGCGATGTCGGACATGCGCGAGCGCTTCCGCCTCACCGTGAACGTGGTCGACGTGGTCGAGCCCGGCCACGAGCTGCCGAACCTGCCCGTGGCACGCGCGGTGTGGAAGCCGCAGCCGAGCTTCGCGGTGTCGGCGGAGGCCTGGCTGATCGCGGGGGCCGCGCACCACACGGTGATGAGCACCGCGGTGGGCCTCGAGGCCTTCCAGGACTTCTCCGACATGGCGCGGACCGAGCTCGCGACCATCGACGAGACGACCACGTCGCGCGGCTTCGCGCAGGAGCTCCGCTGGAACCAGGCGTACTACAGGCTCGCGCAGGGGTTCTGAGCCCCACGCTCGGCCACGTCTGTGCCCTGTGGCCCCGGGCGCCCAGCAGCAGCGCACAGGGGCCCTGGACGTCGTCCAGGGCCCCTCTGGCGCTCACCGCACGGTCTCGCTCAGGCGCGGTCTTCGGACCCCGGGCCCGTGATGGCTCCGCGGTCTGACCGGTCGCCCCGCTCTGGGCGCCTGTCGGCGCGCGCCGACCTGTGCTCCCGGTCGGCGGGCCCCCGACCGCTGCGGGCAGGAGGCTCGGCAGGGCGGTAGGCCCCGGCCCGGGCGATCCACCCGGTCCGACCCTCGGACGCGGCGACCGCCTCGCGCACCGGGAGCCTCAGCACGGACTCGGTGCTGAGGCTCGGGGCGAAGCGGAACGCCGGCGGCGTCTGCGGGTGTCGGTCGTGCATGCTGGTGTGGTTCTCCTCGTGGCGCGGGTGCGGGCACCGCAATGATCCGTCGATGGTGGCACCGCTCGCTGCGAGGACGCCGAGAGGTGAGTGGTGGGACCGTGGTCTTGCCGTGCAGATCACGTGTCGCTCAGGGGTGGCGTCTCGGTGCTCGGTGGCGGCGCCCGGGTGCTCGGTGGTGGCGCCTGGGTGCTCAGGGTCGCGCGGCGAACCTCTCGAGCAGGTCGGAGTGGCCCGACACCACGAGCAGGTCGGTGGCCGCGATCCGCGTCTGGGGCTCGGCGTACACGAACTCCTGCCCGGGCGACTTCACCCCGATGATCGTCACGCCGTAGCGCTCGAGCACCTTGGTCTGCGCGATCGTGAAGCCCTGCGTCTCCCGCGGCGGGCGCATCTTGACGATGGTGAAGCCGTCCTCGACCTCGATGTAGTCGAGGAGCTTGCCCGACACCAGGTGCGCGACCCGGTTCCCGGCGTCTGCCTCGGGGAACACCACGTGGTGCGCACCGATGCGCTGCAGGATCCTGCCGTGCTCCGCCGAGATCGCCTTGGCCCAGATCTGCGCGGTGCCGAGGTCCACCAGGTTGCCGGTGATGAGCACGCTCGCCTCGAGCGAGGTGCCGACCCCCACGACCGCGACGGAGAAGTCTCGGGCCCCGAGCTGTTCGAGAGCCTCGGGGCTGGTCGCGTCGGCCTCGACGATGGGCAGACGGTCCGAGAAGTGCGCGACCAGCTGGGGGGAGCGCTCGACGGCGAGCACGTCCTGCCCGAGGCGGTCGAGAGTCATGGCCATCGCCGAGCCGAAGCGCCCGAGCCCGACGACGAGCACGCCGGCGTCGGACTTCGAGACCTTCGCGGAGCGGGAGACCCGCTCAGCAGTGTTGTCAACCAATGATCGGCCTCTCCTCGGGCAGCCGGATGACCCGGCGGCGGTCGCGCAGCGCGAGCGCTGCAGCAAGGGTCATGGTGCCGGTCCGGCCGATGAACATCAAGGCGATGAGCACGTACTTGCCGGCCTCGGGCAGCTCGTGGGTGACGCCGGTGGTCAGACCGACCGTCGCGAAGGCCGAGATCACCTCGAAGAGCACCACGTCGAGCGACCACCCGGTGATCTCGAGCAGGAGCAGGCACGAGACGAGCACCGCCGTGGCGCCGACGAACACGACGGCCACCGCGAGGCGGAGCGTGTCGCGGGGGATGCGTCGCCCGAAGACCTCGACGTCGCGGTCGCCCCGGGCCTCGGCGACGATCGCGATCATCATGACGGCCAGCGTCGTGACCTTGATGCCGCCGGCGGTCGAGGCGGAGCCACCACCGACGAACATCAGGGCGTCGGTGATGAGCCAGCTGGCCTCGTGCATCTGCCCGATGTCGACGGTGGAGAACCCGGCCGAGCGCGGCATCACGCTCATGAACACCCCGGAGAGCAGCTTGTCACCGACCGACATCGAGCCGAAGGTCCCCGCGTTGGTCCACTCGAGGGCGATGAACATGACGGCCCCGAAGACGACGAGCAGCGCCGAGGTGACGACGGTGAGCTTGGCGTGCAGGCTCCACCGGCGGAACTGCCGACGGTTGCGCGCCACGTTGAGGATCACGGGGAAGCCGAGAGCACCGATGAACGCGCCGACGATGATCGGGACGAGGAGCAGCCAGTCGCCCGCGTGAGGGGTGAGCCCCTCCTCGGTCGGGATGAAGCCGGCGTTGTTGAACACCGAGACCGCGTAGAAGATGCCGTGCCACAGGGCCTCGCCGGTGGTCTCGCGGAGCACGAGGAACCGCGGGACGAGCAGCAGGGCGAGCAGCACCTCGATCGTCGTCGAGGTGATGATGACGACGCGGATCAGCGAGCCGACCTCGCCGAGCCGGGTGGTCTTGGTCTCCGAGGCGGTGAGCAGCTTCTGGGTGAGCCCGATCCGGCGGGAGACGGCCATGCCGAGCAGCGAGGCCAGCGTCATGACGCCGAGACCGCCGACCTTGATGGCCACGAGGATGACGGCCTGGCCGAAGGGTGACCAGTAGGTCCCCGTCGGGACGGTCACGAGGCCGGTGACGCAGACGGCCGAGGTCGCCGTGAAGAACGCGTCGACGAAGGGCGCCCGGACCCCGCTGGTGGTCGCGAAGGGCGTCGAGAGCAGACCGGTGAAGACGGCGATCACCGCGGCGAACACGGTGATGGCGAGCCGGGCCGGAGACTGCCGCGCCATGCGGTCGACCAGCTCGCGGCCCGCCCAGATGCGGCCCGAGACCCCGGATGCCATGAGGCGCTCCCTGCGCTGGAGATGAGTCGGAGGTGACACGTACCAGCCGAACTCTGCCACGAGTCGAGCGGGGAGCGACGGCGGAGGCCAGAGACACACGGGCGGGCAGGTGCGACGTGCCCTCCGGCGCAGGCCCGGCGCGCTACCGTGGACCATGCCCAACAGCGTGCCTGCCCGTACCGACGTGGCCTGGAGCCCCGAGCTCGCCCAGCACGACTTCGGCCCGGGGCACCCGATGTCGCCCGTGCGGCTCGACCTCACCGTGCGCCTCGCCGGCGCCCTCGGCCTGCTCGACGAGGCCCACGTGCGTCTCGTCGACGCCGGCGTCGCCCCGGACGCGCTCCTGACGACCGTGCACGAGCCGGCGTACGTCGCCGCGGTGCACGCCGCCGCGCACGGCGTCGAGGACGTGCACCGAGGCCTGGGGACCGAGGACGACCCGATCTTCGCCGGGATGGACGACTCCGCCGCACGGATCGTCGCCGGGACCGTCGCGGTCGCGTCGTCCGTCTGGCGGGGCGAGGCCCTGCACGGCGTGAGCATCGCGGGGGGCATGCACCACGCGATGCCCGGTGGGGCGGCCGGCTTCTGCGTGTACAACGACGCGGCCGTCGCGATCCGCGCGCTGCTCGACGCGGGCGCTGAGCGCGTCGCGTACGTCGACCTCGACGCGCACCACGGCGACGGCGTCGAGCTCGTCTTCTGGGACGACCCGCGGGTGCTCACCGTCTCGGTCCACCAGAGCGGCGCGACGCTGTTCCCCGGCACCGGGCACGCGACGGACACGGGCGGGGCAGCCGCCCCCGGAGGTGCGGTCAACGTCGCGCTGCCTCCCCGGACCGGCAGCGCGGAGTGGCTGCGTGCCGTCGACGCGGTGGTGCCCGAGGCGCTGCGGGCGTTCCGGCCCGACGTGATCGTGTCCCAGCACGGCTGCGACGCGCACGGTCGCGACACCCTGAGCGACCTCGACGTCGGCGTCGACGCGCAGCGTCAGGCGACCGGGTGGGTCCACGAGCTGTCGCACGAGCTGAGCGACGGTCGCTGGGTGGCGCTCGGGGGAGGGGGCTACGCGATCGTCGAGGTGGTGCCGGTCGCCTGGTGCCACGTCCTGGCGATCGCCCAGCACCGCCCGGTCGACCCGGCCGCATCGGTCCCTGCCGTCTGGCGGACGCACGTCGAGACGGTGCTCGGGCACCGCGCCCCCGAGGTGATGTGCGACGCCGAGGGGCCGGTGACCTTCCGCCCGTGGGGCGAGGGCTACGACCCCGAGCAGGGGGTGGACCGGGCGATCCGTGCCACCCGGCAGGCGACGTTCCCGCTGCTGGGGGTGGACGTCAGCCTGGACGTCTGAGGAGGATCGGGGTGAAAGGGGCGCAGCCGCGGCGTCGTGCCTTTCCTCCGCGTCGTGGAGCCTCTAGTGTGTGCCCAGGGCTCATGTCACGTGCGCCCCAGGTGTCACACGGTCCACCGCGTCAGAGGCGACCACCGGGTGCCGACCGAACTCCGTGCCGCCTCCACCGGCACGCCGCACGGCCCGTCCAGGGTCGCGACACGAAGGTTCACACGATGAGCTCTGAAGCACCGCGCGTGCAGTTCCTGACCGTCGCCGAGGTGGCCGACGCGATGCGGGTGTCCAGGATGACCGTGTACCGCCTCGTGCACTCGGGCGAGCTGCCCGCCGTGCGCGTCGGCAAGTCCTTCCGGGTGCCGCAGGACGCGCTCACCGCATACCTGTCGTCCTCGAGGATCGAGGGTGACCAGCTGTCCTCGTGACGGCTGCGAGGCGTCGTCAGTCGTCGGCCGAGGTCGATGCTTGCCGTCGCGTCGCGTCTAGCCTCCCGAAGAAGGTAGGCTAGGGCAGGACTTTCCCGAGCGTGGGCGTCACGTGCGCCACTCGGAGTCGCCGGCCAGGTGCCGGCACGAGGCTCTGGGCGGTTCTACGACGTGCTGCGTGAGCAGACCCGATCAACATTGCGAGGACCCATGGGCTCCGTCATCAAGAAGCGCCGCAAGCGTATGGCAAAGAAGAAGCACCGCAAGCTGCTTCGCAAGACGCGCCACCAGCGTCGTAACAAGAAGTAGTCTCGTCCGGGCCCGGTTTCGACCGGGCCCGAGTCGTTCCCGGGGGTAGTGAGGACCACCAGATGGCTACAACGATGCACGACGTCGCGCAGCTGGCTGGCGTCTCGATCAAGACGGTCTCGAACGTCGTCAACGGGTACCCGTACATCCGTGACACGACGCGCGACCGCGTGCTCGCGGCCATCACCGAGCTCGACTACCAGATGAACGTCTCGGCCAGGAACCTCCGGTCGGGCCGCACGGGCATGATCTGCCTGGCGGTCCCGGAGCTGAGCCTGCCGTACTTCGCCGAGCTCGCCGACTCCGTGATCCGCGCCGCGGACGCGGTGGGCCTCACCGTGCTCATCGAGCAGACCGGCGCGACGCGCGAGCGCGAGCTCGAGGTGCTGTCGGGCAAGCGCAAGCACCTCACCGACGGGGTGATCTTCTCTCCCCTCGACCTCGGTCCCCAGGACCGCGCGGCCTTCGACGTGGACTTCCCCGTGGTGCTGCTCGGCGAGCGCGTGTTCGACGTCGGGCACGACCACGTGACGATGCACAACGTCGAGGCTGCCCGGGCCGCCACGGCGCACCTCATCGCCCAGGGGCGCCGTCGCATCGCGCTCATCGGGGCCCACGTCGGCGAGGACGTCGGGTCGGCCGTGCTGCGCACGCAGGGCTACCTCAAGGCCCTCGAAGACGCAGGCATCGCCGCCGACCCCGCTCTCGTCGGCGAGGCGGGCCTGTGGCACCGCGCGGACGGCGCCGAGGCCATGCACCGCCTGCTCGACTCGGGGACGGAGATCGATGCGGTCTTCGGTCTCAACGACGCCCTCGCCCTCGGTGCGATGCACGCCCTGCACATGCGTCGGGTGTCCGTGCCGGACGAGGTCGCGGTCATCGGCTTCGACGACATCGACGAGGCCCGGTACGCCTCGCCGCCCATGACGTCGGTGTCGCCGGGACGCGAGGAGATCGCCACCACGGCCGTCCGCCTCCTCCAGGCCCGCATCGCGGCACGCGGCAGCGACGACTGGACCCCGACCTCGGTGGTCGCCGGCTTCGAGATCGTGGTCCGCGAGTCCACCGGCACGTCCGGCTCCGGCTCAGAGCAGAGGTCCGGCGGCCTCTGAGCCGGACCTCCCTCGGGTCCCGGTTAGGACAGACGTGGCGCGCCTTCCGGTCACCGGTCGCGGAGCGACCTGTGTCCGATGAGCAGCGACGGCACCGCAGCGGACGCGGCGAGGACTCCCGCGACCACGAGTGCCACGGACAGGCTGGTCGCCTCGACGAGCCAGCCGAGGGCGAGCGAGCCGGCGAAGACCGAGACGTTCGCGACAGCGGACTCGAGGCTCAGCAGGGTGGCGCGCTGCGTGTCGTCCACCTGCCGGTGCAGCGTTGGCCCCTGGAGGGCGCTGACTGGTCCACCGAGGAAGAACGCGAGCGCGAAGCAGAGGACGAACCCGATGGTGGACGGCACCATCCCTGCAGCCATGATGGCTATGCCGGCGAGCAGCGACAGCAGCCCGACGGCGCGGTACCACACGTACCGTCCAGCCAGCCTGCCGCTCAGCGAGGCACCTGCTGCTGCGCTCAGCTGGGTCACGATGATGGCGACGGAGAACGCCGACGCCGCCGAGCCCGCCGAGCCGATCTCGGAGCGCATGTATAGCGGAGCGACGAGCTCGAAGGACTGGAAGGCGGCTGCGAACAGCAACCACCGGCAGGCGAACAGCAGGAAGATCCGGTTCGTCGAGACGAGTCGGGCGGCGTCGTGCACCGCGTGCCGCACGGTCGTGCTGCGCAGGTCAGGCTCGCGGGCCTGACTGGTCACGAGGTACAGCACCGCTACCAGGCAGACCACCTCGACCATGACGGCGACGAGAAGAGGCACGGCCACCCCCGTCGTCTGCACGCCGGCGATCGTCACCTCGGGCGGGAGTGCTGCCGCCAGTCCGCCACCGAGCAGTGCGCCCAGTGCACCCCCGAGCGCCATGGTCGCGAAGCCGCGCCCGAGGCCACGAGACGTCGCGAGGTCGGCCTCGGCCGGAGTCGTGGCTGCGTTCCGCGTCCGTTCGACGAACCAGGCCTGCAGCGGGCCTGACTCGAAGGCCCGGCCCAGCGCGAAAACCACAGACCAGAAGATGAACTGCGGCAGCGAGGACGCGAAGAACAGGCCGGTGAAGGCGGCCCCTCGACCGAGGCACGCCGCTGCGAGGGCGGTCCGCCGGGACATCCGGTCGGAGGCGATGCCGAGGGGCACCTCGAGCAGGGCGATCGAGAGCGCACCGACAGCCAGCACGAGCCCGACGTCTCGGACGGACAGGCCCCTCTCGCCCATGAGGATGACGAGCACCGGGAGCATCATCGACGTCCCGAGGATCTGGAGTGCCGTGAGCCCGGCGTAGCGCCGACGAACCTGCGCGACTGTCATTGATGCTGCCCTCTTCAGATGTTGATCCCGTGGTGGGGGATTGGACCAGAGAATGCGGCATCTGCGCGCAGGCACGCACCGCTGTTGTGCTCCCACAGGAGTCCGTCGTCGCGCTTGGAGATCCATGAGGCGCCCCCGAGGTAGAGCTCTGCCAAGACCTGGGGCGTCAACGAGATGTCTGGCGGTTCGAGAGCTGGCCAGACGGTTCCTGCGCCGTTCGTGACGGACAATCTCCAGGCACGTGAGTTCACGGGAAACTCACGGTCGCTGAGTTGCAGAGTCAAGTTCACATCGGCACCGAAGGCTCTGGACTCGAAGGCTCTCACCGGATCGAGGATTCTCAGGTAGAGGCCAGGGATCGTCGTCCCAGGGGAGTCAGGGGGGCGGGACTCGTCGAGAGGGCGTGGGCCGGAGAACACTCGGCATGAAGGGTAGGCGGCGACTATGAGGTCCCAGAGCTCTCGCTCTGCACGCACTGGGGCGCACAGGTCGAGGACCTGCAATGGCCGGCTGTTGTCGTCCCGCCGATAGGCCGCGACGGCGAACGCCTCCAGGCTGCCGTCCTGTCGGAGAAGTCTGATTGCGAATGGCTTCTCCAGGGACCCTCCCTGCTCGTCCTGCCACAACAAGTCGAGGTCCTCGGGGGTCGATGCGAGTGTTCCGACCCGCGAGGACCTAGATGACCGGAACCGCATCAATGATTCGGTCGTCGCACGGTCCAGCGGTGAGGACTCGAGAATCAGGCCAGCCGGATGTCCTGCTGGGACGCCAGCCGGAGGTCGCGGTTCGTGCAGGACCGACTGTGTAGCCATCCCTATCCCGAGCACAGAAGACTGGCGTGTACCCGCCAGCATGGTCGCCACCATGGCGTACTTCCGGGACGCGTGAGTGTCCTCCAGGAACTTCCGGAGAAGATCTCGCACGACCGGCTGCGCAGCGGTCTGGCCGTCAGAGATGAGCCACCTCACGGTTGGGACGAGCAAAGTGGCGCCGCCAGGGACTGTGAGCTCTCTGATCGGGCACGTCAGGCCCGCCGCGAGCTTCCGGACGCCTGCATGGTGCGTGAAGGCGCCGAGCGTCTCGTGGTCGGCTAGGGTCCTGAACCAGCGCGTGACGTGGCCGGGGGTGGGGTTCGCCAGTCCGTGGCCCTGCCAGGCACGGAGGAGGTGCCGGATGTCCCGACGATCGAGGTTGGAGTAGTGCACCTTCACGAAAGCGTCAGCTCCTCGTGGCGAACAACCGGATCCGAGGACCTAATGCTTGAGCCCGCGGTACCTCAACGACGCGAGCGTGCCGCACCAGCCCTGTCGCCTCGAACGAGCCGAGCACGTCGAGAGGATCGAGGACCCGCGTCGCGGGTGAGAAGGTCGCGAGCGTGAGCCGACCTTCTGGTCGTTCCTCCGACAGCGAGAGGTCGAAGGTGACGACGGGGCCGCTGCTCTGACGGCGTGCGGTGCCTTCGAGCCGATATGTGGTCGATCGCGTCCTGATCCATTTTGTCGGCAGGTCGACCTCGGCCGACGGCTGGGCGGTGATGCTCTGCGCGAGGGAGCGGATATCGGGTATGTCGACGATGACTCGACCCTCACCCCGGCAGACGCGCAGGAGCTCGTGGGCCGCGCTATCCAGGTCCTCTCGGCTGAGCAGGTGTGAGTATGCGCCTCGAGGTGCTATCACGAGCTCGAACTGTTCGTCGTCGAAGGGCATCTGCCGCATGTCCCCCTGGACGAGACGCACGTCCTGCCCGGCGACACGCTCTCGAGCGCCCGCGAGCATGCCGAGCGAGATGTCGAGACCGACGCGACGAGCTGGTCTGGGAAGCTCTGAGAGCACTCGTCCGGTACCGCAGCCGACCTCCAGGATCGAGCTCGTCCCCGTGGACTCGGACCTCCAGAGGTCGAGGTCGGCATCTCCTCCGTGGAAGGCGAGGTCGTAGTACCTGCTGATCGGAGAGTAGAAGTCGGCTGCCATCATGGCGCGGTCCCATCGGCGCGTGGAGCGTGGATCATGTCGAGCAAGTTGGCATCGAACGAGTCCTGCACGAGACCAGCGTGGTCGAGGTCCGGGGAGTGGTCCGAGGAGAATCCTTGGCAGGATTGCCATTTCTCGCCGCCGCCCGACAGGTACCCCGTTTCGACGGTCCCCATGGCGTACTCCGGCCGGCCCGCCGTCTCCCAGCTGCTGTACAGCGTGCCGTCTGGTCCGATCACCGCGCCGCCCTCTCCGGGCGGTGGCCCGCAGAACGAGCACCCTCCGTTCCTGGGGCGGGCCATCGTGAACCCGGCTGCGATCGACTCTCGCGCCATGGCCAGCAAGGTGTCGACCGTGCGCTTGACCGATGCCCCTGAGGATGACGAGAGATTCCACCGGTAGTCGCGGATGACAGCCAGGTCGAGCGTGATCTGAGAGGCATCGAGCTCAGCAGCCTGTTCGAGGAACCTCGGGAGCCCTTCCACGGTCTCAGAGGTGACGTTCAACCTGATGCTGATCTGCAGAGAGGTGGCCTCCTGCACGCGCCGAAGATTCTGGATGATCCGGTCGAAGGTCGGTCGTCCGCCTGCTCGAGTGGTACGCATGGTGTCGTGGTGCTCTCGCGCTCCGTCGAAGGTGACCTGGACGCTCTTGAGCCCAGATTTCCAGAGTCGAGTCGCTCGTGATTCTGTCAGCAGATAACCGTTGGTGATGATCGAGGCGTGGCTCAAGACGTCGGAGAGGTCTTCAAGAACGGTCAAGCATGGACCAAAGCTCATGAGTGGTTCGCCGCCGAAGAGCAGTATTTTCGCAGTGCTTCTCTGCTGGGATCGCATCCTTCGCCTGATGTACGCCGTGATTTTCAAAGCGGATTCGTCGGTGAGTTGTGTCCGAGCTATCCGGTCGGGTGGCCCGTCTCCACCGTCGGCCACGTTCTGGAAGCAGTAGTAGCACCCGAAGTTGCAATCAGAAGAGGTGAGGATGGTCGCAGAGAAGGAGGTCTCGAGAGGAGGGTTCATGAGCCCTCGCTCCTCCAGGCGCCTCGTGAGCCCGGTTAGTGCGTGGCTGCTCTCTGCAGAGTCATCAAGAGTCCGTGGGACTCTGACGGTCGCCTTCGGCGTGAGGCACCAGATGGATGCGTCGGTTTTCAGGAATCGTACGGTACTCACATGGGCTCCAGATGTTTCCTCGGCTCGTCAGGATCCATCTGGAGCCCACGGCGGTCGACGTTCGCGTGAGAGATGTCAGCAGATGACGTGGTTGACTCCGCAGTCCTGGAGCTCGTAGGTGATCTCGACGACCTCGAGTTCGTCGACGGTCTTGACGGGAATACTTTCCATTCTTTGCCACCCCCTCTCGTGTGATTGTCAGCACACTACGACCGAGCACTGGCGGGCAGAAGAAGGTCGAGAAGAGTTGAGTGCGAATCCGTGCCACCTGAGTGTTCGGAGGGGCAGCTGGTAGGTGTTTCGCGCCCCTGTGTCCGGGATCTAGGTCATGTCGTGAGTGGTTGCTCACCGGTCGGTCGGCAAGATCTTGACCATCGGAGTGCGCGGCGTGCACATCCGGGTCGTTGGACGCGTGGGACGCGAGCCGGCCCGTTGGGCTGGTCTCGCGCCTGCCTGTTTACCCGAGGGATCGCCACTGGACCTCGGCGGTCGTCCGGGGGAGGGTGGGGGTCTGTGCACGAGACGAGGGAGTGACATGGCTGAGGTAGTGCTGTTCCACCACGCGCTGGGGCTGACCCCGGGCGTCGAGACCTTCGCCGAGCTGCTGCGCGCAGCCGGTCACACCGTGAGCACGCCGGACCTGTTCGAGGGGCGGACCTTCGACGACATCGAGGCCGGCGTCGACCACGCCTCCGAGGTGGGCTTCGGGACGATCATGCGGCGAGGCGCCGAGGCCGCCGAGGGCACCCCTGCCGGTGCGGTGTACATCGGGTTCTCCCTCGGTGTCGTCCCGGCGCAGCGGCTCGCCCAGACCACCCCGGGTGCCGGCGGCGCAGTGCTGGTGAGCTCGTGCCTGCCGGTGGGCGAGTTCGGCGAGAGCTGGCCGGAGGGGGTCCCGGTCCGTGTGCTCGCGACCGCCGAGGACCCGTACTTCGTCGACGAGGGGGACATCGACGCCGCACGCCAGCTGGCCGCCGACTCGCCCGACGCCGAGCTGGTGCTGTTCCCCGGCAGCGGCCACCTGTTCGCCGACCCCGGGCACGCGTCCTACGACGCCGAGACCGCCGGGCTGCTCGTCGACCACGTGCTCGAGCTGCTCGCCCAGGTCGACGCGACCGCGCGGGGCTGACCTGCGCGACCGCGCGGGCTGACGGCGCCGCTCGCCACTGCCGAGCGCACCACGACGGCGGGGCCGGCACACCTGTGCCGGCCCCGCCGTCGTCGTCCGTGCTGGAGGGGTGACTACTGGCCGGCGATGCCGGTCGTGGAGATCCCCTTGATGATCTGGCGCTGGAAGAACAGGAACGCGAGGATCAGCGGCAGCGCGGCGAGCACGGCTTGCGCCATGTTCTGGGCGTACTGGATGCCGTAGGCGCTGATCACCGTCTGCAGGCCGACGGGCAGCGTCATGAGGTCGGAGTCGTTGATGACGATGAACGGCCAGAGGAAGTTGTTCCACGCGCCGATGAACACGAAGATCGACACGGCCGCGAGGATCGGGCGGGACAGCGGCACGATGATCTGGCGGAGGATCCGGAGCCGGCTCGCGCCGTCGACGAGGGCGGCCTCCTCGAGCTCGCGGGGGATCTGGTCGAAGAACTTCTTGAGGATGAACACCATGGGCGCCGCGACGATCTGCGGCAGGATCACGCCCCAGTAGGTGTCGACGAGGTTGAAGTCGAGCATCTGCTGGAACAGCGGCACGATGAGGATCTGCCCGGGCACCATGATCGAGCCGATGATGACGGCCATCGCGACCTTCTTGCCCTTGAAGTCCAGGCGGGAGAGCGCGTAGCCGGCGAGGGCGCTGATGACCAGGGTGATGAGCGTGACGGCCGTGGCGGTGATGAGGCTGTTGAGCGCCCACCGCGGCACCTGGCTGGACGAGAGCACCCGGGCGTAGGCGTCGAGGGTGAAGCCGCTCTCCGGGATGATCGTGATCGGCGCGGCGGCTGCCTCGGCCTCCGTCTTGAGCGAGGTCATCACGGCCCACAGGACCGGCACGAGCCAGCCGAAGGCGAGCACCGCGATGACGACGTACGAGGCGATGCGTCCGGCGCGAGGCTTGCGCCGCGGCTTCCTCGTGGCCCCGCGCGCGGAGGTGACGGGCGTGCGTTCGAGAGTCTGAGCAGTCACGACCGTGCTCCTCTGCGGTTGATGACGAGGATGTTGACGAGGGACACGACGACGATGAGGAAGAAGAAGATGTACGAGATCGCCGACGCGTAGCCCAGCCGGTACCCGGTGAAGCCGACCTCGTAGACGTACTGGAGGATCGGGCGGGTCGCGCCGCCGGGGCCACCACCGGTCATCTGGTAGATCTGGTCGAAGACCTTGAGCGAGGCGAGCAGCTGCAGGATCGACACGAGGACGGTCGTCGGGCCCAGCTGGGGCAGCGTGATCGAGAAGAACTGGCGGCGGGTGCTCGCGCCGTCGAGCGCGGCCGCCTCGTACTGGTGGTCCGGGATGTTCTGGAGGGCGGACAGGTAGAGCAGGAAGTTGAAGCCCACGGTCCACCAGACGGTGGTCACCACGACGGACATCATCGCGGTCGACGGGTCTTGCAGCCAGGCCTTCGGCTCGATCCCGACCCAGCCGAGGACCTCGTTGACCAGGCCGAGCTGCGGGTTGTACATCCAGAGCCAGAACTGCGAGACGACGGTCGAGGCGAGCAGGAACGGCATGAAGAACGACAGCCGCCAGACCCACTGGCCCTTGAGGTTCATGTTGACCAGGGTGGCCAGCAGGAGGGCCACGACGACGAGCGGGATGGTGCTGAGCACGGTGAACACGACCGTGTTCCACAGCGACTTCCACATCTCGGAGTCGGCGAAGGCCTCGGTGTAGTTGGCGAACCCCACGAGCTCGGACCCGGCGCCGGTGAGGCTGCGCCCGGTGAAGCTCATGAAGAACCCGGAGACGGTCGGCCAGACCAGGAACAGCAGGAAGGCGATCGCGAACGGCGCCATGTACATCCAGCCGCGGATGGTGTCGGAGCGCCGACGGGCGCTGAGCGAGCGCGCGGCGGCGTCGGGTGCCGCGGGGGAGGGGGGTGCGTCTGTGCGCCCCTTCAGGTCAGGTGTGGTCATGATGAGACTTCCTCGTCCCTCTCGTCGGTCAGACCGGGCTCGGCCGGGACATCAGGGTGTTGATGCGGTTCACGAACGCGTCGAGACCGTCGGCGGGGGCCACAGACCCCATGTAGACGCTCTGCATGGCGTCGCCGAAGTGCCGGTGCAGGTCGGACCCCGACCCGCTGAACCAGGCCTCGGGGTCGTAGACGACGTGGTCGACGGCGTCGGCGTAGTCGCGCTGGGGGACGAGCTCCTGGTAGGCGGGAGACTCGAGGACCGGCGTGTAGGCGGGGATGTGCCCGGCCTCGGCCCACTGGAGCGATGACTTGAGGAGGTCGGCCACGAACTCGTGCGACTTCTCGCGCTTCCAGGCGTCGGGGGACGACTGGTGCGGCAGCACGAAGGAGTGCGAGTCGCAGAAGGCCACGGGGTTGTCGAAGACGGTCGGGATGACCTGCATCCCGAGGTCGATGTCGTTCTCCTTGAAGGTGCCGATCTCCCACACCCCGCCGAGGAACAGGCCGGTGCGGCCGGTCGCGAACTCGGAGATCGCGGTGCCGCCGTCGTTGCTGCTCGAGGCGACCTCGTCGTCGAGGAGGGACTGGATCCACTCGAGGGACGTCATCGCGGCGTCGCGGTCGTACTGGACCGTGCCGCCCTCGGGGAAGGACATCTCGGCGCCGGTCTGCTTGTACCAGGTGTAGAACATGCGCCACATGTTCGAGGGGTCGTTGAGGAACCCGTAGGCGAGCCCGTTCCCGCCGGTCACCTCGGCCATCGCGAGCGCGACGTCGCGGAAGCCCTCGGGGGAGTCGGCGCCGGTGATGAGGCCGGCCTCGTCGAGCACGCCGGCCTGGCCGGCGGCGGTCTTGTCGTAGTAGAGGACGAAGGGGTGCGTGTCGATCGCGACCGACAGGACGCGGTCGCCGTTGAGGCCCTTCTGCCACACCAGCTCGGGGACGGTCTCGGCCGAGACGCCGAGGTCGGCGAGGAGGTCGGCGTCCCAGGCGTCGAGCAGGCCGCCGGGCGCGTAGCCGGGGACCCGGGCGCTGTGCATCACGGCGATGTCGGGTGCGCGGCCGCCGGCCGAGGCCATGGCGAGCTTGGTGTAGTACGGCGAGCCCCAGCCGAGGATGGTCTGGCGGACCGTGACGTCGGTGTTCGCGGCGGTGAAGTCGTCGATCATCGTCGTCAGGGTGCGGCCGTCGCTGCCGGTGAGGAGGTGCCAGAAGCTCAGCTGGTCCTGGGGGCGGGCGACCGTGCCGCAGCCGCCGAGGGCCATGAGCGCGGCGCCGCCGGCCATGAAGGCGCTGCCGCGCAGGAACGAGCGTCGGGACAGGCCGCCTGCGTCGGGTCCGTCGTCTCGTCCGGGACGGGGGTGCGCCGGGCTGGTGCTGGCGCTCCGTCGGTCTGGGATAGCCCAGTCGTGCATAGCCACTCCTTCGTTGCTACGTGAACGCGCTGCACCGGTGCAGCGCGGCCTGGTCGTCCGTCCGTCCCGCTCGGAGCCGAGGCTCGTCAGGGTCGGTCTCGAGACCGCCGCCCGTGGTTCTTCATCGTTGTACAAAACTCGGGTAGACAGCACAGTAGCCCCCTCTGCCGGGTTTTGCCGACCCCTCGCCGCAGATCCGGGCGCAACCCGCCCGCTCTGCGCGGTGTGTCCGGTGTCACGTGGCGCCCGGGCCCCGTGGCCGTCCCGGTGATGGCGCTCGCGGCCTGTTGACGGTGCCGGGGGGGTGGGGCATCATCGCTCTACAACGATGTAGACACGACGGTCCGGACGAGCCAGGCTCGACCGGCCAGTCCGCCGTCCGGCACCGAGGCCGGGCGTCCCCTGACAGGAGCCCCATGAGCACCCCAGCCCCTTTCCGCAGCGCCTCCGACGGCACAGCCTCCGACGGCACCGCCGCCGTCACCCTCACACTGGACCCCGCCTTCACGGTCGGCCCGGTCCGTCGTCGGACCTTCGGGTCCTTCGTCGAGCACCTCGGTCGCTGCGTCTACACGGGGATCCACGACCCCGAGCACGAGAGCGCCGACGAGAACGGGTTCCGCGGCGACGTCGTCGAGCTGACCCGAGAGCTCGGCGTCTCGACGGTGCGCTACCCGGGCGGGAACTTCGTGTCGGGGTACCGCTGGGAGGACGGCATCGGCCCGAAGGACCAGCGCCCCACCCGCCTCGACCTCGCCTGGCACTCGAGCGACCCCAACCTCGTGGGTGTCGACGAGTTCATGCAGTGGGCGCGCAAGACCGGCGTCGAGCCGATGATGGCGGTGAACCTCGGGACGCGCGGCATCCAGGAGGCCCTCGACCTGCTCGAGTACTGCAACGTGCCCGGCGGGACGCACTTCTCCGACCTGCGCCGCGCCAACGGTCACGAGGAGCCCTACCGCGTGAAGATGTGGTGCCTCGGCAACGAGATGGACGGTCCGTGGCAGATCGGCCACAAGACCGCCGAGGAGTACGCCCGCCTCGCGACCGAGACGGCCCGGGCCATGCGCATGGTCGACCCGAGCATCGAGCTCGTGGTCTGCGGCTCGTCGTCGTCGGCGATGGAGACCTTCGGCGCGTGGGAGGCCACCGTGCTCGAGGAGTCCTACGAGCACGTCGACTACATCTCGGCCCACGCGTACTACTTCGAGGAGGACGACGACCTCGGGTCCTTCCTCGCGTCGTCGGTCGACATGGACCACTTCATCGAGTCCGTGACCGCCGCAGCCGACTACGTCCGTGCCGCCGGCAAGCACACCAAGCGCATCAACATCTCCTTCGACGAGTGGAACGTCTGGTACCAGAAGCGCGCCGAGTCGGTGCCGCCCACGGGCGACGACTGGCCGGTCGCCCCCGTCCTGCTCGAGGACCGGTACAACGTGGCCGACGCCGTGGTGGTGGGGAACCTGCTCATCTCGCTGCTGCGCAACACCGACCGCGTGCACGCCGCCTCGCTCGCCCAGCTGGTCAACGTCATCGCGCCGATCATGACCGAGCCGGGCGGCCGGTCGTGGCGCCAGACCACCTTCCACCCCTTCGCCCAGGCCTCCCAGCACGCCGTCGGCGACGTCCTTCAGGTCGGCATCGACGCGCCGACCTACGAGACCGCGCGGTTCGGCGAGGTCCCCGTCGCCGACGCGGTCGCCACCCGCGACCCCGAGACCGGTGCGGTCTCGCTCTTCACTGTGAACCGGTCGACGACCGAGACGACCACGGTCACCGTGGACCTGCGCGCGCTGCGACGCGAGGCCGACGGCCAGGGCGTCGACGTGGTGGAGGCCCTCACCCTGGCGAACCCGGACCACACCTGGTCCGCGACCGCCGACGACGAGACCTCGGTGCTGCCGCAGGACAACAGCACCGCCACGGTGGACGACGGTGTGCTCACCGTCGAGCTCCCGCCGGTCTCGTGGACCATGGTCCGCCTGGCCTGAGTGGCCTGAGGTCGCCCGGGTGGAGGATCACGGCCGGTCCCGGTGCTCCGGGGCCGGCCGCAGGTGTTCCCGAGGGGCGTCGGGTCAGCGGCCGAGGCGCCCGCGGACCGAGCGCGTCACGGAGCGGACCACGAGGCCGGCGGCCCAGGCGAGGCCCGCCCAGCTGGCGGTCTTCATGCCGCGCTTGGCGGCGCGGCGCTTGCCGCGGAACTCCCGGATGGGCCAGCCGATGGTTTTCGAGTGCTTGCGCAGCCGGGGGTCCGGGTTGATCGCGCAGGGGTTGCCGACCGTGGACAGCAGGGGGACGTCGTTCATCGAGTCGCCGTAGGCGGAGGAGGCGTCGAGGTCGAGGTCGAGCTCGACGGCGAGCTTCTGCACGGCGTTCGCCTTCGCCTGCCCGTGCATCATGTCGCCGACGAGGCTGCCGGTGTAGAAGCCGTTCTCGTGCCCGGCGACGGTGCCGAGCGCCCCGGTCGCACCGAGCCTGCGGGCGATGAGCTCGCCGATCTCGACGGGCGTCGCCGTGACGAGCCACACCTGGTGCCCGGCAGCCTGGTGCGCGTCGAGCAGCTTCTGGGTACCCGGGAAGATCTTCTGCGACAAGACCTGGTCGTAGACCTCCTCGCCGATCGCCACGACCTCGGCGACCGAGTGGCCCGTCATGAGGAACAGCGCGCGGGAGCGGACCTCGTCGATCTGCTGGGTGGTCTCGCCGAAGGCGAGGTAGCGGGCCTGCTGGAAGGCGAAGTTGACGATGTCGCGCTTGCGGAAGAACCCGCGCTGCCACAGCGCCCGGGCGAGGTAGAACGAGCTGGCCCCGCGGATGATCGTGTTGTCGACGTCGAAGAACGCGGCCACCGGACGGGCGTCGTCCTCGGGGGCCTTCTCGCCAGGAGCCTCGGCCGCGACGTCGTCGTCGTGGTGGGTGGGCACGTGGTCTGCGGCCGCCTTGGCCAGCGCGACCTCGGCCACCACCTCGCCCGACTCCGGGTCTGTCCTGTCGATGCGCACGGCTCCCACTCTAACCAGGCTCGCGCCGCGCGGCAGGTGGGGAGAGGTGCGCGGAGGGCGTCGCCGGGCCCGGGGCCTAGTGTTGGTCCCGTGAATGCTCAGCGACGCGTGGTGGTCTTCACCCGCCAGGACTGCCACCTGTGCGACGACGCCCTCGAGGTGGTGGCCCGGGTGTGCGAGGACCTCGGTGCTCCCTGGACCACGGTCGACGTCGACACCTCGGCCGCGCTCCGGGCGGAGTACGGCGAGCACGTGCCGGTCGTCGAGGTCGACGGCGTGCAGCAGGCCTTCTGGCGTGTGGACGAGGCGAGGCTCCGCCGGGCCTTGACCACTGCGCCGCGCTGACTCCTGCCGCGCTGACCCCCCACCAGGTCGTCGACCGACGATCAGTCCTGCTCGTCACCCGTGCGGTCCGCGTCGGTCGCCTCGCTCTGCTTCTCGGCCGCAGCCTCGGACTCGGCGTCCACGCTCACGGCGCGCACCGCGCGGTCGAGGGCGAGGACGAGCGCGCCGGCGGCGAGGAGGTCGCCCTCTCGGCGAGACCGCTGCTCCCGCACCTCGCGGCGCAGCCGGTCGACGGCCTCCCGGAGAGCCGTGGGCGGGTCGGGCAGGGTCGCGTCGGTCGAGGCCTCGAGCGCCCGCAGCGCCTCCGCGTACTCCGCGAGGGCGTCTGCGGCGGGCGGGCGCAGGTCCGGGCCGAGCGCGGGGTCTCGCACGTCGCGGGTCTCGGTCTCGGTGAGCAGGTCCGTGAGGTGGTCGACGAGCGTGGCGTGGCTCTCGAGCATCTTGGACCGCTGGGCCTGCGCGACGGACCACGCGCTGTAGCGGCGCGCGTGCCAGTTGCCCCGGCTGGCCTCGGCCGCGTACGCGACGGCGGCGCGTGACTTCTCGAGGACGGGGCCGAGCGCGAACCGGCGTTCGTCCCACTCGCCCGGCGTCGGGGGGCGGTCGCCGCGCAGCCCGTCGGCGAGCGCGTCGAGCTGGTCGGCGAGGGTGTCGCGCAGGCCGTCGAGCGCTGCGTCCGACGGGGTCAGCGGCAGGGGCGGGAACGCGAGGTTGACGGCGATCCCGACGAGGGCACCCGCGGTGACCAGGCCCGCGTACGCCCCGACGAAGGCCTCGGGGTTGGCGCTGCCGATGACGAGGACGAACAGTGCCGTCGTGGTGACGTACGCGCCCATCTCGCCGAAGAACCTCCAGCCGGCTGCGACGGTGGCGATCCCGACCACCAGGGCGATGGACGGTGCGGCAGGGGGGAGGAAGGCGTCGGCGAGCCGGGCGACGACGACGCCGAGGAGGATCGCGGCGACGGTCTGGCTCGTCTCGCGCAGGGACCGGGCCACGGTCGTGGAGGTCGCGATCACGGCGCCGAGCGGCGCGTAGTAGGGGTAGTCCGAGAGCGGCTCCGGGGCGAGGACGCCGACGTACCAGGCGATCGCGGCGGCGACCGAGGCCTTGAGGGCCATGGACCACCGAGGGTGCAGCGTCCACAGGCGCAGCACGCGACCGGTGAAGAGGCCGGTGCGGCTGGTCTTGATGCGGGCGGTGAGGTCGTCGGGGGGCACGGCGTCACGGTACGGACCTCCGCGGCGGTCTGCCTGTCGAGAGCGCCACGGCCTGCTGCCGTCCGCGGACCTACCCTGGGGGGATGACCGCGCCGCAGCCTGAGCCCCGACCCGCCGTGCCGGGGCTCGACGACGTCGTCGAGATCCGCCGGAGCATGCCCCAGGCGAGCGTCGAGCGGCTGCCCGGGTACCTGCGGGTGCTCACCGAGCTGTCCTCCCACGGCGTGACGAGCGCCTCGTCGCAGCAGCTGGCCGAGCTGGCCGGCGTCGGGCCTGCGCAGCTCCGCAAGGACCTGAGCCACCTGGGGTCGCACGGCCGCCGCGGCGTCGGGTACGACGTCGACACGCTGCGCGAGCGGGTCCAGACGGCGCTCGGGCTCGTCGTCGAGCTGCCGGTGGCGATCGTCGGGGCCGGCAACCTCGGGCACGCCCTCGCCAACTACTCGGGCTTCGGTGCGCGCGGCTTCACCGTCGTGGCGCTGCTCGACGCGAGCCCTGCGCTCGTGGGGACCGAGGTGGCGGGGGTGGTGGTCGAGGACGTCGCGCGCCTCGCGGAGGTCGTGCGCGACCTCGAGGTGGCCATCGTGGTCATCGCGACCCCCGGGGACCAGGCGCAGCGGGTGTGCGACGTGGTGGTCGGGGCGGGTGTCCGCGAGATCCTCAACTTCGCCCCGCGTGCGCTGCACGTGCCGGAGGGCGTCGAGCTGCGGTCGGTCGACCTCGGCAGCGAGCTGCAGATCCTCGCCTTCCACTCGCGCGAGCGGTCCGGTCGCCCGCAGGTGTAGCGGACGACCCGGGTCCCGCAGACGCCTGAGGCCCGTCTGCCGCTGGCAGACGGGCCTCAGGTGCGCTCAGGACCGGACGCCGGGGGACGCTCGGTACGGGGCGGCGGCAGCCGGTCGCGCGGGGCGCGCGGCTGCCGAGCGGATCAGGCCTTGATGGCCGAGATGTCGAGCGAGATCTTGACCTTGTCGCTGACGAGCACGCCGCCGGCCTCGAGGGCGACGTTCCAGGTCAGGCCGAACTCCTTGCGGGAGATCTCGGTCTTGGCCTCGAAGCCCGCGCGGGGGTTGCCGTACGCGTCCACGGCTGCGCCGTCGAACTCGGTCTCGAGCTCGACCGACTTGGTCACGCCGTTGATGGTGAGGTCACCGGTGACGGTGAAGTCGTCGCCGTCGGAGGAGACGGAGGTCGAGGTGAAGGTCCAGGTGGGGTTCTTCTCGGCGTCCCAGAAGTCCGGGCCGGTGAGGTGCGCGTCGCGGTCGGGCGAGCCGGTGCTCACGGCGGTCGCGTCGAGCTCGGCGACGACGGAGGAGCTCTCGACGTCCTCGCCGATGGTGATCACGGCGGAGTTGAGGCCCAGGGTGCCGCGGACCTTGGAGATGCCGGCGTGGCGGACCACGAACGCAGCGGTGCTGTGGCTGGGGTCGGCGTTGTACGTGCCGGCGACGAGGCCGTTGGGGAGTGCGGTCATGATGGGAGCTCCTTGGCAGTTCTGTGCCTGGGCGGGCGGGGCCCGACCCAGACGGGCGAGTGGACGGCGGGAGGTTCTCTCTCACCTTCAATACTTGAATCTTCTACTAAGTTCTGCGAGAGCGCAAGCCCCTCCCTCGTCCGATCTTTTCCCCTCTGTCCCGACAGCGCGCGTCGGGGCAGATAAGGTCCAGGTGACGCACAGCACGACCGACGCCGGCGCCCACCACCAGCGCGGGGACCCTCGAGAGACGTGAGAGATGAGCAGCGACACCGCACCGACGCCCTGGCTCGACGAGGAGCAGCAGAGCAGCTGGAGGTCCTTCCTCGAGGGCAGCGCCCGGCTGACCGAGGCGCTCAACCGCGACCTCGACGCCGAGTCCGACCTCTCGCTCCACGAGTACGAGGTGCTCGTGAGGCTCTCCGAGAGCGAGCAGCGGACCCTGCGGATGTCGGCCCTCGCCGACAGCCTCGCGCACTCGCGCAGCCGCGTCACCCACACCGTGCGGCGCCTCGAGGACCGCGGTCTCGTGCGGCGGCAGGCCTGCGTCGTCGACGGCCGGGGCGTCGACTGCCTGCTGACGGACGCCGGGATGCAGACCCTCGCCGAGGCGGCCCCGCACCACGTGCGGTCCGTGCGGCGGCACATGGTCGACGTCCTCACCCCGGAGCAGCTGCGCACCCTCGGTCAGGCCATGGCCCTCGTCGCCGACGCCTGCCGGGACTCCGACGGCAGCTGAGGCGCCCGGGTCGACGGGCGCCGAGGCCGGACGAGCCGACGGTGCCCCGCCGTCGCGAGAAGTTTGGGAGGATGGGCCCATGGCCACCACCACAGTGCACCTCATGCGACACGGCGAAGTCTTCAACCCGGACAAGATCCTCTACGGACGGATCCCGGGCTACCACCTCTCCGAGCTGGGGCACCAGATGGCCCAGCGGGTCGCCGACCACTTCTCCGCGGGCGACTTCGACATCACCGTGGTCACCGCGTCGCCGCTCCAGCGCGCGCAGGAGACCGCGACCCCCATCGCCGCCGGCCTCGGGCTCGAGCTCGGGACCGACGAGCGCCTCATCGAGGCGGGCAACTACTTCGAGGGCAAGACCTTCGGCGTCGGCGACGGCTCCCTGCGGCACCCCGAGCACTGGCCGCACCTCATCAACCCCTTCCGCCCGTCGTGGGGGGAGGCCTACAAGGAGCAGGTGCAGCGCATGCACGCCGCGGTCGAGACCGCGCGCCAGCAGGCCGAGGGCCACGAGGCCGTGCTCGTCAGCCACCAGCTGCCCATCTGGATCGCCCGTCAGGCCTTCGAGAACAAGCGCCTCTGGCACGACCCCCGCAAGCGCCAGTGCTCGCTCGCCTCGGTGACCTCGCTGCGCTTCGACGGCGACCGCCTCGTCGGCCTGCACTACACCGAGCCGGCAGGCGACCTCCTCCCCGGCGCGTCAGGCGTCTCGGGCGCCTGAGCCACGTGCTCGTCCGAGCAGCCGGTCGTCGGTCTCACACTCATCTCACACCGCTGACGGCCGGTTTCTCAGACATCTCTCAGTGACATCGGGGATAGTGGGCGCGTGCACCCTGCTCTCTCCCGCCCTCGCCCGACGTCCCCGTCCACCGAGCCCGGCCGGCGCAGACGCCGCGGCCTCGCTGCCGCCTCCCTCGTCGCATCAGCAGCCCTCGTGCTCTCCGGGTGCGCCTCGGACTCGGGCAACACGAACCCGGACGACGTCCAGGGCCAGGGCTACCAGTCGGGCGACGGCAGCCTGCGGACCTGGTCCCTCGACGAGCGCGGCGACGTCGTCGACCTGGTCGGCGTCGACTTCGAGGGCAACGACGTCTCCTCGGACCCGGGCGACGGCGAGGTCGTCGTGCTCAACACCTGGTACGCGGCCTGCCCGCCCTGCCGGGCCGAGGCGCCCGACCTGCTGACCGTCGCGACCGACCGCGCCGACGACGGCGTGCGGTTCATCGGGATCAACGGCGTCGACGACGCCGGCGCCGCGCTCGCCTTCGAGCGCGAGCACGACATCACCTGGCCCTCGATCGCCGACACCGACGGCTCGGTCGTGGCCTCCCTGCAGAAGGTCGTCCCCGTGCGCGCTGTCCCCACCACCGTGGTGCTCGACCGCCAGGGTCGCGTCGCCGCACGCGTCCTCGGGCAGGTCGACGCGACCACGCTCGACGGGTTGATCGAGGACGCCCTCGCCGAGCCGGCAGGGGCCTGATCAGCGCCGTGCAGACCATCCTCGGTGCAGGGGCCACCCTGCAGGCCCAGGCCGCCACGAGCATCGGCGAGACCTTCGCGACCACGGCCTTCAGCGGCGCCATGGCGCTCGCGATCCCGGTCGCGCTGCTCGCAGGCTTCATCTCCTTCGCCTCGCCCTGCGTGCTGCCCCTCGTCCCCGGGTACCTCGGGTTCGTCAGCGGGCTCTCCGCCTCGAGCGTCTCCGACCCCGGCGCGACCGGCAAGAAGACCGCGGGCCGTGGCAGGCTGCTGCTCGGCGTGAGCCTCTTCGTGCTCGGCTTCACCGTCGTCTACGTCGCGATCGGCATCGTCAGCGGCACCGTGGGCTCGTTCCTCGTGCGCTGGGAGGACGTCATCACCCGGGTCCTCGGCGTCGTGGTGATCGTCATGGGTCTCGCCTTCATCGGCGCCGTCCCGTTCCTCCAGCGCGAGCGCCGCATCCACGTGAGCCCCCGCGCGAGCCTGTGGGGAGCGCCGCTGCTCGGCTTCGCCTTCGGCCTCGGCTGGGCCCCCTGCATGGGCCCCACCCTCGTGGCGATCAACGCGCTCGCCTTCCAGGAGGGCTCCGCGCTGCGCGGCGGCATCCTCGCGGTCGCGTACTGCATCGGCCTCGGCCTGCCGTTCCTGCTGCTCGCGCTCGGCCTGCAGTCCAGCAAGCGGGGGGTCGCGTTCCTGCGCAAGCACCGCCTCGCGGTCATGAGGATCGGCGGGGCGCTCCTCGTGCTCGTCGGCCTCGCCCTCGTCACCGGCCTGTGGGGCGAGCTCACGAGGTCCATGCAGGGCCTCATCAGCGGGACGGAGACTCTGGTCTGATGACCGACGACACCAGCGGCACCACCGCACGCGGCTCGTACCGCCCCGAGGGGATCGCCGACGAGTTCAGCGGCTCTGCGGACACCGGCACGTCGACCGGACCTACCGCGCCCCAGCTCGGCGTGGTCGGCATGCTGCGCTTCGCGTGGCGCCAGCTCACCTCGATGCGCGTCGCGCTGTTCCTGCTCATGCTGCTCGCGGTGGCCGCCGTCCCCGGCTCGGTGTTCCCGCAGAACCGGCAGGACCCGGCTGCCGTCGCGCAGTACGTGATCGACAACCCCACGCTCGGCGAGTGGCTGAACCGCCTCGGGTTCTTCGACGTCTACGCCTCGGTGTGGTTCTCGGCCATCTACATCCTGCTGTTCGCCTCGCTGGTCGGCTGCATCCTGCCGCGTACCAAGGCCCACCTGCGCGCGCTGCGCACGGCCCCGCCCCGCACGCCCCGGCGCTTCGCCCGGTTCCCTGCGCGTGGGCGGTACCTCGCGCCGGCCGACCTCGTCACCCCGGAGGACGTGAGCACGGCGGCGGTCAAGCACCTGCGTCGTCGCTACCTCGGGCTGCCGGCGTTCCGCGTGGTGACGTCCACCGAGAAGAGCGGCGCCCTCACGGTGAGCGCGGAGCGCGGCTACCTCCGCGAGACCGGCAACCTCGTGTTCCACATCAGCCTGCTCGGGATCCTCATCTCCTTCGGGGCCGGGCAGATGCTCGAGTACCGCGGGCAGGCGATCGTCGTCGAGGGCCGTGGCTTCGCCAACTCGGTGGTCGACTACGACACCTTCGAGTCGGGGGCGCTCTTCGACGAGAACAGCCTCGTGCCGTTCTCCATGACGCTCGACTCGTTCCACTCCCAGTTCCGGATCACCGACGCCAAGGCCCAGGACTTCACGGCCTTCGTCACGGTCCGCGAGACCGACGGAGACTCCCGCGAGGAGCAGATCAAGGTCAACCACCCGCTCAGCCAGTCCGGCGCCAAGATCTACCTGCAGGGCAACGGCTTCGCGCCGAGCGTCACCGTGCGCGACGCAGCCGGGGAGGTCGCCTTCGCGGGGGCCGTGCCGTTCCTCCCGCAGGACGACGTCTACACCTCGCAGGGCGTCATCAAGGTCCCCGACGTCTCGACGGGGGAGCAGGTCGGCCTCGTCGGCTACCTGCTGCCGACCGCAGAGGTCACCGACGACGGCGCCCGCTCGATCTTCCCCGACCCGATCAACCCGATGCTCGTGCTCACCGTGTTCCACGGTGATCTCGGGCTCGACGACGGCATCCCGCAGAACGTGTACCGTCTCGACACCGACGACATGACCCAGTCCCTCGAGGACGACGGCACCGCGGTCACCCTCCTCGTCGGCCAGGGCGACACCGTCGACCTCCCGGACGGCCTCGGCACCATCGAGTTCGACGCCCTCCCGAGGTTCGTGGCCCTCGACCTCCGTCACGACCCGACCCTGCTCTGGCTGCTCGTCTCCTCGCTGGGCGCGCTCCTCGGTGTGTCGGTCTCGCTGTTCACCCCGCGACGACGCGTCTGGGTCCGCGCGACCCAGGACGAGGCCCCGGACCCCGACGGCAGCGGGCGGACCGTGCGTCGTACAGTGGTCGAGGTGGCAGGGCTCGCCCGTGGCGACGACACCGGTCTCCAGGGCGAGGTCGACGCACTCCTGCGGGCGCTGCCGGCGATCCCGGACGAGCTCACGCGACCGGACGACGACTCCGCAGACGACACCGCTGACGGCACGTCCGCACCAGACTCTCCCAGCACCCCTGACAGCAGCACAGGAAAGGCCGACCGATGAACCTCTCAGAGATCAGCGATCTCTTCACGTGGGGTACCGCGACCGCGTACACCATCGCGATGATCGCCTTCGCGATCGACCTGTCGCAGGTCACCGACGCGATGGTCCAGCGCAAGACGGTCCGGGCGCAGGCACCTGTCCTGGCGGTCGGCGAGCCGGAGCGCTACGGCGCGTCGTCGGACACGGCGGTCTCCGAGGTCGTCGAGCGGCGCCGCAGCAGCAGGGCGCTCGGCATCGCGATGTCGGTCACCACCATCGGGTTCCTCCTCCACGCCGCCGCCTTCACCACCCGCTGGGTGGCCGCCGGCCGCGTGCCGTGGGCCAACATGTACGAGTTCTGGCTGAGCGGCACCTTCGTCGCCGTCGGTCTGTTCCTCGTGCTCCAGCTCAAGCGCGACGTGCGGTTCCTCGGGATCATCGTCACCTTCCTCAGCGCGGTGTTCCTCGTCGTGGGTCTCAACTCGTTCCACGTCATCGCCGACGACGTCCAGCCGGCGCTGCAGAACTACTGGCTGGTCATCCACGTCGGGGTCGCGGTCCTGGCGACAGGCGTCTTCACGGTCTCCTTCGCGACGAGCGTCCTGCAGCTGCTGCGCGACTCTCGCGACAACGGCTCCACGCTCCTGCGCGGTGAGGGCACCGTCGTGCGCGGCAAGAACGTCGCGGCCTGGCGCATCATGAACTGGCGGTTCCTCGACGGCATCCCGACGCCCTCGGCGCTCGAGGCCCTGAGCTTCCGGCTCAACGCGGTCGGCTTCGTGCTGTGGACCTTCACCATCATCGGTGGCGCCATCTGGGCCGAGGACGCCTGGGGCCGCGCCTGGGGCTGGGACCCCAAGGAGGTCTGGAGCTTCATCATCTGGGTCGTCTACGCCGCCTACCTGCACGCCCGCACCACGCGGGGCTGGTCCGGCCGCCGCGCCGCGTACTTCGTGATCGTCGGCTACGCCTGCGTCCTGTTCAACTTCACCGGCGTGAACCTGCTCTTCAACGGCAAGCACTCCTACTCGGGCATCTGACCACCGGCCCGGACGACCGCGAAGGCCCCCGCACCTCGGTGCGGGGGCCTTCGCGGTTCTCGTGCGGGTGCTGCGGTCAGACGACCTGCCCTGCCGTCTGACCGCGGGGTGCGCCCGTCAGACGGACGGGCCCTTGGGCGGTGTCCCGCCCCCGTCGACGTCGTCCGTGCTGTCGCCGCGCGGGTCGCCCGGCAGGAGGTCGTCGGTCGAGCCGTCGCGCGGGTCGTCGGCGAGCAGGTCGCCGTGGTCCGTGCCCGGGGCGTCTGCAGCGCCGTCAGCGCCTGCAGAGTCGTCGACGGCGCCGTCGGTGCCGACACCCTCGCCGCGGTCCTTGCGGGCCTGCTCACGCTGGTCCCGGGCCAGGCGCCACAGGAAGTCGGGGTCGTCGTCGGGCGCCACGGGCTGACCCGGTCGGCGTCGGCCGCGAGGGGCCGCGCCCGGGAACCCGCCGCGCGCGGCAGGGGCCGCGGCCGCCGAGCGACGAGAACGGCTGTAGGCGATCCAGGCGAGCGGCCCGAAGTACACCAGCACCACGATGATGATCACCCACAGCCACTTGGGGATCCCACCCCGGTCGCGCTCGTCGCTCGTGGCGAAGTCGCTGAGGGCGTAGACGAGCAGGGCGAAGGCGGCGATGACTGCGAGTACGCGGAGCATCCCTCCAGCCTAAGCGTTTAGTCTGGGAGCGTGCCCTTCATCATCTACTCCGTCCTGCGTCTGGCCTTGATCGTCGCCGTCGGGTTCGTGCTCTACCTGGTCGGCATGCGCGGCTGGCTGCTCGGCGTGGTGGCCATCGTGGTGGCCCTGCTGGTGTCCTACCTGGCGTTGCGTCGTCAGCGCGAGGCCGCGGCGCTGTACCTCGCGACGCGTCGCAGCGACCGTCAGGCCAGCGGCGTGCAGCTCAACGAGCGGCTCGACCGCGACAACGCCGCAGAGGACGAGGCGGTCGACGGTCGCACGGCGCCGGTCACCTCAGAGCGCGAGACCGAGCCCGAGAAGTAGGCCGAAGCCGAGCTCGTACATGCCGGTCCCCGCGAGGACGGGCACGAGCAGCAGCCCGCGCGCCCCGGCGACCACCGGGATGGACAGCAGCACCGCGGGGAAGGCGAGCAGCAGCACGATGACGGCCCACCCGCTCGCGAAGGCGCACAGCACGCCGAGCAGCAGCGGCAGCCAGATCATCGCCACGTACAGGCGCCGGGCCCGGAACTCTCCCAGCCGCACGGCGAGGGTGCGCTTTCCCGCGACCATGTCGGTCGGGACGTCGCGGATGTTGTTGACCATGAGGATCGCGCAGGCCAGCAGACCGACGGCGACGGCTCCCAGGACCGCGGGGACGCTGATGCGGTCCGCCTGGGTGTAGGTGGTCCCGAGCACGGCCACGAGCCCGAAGAAGACGAAGACGCCGACCTCGCCGAGGCCGCGGTACCCGTAGGGGTTCTTGCCACCCGTGTAGTACCAGGCCGCGGCGATGGCGAGCGCGCCGACGAGCAGCAGCCACCAGTGGCCGGTGATCAGCACGAGCACCAGCCCGGCGAGGGCCCCCACCCCGAAGGAGGCGAAGGCCGCCGTCTTGACCTGCGACGCCTGTGCCGCCCCGGAGCCGGTCAGCCGCAGGGGGCCCACCCGGTCGAGGTCGGTGCCACGGATGCCGTCCGAGTAGTCGTTCGCGTAGTTCACGCCCACCTGGAGGGCGACGGCGACCACGAGCGCGAGGAGCGCGGCACCCAGGTGGAAGCCGTCGATCTGCGCGGCGGCGCCGGACCCGACGATCACCGGGGTCGCAGCGGCAGGGAGGGTGCGGGGGCGTGCGCCCGCGACCCACTCGGAGGAGGTGGCCATGTGGCTCCGTTCAGCGTTCGGACGTCGAGGTCGGTCGACCGAGCCGACGCGCCGCGAGCAGCGCGACCGCCCGGCGGTCGACCTTGCCGGGTCCGCGGAGCGCGAGGGCGTCGGTGACGACGACGTGGCGCGGTGCGGCCGGTGCACCCAGGGTATCGGTGACGACCGCCCGGGCCTGGGCGAGCAGGGTGTCCTCCGACACGTCCGGCGCCCCCGGGGCCACGGTCACCACGGCGACCACCACCTGGCCCCACTCCGGGTCCGGCAGCCCCACGACGCAGGCCTCGCCGACCTCGTCGAGACCGGAGAGCGCCGCCTCGACGGCGGCGGGGGCGACGTTCACGCCGCCGGTGATGACCACGTCGTCGGCCCGGCCGAGCACGGTGAGGGTCCCGTCGGCCGCGACCTCGCCGAGGTCGCTCGTCCGGAACCACCGTGCGCCTGCGCCTGCGCCTGCCCCAGCGCCTGCCCCTGTGCCTCCGGTCACGAAGGCCGCTGCCGTCGCGACCGGGTCGTCGACGTAGCCGTCGGCCAGCACCGGGCCGCTCAGCTCGACGCGCCCGTCGACCGTGCGCACCCGCACGCCGTCGAGAGGCTGCCCGTCGTACACGCACCCGCCGGCGGTCTCGCTCATGCCGTAGGTGGTCACGACCCGGACGCCCGCGCCGCGCAGCGCGGCGAGGACGGTCGGCGCCGTCGCCGCGCCCCCGAGGAGCACGGCGTCGAAGCCGGCGAGCGCCTCGAGCCCGGCGGGAGAGCCCGCGCGCGCCTCGTCGAGCAACCGGTGCACCTGCGTGGGGACGAGGGAGGTGAGGCGTCGCCCGGCGCCCAGCCGCCCGGCAGCCTCCGCGAAACCGGCCCCGCGGAACCCTGCCGAGAGGTCGAGGACGACGGGCTCGGTCCCGGCGAGCACGGACCGCGCCACGACCTGCAGCCCCGCGACGTGGGTCGTCGGCAGGGCGAGCAGCCACGTGCCGTGCCCGCCAAGGCGCGCCGCGGTGGCCTCGCCCGACGCGCGCAGCGCCGCGGCCGAGATCTTCACCCGGCGCGGCTCGCCCGTCGACCCGGACGTCGGCACGACCACGCACGCGTCGTCCGAGGCCACGGGCGCGGCGAGGGCGGTCTCCACCCGCCGACGCGCCGTGCGGAACGCGGTGTTCGTCGTCTTCGCGGTGTTCTCTGACGAGTCCTTCACCGACTCAGCCTAGGTCGCGCCCTACTCTTGTCACGACCGCACCGGCCGACCACCGTCGTCCGCGCACAGCACCAGCCGGTCTCCCGGCCTGTCACAAGGAGCACCCACGTGCAGCGAACCACCCGCACGCCGATCGCCACCCTCCGGCGGGACCGTCGGACGACGCTCGCCGCCGCGCTGGTCTCGACCGCGCTGCTGCTCGCCGGCTGCTCGGGGTCCGGCGGTGCCACCGCGACCGCAGGGGTGACCCCGGACGCGACCGCAGACCGGTCCGCCGCACCTGACCCGGCGCTGCCCACCACGTGGCCGCTCACCGGTGTGGCCTCCGAGGAGATCGCCAACCGGCCGGCCCTCGCGGTCAAGATCGAGAACTCGCGCGAGGCCCGCCCGCAGACCGGCCTGGAGAACGCCGACGTCGTCTGGGAAGAGGTCGTGGAGGGTGGCGTCACGCGCTACATCGCGGTCTACCACTCCCAGCAGCCCGAGGTCGTCGGGCCGATCCGCTCGGTGCGCCCCATGGACGCCCACATCATCGCGCCGCTGCACGGCCTCATGGTGTTCTCCGGCGGGCAGCCGCCCTTCGTCGACGCCGTCGCGGGCAGCGGGCTCCAGGTGGTCTCCAACGACCGCGGCGACGCCGGGTTCTCGCGGTCGACCGACCGCCGCGCCCCGCACAACGTCTACGGTGCGCTCGCCGAGTTCGCCGGCCAGGCCGACGCCGACCACCTCGACTCCCCGGCGCAGCAGTTCCTCTTCGCGGAGGACGCCGCCACGGCCTCCACGGCCGCCGGTACCCCGGCGTCGGTGCTCGGGATCCGCATGTCCGGCTACAGCACGCCGTCCTGGGCCTTCGACGCGGCCTCCGGCCGGTACCTGCGCTCCGAGGGCACCACGCCCGCCGTGTCGGTCACGGGGGAGCAGCTCGCCGCGACGAACGTCGTGGTGATGAGCGTCCCGGTGGTCGACACGGAGTTCCGCGACCCCGCGGGCACCCCGGTCCCGGAGACCCAGGTGATCGGCACGGGCGAGGCGCTCGTCGTCTCGGGCGGGATGTCGGTCCCGGCGACGTGGAGCAAGGAGAGCACCCTCGCGCCGGTCACCCTCACCGGGGCCGACGGCGAGCCGGTCTCGCTGGCGCCCGGCAACACCTGGGTCGAGCTCGTCCCGAGCAACGGCGGCGAGTACACGGTCGGATGACTCATCCGTCAGGCTGACCCGGGACGCGCCGGGTCAGCCTGACGCATGACAGGGGTGCCAGCGGGACCAGCCGCCGGCTGGATGTGCCGGTGCGCGCGGCTCGGCAGGATCGAGTCATGGCAACTTTCACGCACCCCAGGCTCCCCGTCCGCCCAGCCGGTACCTCGCGCGCAGCCCGTACCGCCCGCACCGCCCGCAAGACCGTCACGTCCCGCGCCGTCACCGGCTACGACTCGACCGGCGAGCCCCGCCGGGCCGCGTCCGTCCTGCCGGTCCTCGTGGCCTTCGGGGCGCTCGTCGCCCTCTCGGTCGGCGCCGCGTACTTCGGTCGAGAGGCGCTCGTGCTCCTCGGGTCGTTCCTCCAGGGCTGACACCGGCTCCTGACGCCCGCCCGGTCAGGAGCGGCCCGCCCGCTCAGGAGCGGCTCTCAGAAGTAGTACGGGTACGCCGACCAGTCCGGGTCGCGCCGCTCGAGGAACGCGTCACGCCCCTCGACCGCCTCGTCCGTCATGTAGGCCAGGCGCGTCGCCTCGCCCGCGAAGACCTGCTGCCCCGCGAGACCGTCGTCCGCCAGGTTGAAGGCGAACTTGAGCATCCTGATCGCCTGCGGCGACTTCGTCGCGATGGTGCGCGCGTACTCGAGCGCCAGGTCCTCCACGTCGTCGTGGTCGGCCACCTCGTTGACGGCGCCCCACTCGTACGCGTCCTGCGCCGAGTACTCCCGCGCCAGGAAGAACACCTCGCGCGCCCGCTTCTGCCCCACCTGCCGCGCGAAGAGCGCCGAGCCGTAGCCCGCGTCGAAAGACCCGACGTTCGCGTCGGTCTGCTTGAACCGTGCGTGCTCGCGGCTCGCGATCGACAGGTCCGCCACCACGTGCAGGGAGTGGCCGCCGCCGGCAGCCCACCCGTTGACGACAGCGATGACCACCTTGGGCATGGTCCGCATGAGCCGCTGCACCTCGAGGATGTGCAGGCGCCCGGCCTGCGCCGGGTCGATGTGGTCCGCGGTCTGCGCCGCGGCCCCGGAGTCGTCGGCCGTCGTGTAGCGGTATCCGTCGCGGCCCCGGATGCGCTGGTCGCCGCCCGAGCAGAACGCCCACCCGCCGTCCTTGGGGCTCGGCCCGTTGCCGGTGAGGATCACGGCGGCGACGTCCGAGGTCATGCGGGCGTGGTCCATCACCCGGTGCAGCTCGTCGACGGTGTGCGGTCGGAAGGCGTTGCGCACCTCGGGTCGGTCGAAGGCGATGCGCACCACGGGCAGGTCGCGCTCCTGCTCACCGGTCCGGTCGACGCCCCGGTGGTAGGTGATGTCGGTGAGCTCCTCGAAGCCGGTGACGAGCCGCCACCGGGCGGGGTCGAAGGTCTGGGACACCGGTGCGGGGAGTGAGCTCACCGGACCACCATAGGCGAGGAGGGCCGCGAGCGGACCCGCCACGAAACATGCCGGTCACAGAGCGTCGCTAGGGTCTGCGGGTGACCACGCCGACGCGCCGCCAGCCCAGGGGTGCAGCGCGCCGCGACGCGATCGTCACCGCGGCGGCCGCCCTCGTCCTCGACGTGGGTCCCGCGGCCCTCACCCACCGGACCATCGCGCAGCGCGCCGACGTGCCGCTCGCCGCGACCACCTACTACTTCGCGTCGCTCGACGACCTCGTCGGGGCGGCCGGGACGCTCCTCGCCGAGAGGTGGGCGACGCACGCCGACGGCGTCGTCGAGTCCCTCGCTGCCGAGGTCCTGCCGGCCGGCGGTCCCGGCGGTGCCGTGAGCGACGATCCCGCCGTGGAGGGGCGTGCGGGCGGCCCCTCCGCTCTGACGGCCGAGCGCCGGTGCGCGGTGCTCGTCGACGCGGTCCTCCCCGCCGGGGACGACCGCGCTGTGCGCGGGCACTACGAGCACCTGGTGAGCGCGGGCCGCGACGAGGTCCTCGCCGCCGCCTATGCCGCCGGCCGGGCCGGCCTCGACGACGCCGTGACCCGGCTCGTCGACCTCCTCGGGGTGCCGGCCGGACCCGAGGTGGTCGTCGCGGTGGTCGACGGGGCCGCGGTCTCGGCGCTGAGCGAGGGGCGCGACGTGCGGGTGCACGCCGAGCTGCTGCTCCGCCGCCTGCTGCTCGCGCTCGAGCCCGGCGGCGAGCCCGTGCCGAGGATCCTCAGAGGCGGCAGCGCCGACAGTGCCGTCAGCACCCACAGCGCCCTTGATGAGGCGCACGGGGCCTAACCTGAGGTGGTGCACGTCTACTCGACCCCCCTGACCACCCGGTTCCGCGGCCTCGACGCGCGCGACGGCGTCCTGCTCGAGGGCGAGGCCGGCTGGGGCGAGTTCTCCCCCTTCTGGGACTACGACGACGCGGAGGCCCTCGCCTGGTGGCGCGCCGCCCGCGAGGCCGCGGACGAGGGCTGGCCCGCCGCGGTCCGCACCCGCGTCCCGGTCAACGTCACCGTCCCGGCGACCGACCCCGAGCGTGCCCGCAGCATCGTCCTCGCCTCCGGCGGCTGCCGGACCGCCAAGGTGAAGGTGGCCGAGCGCGGCCAGACCCTCTCCGACGAGATCGCCCGGCTCGAGGCCGTCCGGGACGCGCTCGGACCCGGCGGGTCGATCCGCGTCGACGCCAACGGCGCCTGGGGCGTGGACGAGGCCGTCGAGCGCCTCGTCCACCTCGACCGCGCGGCCGGAGGGCTCGAGTACGTCGAGCAGCCCTGCGCGGACGTCGCGGGCCTCGCCGCCGTGCGGCGCCGCACCCACGTCCCGGTCGCCGCCGACGAGTCCGTCCGCCGGGCCGAGGACCCCTTCGAGGTGGTCCGCCAGGACGCCGCGGACATCATCGTGCTCAAGGTGCAGCCGCTCGGCGGCGTGCGCGCCTGCCTCGAGCTCGCCGAGCAGGTCGGGCTGCCCGTCGTCGTGTCCTCCGCCCTCGAGAGCTCGGTGGGGCTGGCGGCCGGGGTGGCGCTCGCGGCCGCCCTGCCCCGCCTCGACCACGCCTGCGGCCTCGCGACCTCTCAGCTGCTGGCCCACGACGTGGTGCCCGAGCCGCTCCTGCCGGTCGACGGCGACATCCTCGTGGGACGCCCGGTCCCGACCGCGGCCACGCTCGCGGCGACCGACGCGCGCCGTCTCTCGCCCGACGTCGCAGCCCGCTGGCTCGAGCGGGTGTCGCGCGTGGAGGCTCTCGCCGCGGGGATCCGGTCCTCCCGCGGTACGTCCACGACGCGACGCGACGGAGCGGGCGCGTGAGCGGGGCTGGCGGCGACCGCGGCGTCGCACCCGAGACGCCGGCTGCTGCGTCCAGCGCCCCCTCGGTCGTGGCGGCGCACACGCTCGTCGAGACGCTCGCCGGCCTCGGTGTCCGTGAGGTGGTGCTCGCACCGGGCTCACGCAGCGCACCTCTCGCGTACGCCCTCGGGCACGCGGTCCTCACCGGCCGGCACCCCGGCCTGCGGCTGCACGTGCGCGTCGACGAGCGAGACGCCGGGTTCCTGGCGCTCGGGCTGGCCCGAGCCGGGTCCCTCGACGCAGACCGAGCAGCCGACGAGGTGAACGGACCGGCGACCGTGCGTCCTCCGGCTCCCGTCGCCGTCGTGACCACCTCGGGCACCGCCGTGGCGAACCTGCACCCGGCCGTCCTCGAGGCGCACCACGCCGGGGTCCCGCTGCTGCTGCTCACCGCCGACCGTCCGCACGAGCTCCGGGGGACCGGCGCCAACCAGACGGCGGACCAGGTCGGGATCTTCGGCCGGGCAGCCCGGCTCGCGCTCGACGTCCCCGCGCCGACCGGGCGTCCGGGCGAGCTCACCGACCTGCGCGCCCAGCTGGTCCGCGCCGTCGCGGCAGCCACCGGGGCCCGCAGCAGCGCCCCCGGTCCGGTCCAGGTGAACCTCGCCTACCGCGACCCGCTCGTGCCCACGGCCGCAGACCTCGAGCTGCTCGGCGGTGCGGACGGTGGGGCAGAGCTCGCGGACGGCCTGCCGGCGCCTGCCCTCCCCGCGGTCACCGACGTCGTCGCGCGCGGCACCTCGACCGACGCGACGCCCGAGGTCCTCGCCCTCGCCGACGAGCCGGCGACGGTGGTCGTCGCGGGCGACGGCGCGGGCGACCTCGCCCGGCGCCTGGCTGAGGCGCGCGGGTGGCCCCTGCTCTCCGAGGTGTCCTCCGGAGCGTGCGGCGGGCCGAACCTCGTGGCTGCGCACCGCCTCGTGCTCTCCGGGTCCTCGCTGACCGCCGAGGTCCGACAGGTCGTCGTCCTCGGGCGTCCCACGGTGTCGCGGCCCGTCCAGGCGCTCCTCGGCTCGGGTGCGCGCGTCGTCGTCGTCGCCCCGGGCGCGGAGCAGTGGCCCGACGCAGCACGGTCTGCGTCCGTCGTGCTTGCCGCGGTCCCGACCGGGTGGCTGGAGGCACCCGAGAGCGCGTCCGGCCCCTGGCTCGACCGCTGGCTGGCAGCCTCGGGGGCTGCGCGTGCCGTCGTCTCCGACGCTGTCCGTGCCGGTGGCGCGGCGGGCGGACGTCCGTCGTCGCTCGCGGTCGCAGCCGAGGTGGCCCGGGCCAGCGCGCCCGACGACGTCCTCGTGGTCGGCTCGAGCAGCCCCGCCCGCGACCTCGAGCTGGTCGCCGGCTGGGAGACTGCGCCGGCCGTGGTCGCGAACCGTGGGCTGGCCGGCATCGACGGCACGGTCTCGACGACCCTCGGCGTGGCCCTCGGTGTCCAGGCGCACGCGCCCCGGACGGTGCGTGCGCTGCTCGGAGACCTCACCTTCCTGCACGACGTCGGCGGGCTGCTCCGCGGCCCCTCCGAGCCTGAGGTGCAGGCGCAGGTGGTGGTCGTCAACGACGACGGGGGCGCGATCTTCGCGACCCTCGAGCACGGCCGCCCCGAGCACGCCGACGTGTTCGAGCGGGTCTTCGCGACACCGCACGGGGCGGACCTCGCCTCGCTCTGCGCGGGCTACGGCGTCCCGCACGAGGCCGTGACGACCGTCGAGCGGCTCCGCGCGGTGCTCGCACACCCGCGGCCAGGGGTCAGCGTCGTCGAGGTGGCGGTCGACCGCCAGGACCGGGGACCGCAGGGGCGCGAGCTCGCGCGGGCGGTCGCGGTCGCGCTGGAGACGCTCGAGACGCCGCGGTAGGACGCAGGCCGAGGGCGTCTGGGCGCCGGGGCTCCGAGGCACCTCGCGAACCGGACATCATTCGCAGCCAATTCCCAGCGAAGATCAAGGGTCGCTCCAGGACGACGGGGTTGAGTGTGGGTCAGCAGGAAGACCCGAGGAGAGGGAACCCCATGACTTCGCAGAACACCCCGGCCGACGACGCAGCCCGCACGCAGGGCGCCCAGCCCACCGAGCCCGTCCGCCCCGCCGAGCAGACCACCCGTCCGCTGCCCCCCGTCCCCGTGGCGCCGACCCTCGCGCAGCCGCAGGCACCGACCCAGCCGCAGCAGGGTGGGTACCGGGCGCAGCCGACCGCGTACCAGCCGCAGCAGCAGGGCAGCACGCAGCACAGCCCGTCCGCTCAGCACGGCGCGCACGGGTACGCCCAGCAGGGCTACGAGCAGCCCGGCCACCAGCCGCAGCAGCAGCCGTTCTCCTCCACGTCCCGGCAGGAGCCGCAGCAGGGCACGACCACCGTCGCGGCGGCACCCAAGCGTCGCCTGGTGCTGCCGATCGCGACCACGGCCGTCCTGGCCGCGGTCCTGGCGAGCGTCGGCACCGCCGCGCTCACGGGACAGATCGGCTCTGACAGCGCCGCCGGCACCACGAGCTCGACCGGTTACAGCAGCATCGGGAAGCAGAGCGGCTCGTCGGGAGCGGTCCCGGTCGCCGAGTCGACCGACGGCTCGGCCGACTGGAAGGCCGTGAGCGCCGCCGTGGCCCCGTCCGTCGTCGCGATCAAGGTGACCACGCAGCAGGGCGAGGGCGAGGGCTCCGGTGTCGTCATCGACGACCAGGGCCACATCCTCACCAACGACCACGTGGTCTCGGGCGCCGTGGACGACACGGTCAAGGTCACCCTGTCTGACGGCCGCGTCTACGAGGCGAAGATCGTCGGCCTCGACCCCGCGACGGACCTCGCCGTCGTCAAGCTCGTCGACCCGCCCGAGGACCTCCAGCCGGCCGTCCTCGCCGACTCGTCCCAGGTGAACGTCGGCGACGCGGTGATGGCCGTCGGCAACCCGCTCGGCCTGTCGAACACCGCGACCACCGGCATCGTGTCGGCCCTCGACCGGCCGGTGAGCACCGCGACGTCCGACAGCAACCAGACGGCCGTCGTGACGAACGCGATCCAGATCGACGCGGCCATCAACCCGGGGAACAGCGGCGGCCCGCTCTTCAACGCGAAGGGCGAGGTCATCGGCATCACGTCGTCGATCGCTGCCCTGCCGTCGTCGGGAGCGTCGAGCCAGTCCGGCTCGATCGGCCTGGGCTTCGCCATCCCGTCGAACCTGGTGCAGAACATCGGCGGCCAGCTCATCGAGAAGGGGAAGGCGGAGCACGCGTTCCTCGGCGTGACGCTCGCCGACGGCGAGGCCACGGCAGACGGCACCACCCGCCAGGGTGCGGTCGTCCGCGTGGTCACCGACGGGTCGCCCGCCGCCGCGGCCGGTCTCCAGCCCGACGACGTGGTGGTCGCGATCGACGGCAAGTCCGTGACCGGCCTCCAGTCGCTCACCGGATTCGTCCGTGCGCTCACCACTGGCACCGAGGTGACCCTCACGGTGGTCCGCGACGGCAAGGCTCTCGACGTCCCGGTGACGCTCGCGACCAGGACCGAAGAGGCGACCAGCAACGACGAGGACCCGGGCAGCACCGACGGCACCGCCCCCGACCAGGGGACCTTCCCGGGCCAGGGTGACCAGCCGGGCGAGGCCACGCAGCCCGGCTCCGAGTCGCCGAACAACGTCCCGGACCTCTCGGACCTCTTCCCCGGCCAGAACGGCTGACGGCAGAGCACAGACCCCTCGCCGGCACGCCCCCCTCGTGCCGGTGAGGCACCAGCGGCGCCACGTCCCCCCCTGACGTGGCGCCGCTCCTCTGCGTCCACGAGGGCGCGCCCGTCCGCGGGAGGTCTGCGGTCTCTCGGGCCTGCTGTGCTCTCGAGGCCTAGGGCAGCGGGGTGGTCGAGAGGGCGAGGCGCATGGGCTCGAGCTTGGCCTCGGTCTCGGCGAGCTCGGACGCCGGGTCCGACGCCGCGACGACGCCGCAGCCGGCGAACAGCCGGGCAGCACGGTCGTCCTCGGGGTCGAGGGAGGCCGAGCGCAGGGCGATGCCCCACTCGCCGTCGCCGTCGCCGCCCACCCAGCCCACCGGGCCGGCGTAGCGCGCGCGGTCCATGCCCTCGAGCTCACGGATGAGGTCGTTCGCGACGGCGGTCGGCGTGCCGCACACGGCGGCCGTCGGGTGCAGCGCGGCGGCGAGGCTGAGGCTCGACGGAGCCACGCCGTGGCCGCCGACGACCGGGGCGGCGGCCGACGCCGTGCTCGTCGTGCTGGTCAGGTTCCCGGCCACGGGCGTGCCCGAGGTGCACAGCACCCCCGTGACGTCGCTCGCCAGGTGCAGCACGTTCGGCAGGTGCAGCACGAAGGGCGTCTCGGGCACGTTGAGGGACTGGCAGTAGGGAGCGAGCGCCTCGGCCACCGAGGCGACGGCGTACTCGTGCTCCTCGAGGTCCTTGGACGAGTGCGCGAGCTTCGCGGCCCGCGCGAGGTCGGCCTCCTCGCCCCCGGTGCGCCGGATGGTCCCGGCGAGCACGCGGGACGTGACGAGCCCCTTCTCGCTGCGGACGAGCAGCTCGGGGGTCGCGCCCACCATGCCGTCGATGCTGAAGGTCCAGCACCCGGTGTACGCGGTCGCGAGGCGGGTGAGCAGCCAGCGCGGGTCGATCGGGTGCTCGGTGCGGGCCTCGACGTCGCGCGCCATGACCACCTTGTCGAGGCGTCCGTCGCGGATCCTGCGGACGGCCTCCTCGACCGACGCCGTCCAGTCGTCGTCGGCGACGGCACCGCGGGAGTAGGTGACCGCGCCGGGGGAGGTCACAGGGTCGACGTCGTCGAGGACGTGCGCGAGCGTCGGCACCGGCGCGAGGGTCGGAGCCGAGCCCGCGGAGGTCTGCGTCGTGGTGATGGTGGTGATCCACGCGGTCGAGCCGCGGCGGCCGACCACGACGCGCGGGACCACGAGCACGCTGCGCTGGTCCGACCCGTCGTCGAAGGCGAAGGACCCGAAGGCGACCGGCCCGGTGCCCGGGACCTTGACGTCGTCGCGCACGACGGCGCGCGATCGCAGGGAGGCCCAGACGGCCTCGGCGTCGGCGAAGCGTCCGGGCCCGGTGGTCTCGACGCGGGCGACCTCGCCCCAGGCGACGAGCCCGTCCCCGCGGCGGACCCAGGCGAGCGGCGCGGTGCGGGGGAGGAGGGCGAGCAGCGCGGCGGGGTCGTCGTCGAGGACGGTGCCGAGCAGCGTCGTGCGGACCACGAGCTGGGGTGACAGCGGTTCGGGGGCAACGTCCGTCACGGACGACTGGGTGCTCATCGCCTCCAAGCGTACGACCGTCCGGCCGAGGGCGACGCCGGAGTGCGCGCGGGCCGGTGCACTGGTGAGACGATGGGGCCATGTCACGTGCGAGCCTGGACAAGAAGCCCACCGAGGTCGCGTCGATGTTCGACGGGATCGCCCAGCACTACGACCTCGTCAACGACCTCGTCTCGGCGGGGCAGACCAGGTCCTGGCGCCGCGCGACGCTGCGTGCCGTCGACGCCCAGCCCGGCGAGCGGGTCCTGGACCTCGCGGCCGGCACCGGGACGTCGAGCGAGCCCTTCGCCGCCGCGGGCGCCCAGGTGGTGCCCTGCGACTTCTCCTTCGGCATGCTCTCCGTCGGCAAGGCACGCCGACCCGACCTGCCCTTCACCGCGGGCGACGCGACGCGGCTCCCCTTCGCGGACGCGTCCTTCGACGCGGTGACCATCTCCTTCGGGCTGCGCAACGTGGTCGACACCGTGGGCGCGCTCCGCGAGATGCTGCGGGTCGTGCGCCCGGGCGGCCGGATCGTCGTGTGCGAGTTCTCGCAGCCCACGTGGGAGCCGTTCCGCACCGTGTACGTCGAGTACCTCATGCGGGCGCTCCCCAAGGTCGCCGGTGCCGTCACCAAGGACGCGGGCTCCTACGAGTACCTCGCCGAGTCGATCCGCGCCTGGCCGGACCAGGAGGGCCTCGGGCGGGTGCTGCTGCAGGCGGGCTGGGAGTCGGTCGGGTACCGGAACCTCACCGGCGGGATCGTCGCCCTGCACCGGGCGACACGCCCGGCCTGAGGAGTCTCAAGCGGCCGCAGCGCTCTGACCTCGGTCTTCTACGAGCCTCAGGCAAGGTATGCCTAAGCAGACAACCCGGTGTGATCCTGGATACAGTTGCCCCACTGCTTGTGAAGAAGTTCACAAGCGGAGCACGACCACACAGGCAGTGCACGACCTCACGGGCCGCACCCGCGGCTCGCAGCGGCGGACGGGTGGCAGGGCATGAGACTCCAGGGCAACGACGACGCGGACGTCATCGTCGTCGGCGCGGGCCCGGCCGGGTCTGCGGCCGCGCACTACTGCGCCGCTGCCGGGCTCGACGTCATCCTCATGGAGAAGTCGTCCTTCCCCCGCGACAAGATCTGCGGCGACGGCCTCACCCCGCGCGCGGTCGGCGAGCTCGTCCGCATGGGCGTCCCCACCCGCGAGGAGGACGGCTGGATCCGCAACATCGGCCTCCGGGCCGTCGCCGGCGGACGGTCCTTCGAGTTCCCCTGGCCCGAGCTGCGCGCCTACCCGTCGTACGGCCTCGCGCGCTCGCGGATGAACCTCGACCAGACGCTCGCCGAGCACGCCCGCGCGAGCGGCGCCAAGCTCATGGAGCGCACCAACGTCACGGGCCCCGTGGTCGACGAGCGCACCGGCCGCGTCGTCGGCGTCACCGCCCGGCCGGTCGACTCGAACGGCCGCCGGGCCGGCGAGGAGACCACGTACCGGGCCCCCGTCGTCATCGCCGCCGACGGCGTCTCGGCCCGCATGGCCACGTCGCTGGGCATCGAGAAGGCCATGAACCGGCCGATGGGCGTGGCGGTCCGCACGTACTTCACCAGCCCGCGCCACGACGACCCGTGGATGGAGTCCCAGCTCGAGCTCTGGGACGGCAAGCCCGGCGAGTCGAACCTGCTCCCCGGCTACGGCTGGATCTTCGCGCTCGGTGACGGCACCGTCAACGTCGGGCTCGGGTCGGTGTCCTCGACCGCGGCCGCGACCAAGATCGACTACAAGGCCCTGTTCGCCCGCTGGATGGAGAACACCCCGGAGGAGTGGGGGTTCACCCCCGAGAACCAGATCGGCCCGGTGCGCGGTGCTGCGCTGCCCATGGCCTTCAACCGCAAGCCGCTCTACACCCGTGGTCTCATGCTGGTCGGCGACTCCGGCGGCATGGTCAGCCCCTTCAACGGTGAGGGGATCGCCTACGCCCTGCAGGCGGGGCGGGTGGCGGCCGACGTCGTCTCGCAGGCGACCGCGCGCACCACGGACGACTCGCGCGAGCGGGCGCTGTCCACCTACGCGGACGCCATGAGCCGTGAGCTCGGCGGCTACTTCACGCTCGGACGGATCTTCGTCCGGGTCATCGAGCACCCGCGCGTCATGCGGCTGTGCACCACCTACGGGCTGCCGCGGCCGCTCGTCATGAGGCTCGTCGTCAAGCTCCTGTCCGACTGCTACGAGCCCCACGGAGGCGACGTCGTCGACCGTGTGATCGCCGGGCTCACGAGGGTGGTGCCGAAGGCATGAACAACCCCTACGTCCCGCTGCTGGTCCTCATGGGGATCGCGATGGTCCTCGCCCTCGGCGGCGTCGCCGCGAGCGCGGTCATCGGCCCCAAGCGCTACAACAGGGCCAAGCTCGACGCCTACGAGTGCGGGATCGAGCCCACGCCCCAGGCCGCGGGAGGCGGGCGCTTCCCGGTCAAGTACTACCTGGTGGCGATGACCTTCATCATCTTCGACATCGAGGTCGTGTTCCTCTACCCCTGGGCCGTCGACTTCTCGACGCTGGCCATGTTCGGCCTGGTCGCGATGCTCTCGTTCCTCGCCCTGATCACCGTGCCGTTCGTGTACGAGTGGCGTCGCGGAGGGTTCGAGTGGGACTGATGGCCACCGACCAGCGCACCTGCAGGTACCGAGCACGCATGCACACGCCGCGCGACGAAAGGTTCTGACGCCATGGGGATCGAAGAAGCTCCCTCAGGATTCCTCCTGACGACCGTCGAGGACCTCGCCGGCTACTTCCGCAAGGGCTCGTTGTGGCCGGTGACCTTCGGGCTCGCCTGCTGCGCGATCGAGATGATGGCGGCGGGGGCCAGCCGGTTCGATCTGTCGCGGTTCGGCATGGAGGTGTTCCGTGCGTCTCCGCGCCAGGCCGACCTCATGATCGTGGCCGGCCGGGTGAGCCAGAAGATGGCCCCCGTGGTCCGTCAGGTCTACGACCAGATGCCCGAGCCCAAGTGGGTCCTGTCGATGGGCGTGTGCGCGTCGAGCGGCGGCATGTTCAACAACTACGCGATCGTCCAGGGCGTCGACCACATCGTGCCGGTCGACATCTACCTCCCCGGGTGCCCGCCCCGCCCCGAGATGCTCATCAACTCGATCCTCGCGCTGCACCAGCAGATCCAGGACCAGCCGCTCGGCGTCAACCGCAAGGAGGCGGCTCGCGCCGCCGAGGCGGCCGCGCTCGAGGCGACGCCCACCTCCGCGATGAAGGGCCTGCTGCGATGACGAGCACCCCGGACGCGCCCCGGACCGACGTGACCCCGGGCGGTGACGCGCTGGCCGTCCCGGAGGCGCGCGAACAGCTCGAGGTCGTCGAGGTCCGCACCGGGATGTTCGGTGCCCACGGCTCGGGCGACACGTCGGGCTTCGGCGGGCTCGTCCGCCCGGTGACCCGGCGGCTCGCGAGCCCGAGGCCCTACGGCGGCTGGTACGACGACGCGGTCGACGTCCTCGCCGAGGTGCTGGCCGAGGACGGCGTCGCCTTCGACGCGGCGGTCGAGGGCGTGGTCGTCGACCCGCCGGCCGGCTCCGGCGCACGGACGGAGCTGACGATCCACGTCCGCCGGGAGCACCTCGTGGCGGTGTGCCGGGCGCTGCGCGACGACCAGGACCTGCGCTTCGAGCTGAGCCTCGGCGTCTCGGGCGTGCACTTCCCGGGGGACACGGGGCGCGAGCTGCACGCCGTCTACCACCTGACCTCGGTGACGCACGGCCGCTCGCTGCGCCTCGAGGTGACGGTGCCCGACGCGGACCCGCACGTCCCGACGACCACGACGGTCTACCCGACCAACGACTGGCACGAGCGCGAGACGTGGGACTTCTTCGGGATCGTGTTCGACGGTCACCCTGCCCTCGCCCGGATCGCGATGCCGGACGACTGGCCCGGCCACCCGCAGCGCAAGGACTACCCGCTCGGTGGCATCCCCGTGGAGTACAAGGGTGCGACGGTGCCCCCGCCGGACCAGAGGAGGTCCTACTCGTGAGCACGCAGAGCAGCAGCACGCCGCACGCGGCGCGTCCGCCGGTCGACGACACCTCGGTCCCGTCCTTCGAGTCGTCGGGCGGAGACTGGGACGAGATCGCGGCCGAGATCGCCGAGCTCGGCGAGGAGCGCATCGTCGTCAACATGGGCCCGCAGCACCCGTCGACCCACGGCGTGCTGAGGCTCATGCTCGAGATCGACGGCGAGACGGTCACCGAGGCACGGTGCGGGGTGGGCTACCTGCACACGGGCATCGAGAAGAACATGGAGTTCCGCACCTGGACGCAGGGCGTCGCGTTCTGCACCCGGATGGACTACCTGGCGCCGTTCTTCCAGGAGGCCGCGTACTGCCTCGGGATCGAGCGGCTGCTCGGCGTCGAGGACGACGTCCCCGAGCGGGCGCAGGTGATCCGGGTGCTGCTCATGGAGCTCAACCGGGTGGCGAGCCACCTCGTGTGCCTGGGGACCGGCGGCAACGAGATGGGCGCCACGACGGTGATGACCGTGAGCTTCACGGCACGCGAGGAGATCCTGCGGATCTTCGAGTCGATCACCGGGCTGCGGATGAACCACGCGTTCATCCGCCCGGGCGGGGTGGCCCAGGACGTCCCGGCGGGTCTGACCGAGGACTTCTGGCACATGGACACCGAGGTGCGCAAGTACCTCGCGCAGCTCGGCGACCTCATGCTCGCCAACCCGATCTTCAGGTCTCGTCTGGTCGGCACCGGGCACCTCAACCTCGCGGGCTGCATGGCGCTCGGGGTCACCGGTCCCGTGCTCCGCTCGGCCGGCCTGCCCTACGACGTCCGCAAGTCCGCGCCGTACTGCGGCTACGAGACCTACGACTTCGACGTCCCGACCTCCACGGAGGCCGACTGCTACTCGCGCGTGGTGCTGCGCATCGAGGAGTGCTACCAGTCGCTCAAGATCGCGGCGCAGTGCATCGAGCGCCTCGAGCGCTCGACGGGCGACCCGGTGATGGTCGCCGACAAGAAGATCGCGTGGCCCGCGCAGCTGGCCATCGGCACCGACGGCGCCGGCAACTCCCTCGAGCACATCAGGGAGATCATGGGCGAGTCCATGGAGTCGCTGATCCACCACTTCAAGCTCGTGACCGAGGGCTTCCGGGTCCCGGCGGGGCAGGTGTTCCAGACCGTGGAGCACCCGCGCGGCGAGCTCGGCGTGCACCTCGTCTCCGACGGCGGGACGAGACCCTACCGGGCGCACTTCCGTGACCCGTCGTTCAACAACCTGCAGGCCGTGGCCCTGATGTGCGAGGGCGGCCAGGTCGCCGACGTCGTCGTCGCGGTGGCCTCGCTCGACCCCGTCCTCGGAGGTGTAGACCGATGAGCACCGACGCCCAGCACCAGCACCCGACCGCCCCCTCGGGGACCGGCTACGACGAGGTCACGCTCGCCCGGCTGACGGCCGACGCGCACCAGATCGTCGGCCGGTACCCCCAGGCACGCTCTGCGCTCCTGCCGATGCTGCACCTGGTGCAGTCCGAGGACGGCTACGTGTCCCGCTCCGGGATCACGTTCTGCGCCGAGGTCCTCGACCTCACCCCGGCCGAGGTCTCGGCCGTCGCGACCTTCTACACGCAGTACAAGCGGCGCCCCAACGGCACGTACACCGTCGGGGTCTGCACCAACACGCTCTGCGCGATCATGGGCGGCGACGAGATCTTCGACGAGCTCTCCGAGCACCTGGGGATCGGGCACGACGAGACCACCGAGGACGGCGCCGTCACGCTCGAGCGCGTCGAGTGCAACGCGGCCTGCGACTACGCCCCGGTGATGATGGTCAACTGGGAGTTCTTCGACGACCAGACCCCGGCGAGCGCCCGCGGGGTCGTCGACGACCTGCGGTTCGGCAAGGACGTCGTGCCGACACGCGGCGCCTCGTCCGTGTGCACCTTCAAGCAGATGTCCCGGGTGCTCGCGGGGTTCACCGACGGGCGCGCCGACGAGGGCGTCGGCGCCGGCGGAGCCACGGTCCGCGGGACGCGGCTCGCCCGCGAGAAGGGCTGGACGGCCGACCCGGCACCGGAGCAGCCGGCAGAGTCCGCGGCGGGTGCCGAGGCTGATCAGCCGGCTGCCGACGCGACGCCGTCGACCGGCGCCGAGCAGTCGAGCGCCGAGCGCACCGAGGAGACCCCGGCCGACACGTCGTCGGGCACGGCCGCCTCGGCAGACGAGGCGACGCCGGCGGCGGACGAGAAGTCCGAGCCGGCAGCGCAGGACACGACCTCGTCGACCTCGTCGGCACCGACCACGTCCGCACCGACCACCGAGGGGGAGCGATGAGCACCGAGCTGGCACCGGTCCTCTCCGCGCACTGGGACGCCGAGCGCTCCTGGACGCTGGAGACCTACCTGGCGAACGGCGGGTACGAGGGCCTGCGCGCCGCGCTGGCCCAGCCCGCGGCCGACGTCGTGCAGACCGTCAAGGACTCCGGGCTGCGGGGTCGCGGCGGTGCCGGGTTCCCCACCGGCATGAAGTGGGGCTTCCTGCCCGCACCCGACGGCGGGCCCCGGTACCTCGTGGTCAACGCCGACGAGTCCGAGCCGGGCACCTGCAAGGACATCCCGCTCATGCTCGCCTCGCCCCAGACCCTCGTCGAGGGCGTCGCCATCACCTCGTACGCCATCGGGTGCCACCACGCCTTCATCTACGTGCGCGGCGAGGTGCTGCACGTCTACCGGCGCCTGCTCAAGGCCGTCGAGGAGGCCTACGCCGCCGGGTACCTGGGCAAGGACGTCCTCGGCTCGGGCTTCGACCTCGACGTCACGGTGCACGCCGGGGCGGGTGCGTACATCTGCGGCGAGGAGACCGCGCTCCTCGACTCCCTCGAGGGGCTGCGCGGGCAGCCGCGCCTCAAGCCGCCCTTCCCCGCGGTCGCCGGCCTCTACGCCCGCCCGACCGTGGTCAACAACGTCGAGTCGGTCGCGTCGGTCCCGCAGATCGTCGCCCGCGGTGCCTCGTGGTTCACCTCGATGGGCACCGAGCGCTCGGCCGGGCACGGCCTCTTCTCGCTGTCCGGGCACGTGACCCACCCGGGCCAGTACGAGGCGCCGCTCGGCATCACGCTGCGCGAGCTCCTCGACATGGCCGGCGGGGTCCGCGGCGGCCGGGCGCTGAAGTTCTGGACGCCCGGGGGCTCGTCGACCCCGATCTTCACCGCCGAGCACCTTGACGTGCCGCTCGACTACGAGTCGGTCGCCGCGGCGGGCTCGATGCTCGGCACCCGCGCGCTGCAGATCTTCGACGAGACCACGTCGGTGGTCCGCGCGGTCACGCGGTGGACGGAGTTCTACGCGCACGAGTCCTGCGGCAAGTGCACGCCGTGCCGCGAGGGCACCTACTGGCTCAAGCAGGTGCTCCGGCGCCTCGAGGCAGGCCAGGGCACGCAGGGCGACATCGACACGCTCCTCGACACCTGCGACAACATCCTCGGGCGCGCGTTCTGCGCCCTCGGCGACGGCGCGACGTCGTGCATCACCTCGGCCGTCCAGTACTTCCGCGAAGAGTTCGAGGCCGGGATGCACACCCCCGCGAGCGAGCTGTTCCCGCCCGAGAGATCGGCACTGTTCGGCTACACCCCGAGGACGCGCGCGGCGACGCTCGCGGGAGCAGGCGCTGGAGGCCACTGATGACTGTCACGGAGAGCAAGGGCGCTGCCGGGACCGCGGCACAGCCGCCCGCACGACCAGACCACGTCACCTTCACCCTCGACGGCGTCGAGATGTCCGTCCCCAAGGGCACGCTCGTCATCCGCGCGGCCGAGCAGGTGGGCGTGCAGATCCCCCGGTTCTGCGACCACCCGCTCCTCGAGCCCGCCGGCGCCTGCCGCCAGTGCCTCGTCGACGTCGCCATGCCCGACCGCGAGGGCAACGTCCGGCCGATGCCCAAGCCGCAGGCCTCGTGCACGCTCGAGGCCGCCCCCGGGATGATCGTCAAGACCCAGCACACCTCGCCGGTCGCCGACAAGGCCCAGCAGGGGGTCATGGAGCTGCTGCTCATCAACCACCCGCTCGACTGCCCGGTGTGCGACAAGGGCGGCGAGTGCCCGCTGCAGAACCAGGCGATGAGCAACGGTCGCCCCACCAGCCGCTTCGTCGACGTCAAGCGGACCTTCCCCAAGCCCATCTCCGTCTCGACCGAGATCCTCCTCGACCGCGAGCGCTGCGTCCTGTGCCAGCGCTGCACCCGGTTCTCGAAGCAGATCGCCGGGGACGCGTTCATCGACCTGCAGGAGCGCGGCGCCCGTCAGCAGATCGGCCGGTTCGACACCGACGTCCTCGACTTCGCGGACCCGGTCGCCGCGGACGGCGACGTCCCGACGGGTGGTGCGGAGCCCGACGAGTCCGGCCAGCCCTTCGCGTCGTACTTCTCGGGGAACACCGTGCAGATCTGCCCGGTCGGCGCCCTGACCGGTGCGGCCTACAGGTTCCGCTCCCGGCCCTTCGACCTCGTCTCGACCCCGTCGGTCTCCGAGCACGACTCCTCCGGGTCCGCGATCCGCGTCGACCACCGTCGCGGCACGGTGATGCGGCGGCTGGCGGGGGAGGACCCGGCGGTCAACGAGGAGTGGATCACCGACAAGGACCGCTTCGCCTTCACCTGGCAGACCGCGCCGGACCGGATCACCTCGCCGATGGTCCGCGACCGCGGGGCCGACGGCTTCCGCGGCGAGCTGCGCCCCGTCAGCTGGATGGAGGCCTTCGACGCGGCCGCCGCCGGCCTGCGGGCGGCCTGCACGGCCGACCGCCGCTCCGACGGCGGCGTCGGTGTGCTGCCCGGCGGGCGCCTCACGATCGAGGACGCCTACGCCTACGCCAAGTTCGCGCGGGTGGTCCTCGGCACGAACGACGTCGACCACCGGTCTCGCGTGCACTCCGACGAGGAGCTCGCCTTCCTCGGCAGCACGGTCGCAGGCTCTGGGCTCGGCGTCACCTTCACCGACCTCGAGGCGGCGTCCGCGGTGCTGCTGGTCGGGCTCGAGCCCGAGGAGGAGGCCGGCGTGGTGTTCTTGCGCCTGCGCAAGGGCGCCCGCTCCCACGGGCTCAAGGCCTTCAGCGTCGCGCCCTTCGCCTCGCGCGGCCTGCGCCGGGTCGGCGACCGGGGCGGCGTGCTGCTCCCCGCCGCACCGGGGACAGAGCCCGAGGTGCTCGACGCCGTCGGGACCGACGACGACCTCGCCCACGTGCGGGACGCGCTCGCGGACGACGGCCGCGGTGTGATCCTCGTGGGCGAGCGCCTGGCCGGTGTCCCCGGCGGGTACTCGGCGGTGCTGCGGCTCGCCGGGCGCACCGGGGCCCGCGTCGCGTGGGTGCCGCGGCGTGCGGGCGAGCGCGGCGCGGTCGAGACCGGCACGCTGCCCACCCTGCTGCCGGGCGGCCGTCCGGTGGCCGACGCCGCGGCGCGGGTCGACCTCGCCGCCGCCTGGTCGGTCGACTCCCTGCCCGCGACCCCGGGCCGGGGGACCGCAGAGATCGTCTCGGCTCTCGCCGAGGGGCGGCTGCGCGGGGTGGTGGTCGGCGGCCTCGAGCTCGCCGACCTGCCCGACCCTGTCGCCGCACGCGCGGCGCTCGAGGTCGCGGACTTCGTGGTGTCCCTCGAGGTCCGTGCGAGCGACGTCACCGAGCACGCCGACGTGGTCTTCCCCGTCGCGCCGCCTGCCGAGAAGGCCGGGGCGTACTGGAGCTGGGAGGGACGGATCCGTCCCTTCCCCGCGGCGCTGGACTCCGCGGCCCTGTCCGACCACCGGGTGCTCGACGCGATCGCGGACGTGCTCGGGGTGCGGCTGGGGCTGGGGTCGCTCGACGCGGTCCGCGCCGAGATCGAGCAGCTGGGCCCGTGGGACGGTGCCCGGGTCGAGCCGCCGGCCGAGCCGGTCCCCGAGCCGCCCCGGCTCGTGGCCGGGCAGGCCGTGCTGGCCGGGTGGCGGATGCTCCTCGACTGCGGACGGTCCCAGGACGGCGAGGTGTTCCTCGCCGGGACCGCCAAGCGTCCGGTCGCCCGGATGTCGGCTGCCACGGCGGCCGGTCTGGCCGGAGCCGGTGGCGCTGCGCCAGGGGGCGCAGCGCCTCGGACGGTCGAGGTCTCGACGGCCACGGGCGCGGTCCGGCTCCCGCTGGTCGTGACCGACATGCCGGACCACGTCGTGTGGCTGCCGCTCAACTCTCCCGGGTCTCAGGTGCACCGGACCCTCGGGGTCGCGCCGGGCGCGGTCGTCCAGGTGCGTGCGGCCGACGCCGCGGCGACCGCGAGCGAAGGGCACGGTGCGTGATGGTCGACTTCTCGAACGACACCTTCTGGACGTACCTCGTCAAGGCCGTCCTCATCATCGTCTTCCTGCTCACCAGCGTGCTCGTCGCGATCTGGTTCGAGCGCAAGGTCGTGGCGCGGATGCAGGTGCGGCCCGGCCCCAACGTGCACGGGCCCTTCGGTCTGCTGCAGTCGCTCGCCGACGCGATGAAGCTGCTCCTCAAGGAGGACATCACCGTCAAGGCGGCCGACAAGGTCGTGTACCTCGTGGCGCCCATGATCTCGGTGTTCTGCGCGCTGCTCACCTTCGCGGTCATCCCCTTCGGGCCGCAGGTGACCATCCCGTTCACGGACATCTCGACGCCGGCGCAGCTCACCGACTTCCCCGTCGCGGTGCTGTACATCCTGGCCTGCGCGTCGGTCGGGGTGTACGGGATCGTGCTGGGCGGCTGGTCCTCGGGCTCGACGTACCCGCTGCTCGGCTCGGTGCGCTCGACCGCCCAGGTCATCAGCTACGAGCTCGCGATGGGGCTCTCGCTCGTGTCGGTCTTCATCATGGTCGGCTCGATGTCCACGGGGGACATCGTCAGCTACCAGACCGAGTACTGGTTGATCCTGCCGCTGTTCCCCGCGTTCCTCATCTACGTGATCTCGATGGTCGGCGAGACCAACCGCCTGCCCTTCGACCTCCCCGAGGCCGAGGGCGAGCTCGTCTCCGGGTACATGACCGAGTACTCCTCGATGAAGTTCGCGTGGTTCTTCCTCGCCGAGTACATCAACATGATCAACGTCTCCGCCGTGGCGACGACGCTGTTCCTCGGTGGCTGGCGCGCACCCTTCCCGATCTCCACCATCAACGACGGCATGTTCAACGAGGGCTGGTGGCCGGTCCTCTGGTTCCTCGTGAAGATGTGGGGCTTCATGTTCCTCTTCGTGTGGATCCGTGGGACCGTGCTGCGGCTGCGCTACGACCAGTTCATGCGCTTCGGCTGGAAGGTGCTCATCCCCGTCGCCCTCGGCTGGATCGTGTGCGTCTCCGTGGTCCGCGGCGTCCGCGAGTTCAGCGGCGTTGACCTGCAGACCGTCGGCGTGGTGGTCTTCGTGCTGGCTGTGGTCGCGATGCTCGCGCTGCGGTTCTGGCCGCAGAAGCAGCCGGAGGCTGCCGCCACGACCGAGACCGACGGTGCGGCACCCTTCGACGCCTTCGCCGGCGGGTACCCCGTCCCGCCGCTGCCCGGTCAGACCCTCCCGCCCTCGCCGCGCGCCGCCCGGCGCGAGCGGGCGGCGGCCGGTGCGCTGGCAGCCGCACCCCCTGCACCGTCCGACAGCTCCACGGCACACGCACAGGAGGCCGACGATGAGTGACCGCAGCACGCCCGGACCGGGCAGCACCCCCGAGCCCGGCACCACGAGCCCCGGCTACCAGCAGCTGCGCCCGAAGCCCACGGGGGTCCGCGAGCTCGTCGCCCCGGTCGCCGGCTTCGGGGTCACCTTCTCGTCGATGTTCCGGCCGACGGTGACCGAGCAGTACCCCTTCGAGAAGGTCCCGACCAAGCCCCGGTACCACGGGCGTCACCAGCTCAACCGCTACGCCGACGGCCTCGAGAAGTGCATCGGGTGCGAGCTCTGCGCCTGGGCGTGCCCGGCCGACGCCATCTACGTCGAGGGCTCTAGCAACGCCGAGCTCCCCGACGGCGGCCACAGGTCGCCGGGGGAGCGGTACGGGAGCGTCTACCAGATCAACTACCTGCGCTGCATCTTCTGCGGGCTGTGCATCGAGGCCTGCCCCACGCGCGCCCTCACCATGACCAACGAGTACGAGCTCACCGGCCCCACCCGCGAGGGGCTCATCTGGGAGAAGGAGGACCTCTTGGCCCCGCTGCGCGACGGCATGCTCGCCGCACCGCACCCCATGGTCCCCGGGACCGAGGACACCCAGTACTACCGCGGCGAGGTCACCGGCCCGACCCCCGAGCAGGTCGCCTGGGTCGCCGAGCACCGCCCCGACGACCCGACGCTCGACGCGGCCCGCGCCGCGGCGGGCCAGGGCACCGCCACCGCCACCGCCTCGTCAGCCGGGACACCGGCCGCCGCGACCGGGACGGTCCGCTCGTGACGAGCGGGGCGGAGGCCGTCCTCTTCTGGTGCCTCGCACCCCTCATGGTGGTCGCAGCGCTCGGCCTGCTCTTCGCCCGCAAGGCCGTGCACGCCACGCTCTGCGTCGTCTTCGTCATGGTGTGCCTGGCGGTCATGTACGTCGCCCTCGAGGCGCCGTTCCTCGGCATCGTGCAGATCGTCGTCTACACCGGCGCCGTGATGATGCTCTTCCTCTTCGTCATCATGCTCGTCGGCGTCGACGCCTCGGACTCGCTGGTCGAGACCATCCGTGGGCAGCGGCTCGTCGGCTGGCTGCTCGGCCTCGGCCTCGGCGCGGTCCTGGTCGGCGTGATCCTGCGGGTGTCCTTCCCGGAGGGCATCGGCCTGGAGGCCGCCAACGCCGAGACCAACCCCGTCGCGATCGCCCGCGTGCTGTTCGGCGACTTCGTGTTCAACCTCGAGGTGGTCGGCATCCTGCTCATCACGGCCGCGCTCGCGGCCCTCACGCTCACCCACAAGCAGCGGCTCACGGCGCGCGTGGGGCAGAAGGAGCGCGCCGACGCGCGGGTCGCCAGCGGCGAGTCGCTCGTCCCGCTGCCCGCCCCGGGCGTCTACGCCCAGCGCAACGCGATGGACGTGCCGGCGCTCGACCCGCAGGGACGCCCGATCGAGGCGTCCGTGTCGCGGGTGCTGCGCGTCCGCGGCCAGGAGCGCCAGGCGCCGGTAGACGGCGAGATCGCGAACCAGTCCGAGCAGGGCCCGCGGGTGTCCGGCAGCGAGACCCAGGGCCCCCAGGGTCAGGTCGAGACCGGTGCCCCGGTCGAGCCGCCCGAGGACCCGTCTCCCGCCAGCCCGCCCCCGCCCCGGACCACCGAGGAGGAGCGCTGACATGGACATGTCCAACTACCTCGTGCTCTCGGCGCTGCTGTTCTCGATCGGTGCCGCGACGGTGCTGCTGCGGCGCAACGCGATCATCGTGTTCATGGGCATCGAGCTCATGCTCAACGCCTCCAACCTCGCCTTCGTGACCTTCGCCCGCATGCACGGAGACCTCAGCGGCCAGGTCATCGCGTTCTTCGTGATGGTCGTCGCGGCCGCCGAGGTGGTCGTCGGGCTCGCCATCATCGTGTCCATCTTTAGAACCCGCAGGTCTGCGTCGGTCGACGACGTCAACCTGCTGAAGAACTGACGGGGAGCGGACACCTGTGGACACCTCTGTGATCGACTCTGCCTGGCTGCTCGTCGCCGTCCCGCTCGTCGGGGCCGGGATCCTGCTGCTCACCGGCCGCCGCGCCGACGCGTGGGGGCACTGGCTCGGCGTGCTCGCCTCGGCCGCGACCTTCGTGCTCGGCGCCGTCTACCTCGTGACGATGCTCGGCTGGGACGCCGCGGACCGCGTCGTCGACGTGCACGTCGGGCGCTGGCTCGACGCGGGCTCCCTCGTGGTCGACGTCGGGCTGCGGGTCGACCCGCTGTCGCTGACCTTCGTGCTGCTCGTGAGCTTCGTGGGCACCCTCATCCACCTGTACTCGGTCGCGTACATGGAGCACGACGCGGACCGGCGCCGGTTCTTCGCCTACCTCAACCTCTTCGTCGCCGCGATGATGCTGCTCGTCCTCGCCGACTCGTACCTGCTGCTGTTCGTCGGCTGGGAGGGCGTCGGTCTCGCGTCGTACCTGCTCATCGGGTTCTGGAACCACGTCCCCGCGAACGCGACCGCCGCCAAGAAGGCGTTCATCGTCAACCGGGTCGCCGACGTCGGCATGATCGTCGCACTCATGCTGATGTTCAGCAGCTTCGGGTCCGTCGACTTCGTCTCGGTCTTCGCCGGGGCCGAGACCACCGACATGGGCCGCCTCACCGCGATCGCGCTCATGCTGCTCGTCGCCGCCTGCGGCAAGAGCGCCCAGTTCCCGCTGCAGTCCTGGCTCGGCGACGCGATGGCCGGACCCACCCCGGTCTCCGCGCTCATCCACGCGGCCACGATGGTCACCGCGGGTGTCTACCTCGTCGTGCGGTCCGGTCCGGTCTTCACGCTGGCGCCTGACGCCCTGCTCGTCACCGCGATCGTCGGAGCCGTCACGCTCGTCTTCGGGGCCGTGGTCGGCTGCGCCAAGGACGACATCAAGAAGACCCTCGCCGCCTCGACCATGTCCCAGATCGGCTACATGATGCTCGCTGCGGGCCTGGGGCCGATCGGCTACGCCTTCGCGATCTTCCACCTGCTCACGCACGGGTTCTTCAAGGCCGGCATGTTCCTCGGTGCCGGCTCCGTGATGCACGGGATGTCGGACGACGTGAGCATGCGGCGCTTCGGAGGGCTGTCGGCCGTCATGAAGGTCACCTGGGTGACCTTCGGGCTCGGGTGGCTCGCGATCCTCGGCATCCCGCCGTTCTCCGGGTTCTGGAGCAAGGACAAGATCATCGAGACCGCTTTCGCGGCCGACGGCGGGCACGGCTGGCAGCCGTGGGTCTTCGGCCTCGTGGCCCTGCTGGGCGCCGGCATCACGGCCTTCTACATGTCGCGCCTGTTCTTCATGACCTTCCACGGGAAGCGCCGCTGGGTGGAGTCGGACGACGGCTCCGGGCTGCCGGTGCGGCACCCGCACGAGTCGCCGGCCCTCATGACGTGGCCGATGATCGTCCTCGCGGTCGGCTCGGCCGGCCTCGGCGGGCTGCTCATGGTCGGTGGTGCGTTCGCCTCCTGGCTCGAGCCGGTCACCGGTCACGTCGAGCACCACGAGCCCGTCCTGCCCGTGCCGGTCATCATGGCGCTCACGCTGCTGCTCGTGGTCGGCGGGGCGTTCCTCGCCTGGCGCCAGTACGCCGCCTCGCCGGTGCCGGTCGAGCCGCCGACCGGGAGCGTGCTCACCCGCGCCGCTCGCGTCGACCTCTACCAGGACGCCGTCAACGAGAACCTGCTCATGCGCCCCGGCCAGTACCTCACCCGGTCCCTGGTCTACGCCGACAAGAAGACCGTCGACGGTGGCCTCATGGGTGCGGCCGGAGCGGTCGGGATCGTCGGCGAGGCCGTGAAGAAGATCCAGAACGGGTTCGTCCGGTCGTACGCGGCCATGATGCTCGCAGGGTTCGGTGTGCTCGTCGTCGTCGTCCTGATCGTGTGGAACTGAGAGGGGCGGACAGATGACCATCGACCCGAACATCCCGTGGCTCACCCTGCTGGCCGTCGTGCCGCTCGTGGGCGCTGCCGTCGTGTGGGCGCTGCCCCACGGCTCCCGCCGGCTCGCGCGCCCCGTCGCGCTCGGCTTCTCCCTCCTCGAGGTGGTGCTCGTCGTCCTCGCGGTCGCCGCCTTCGACACCTCGGCCGCGTCGACGCACCAGCTCGTCGAGACGCACGCCTGGATCCCGCAGATCGGTGCGAGCTACGCGCTCGGCGTCGACGGGGTCGGCCTGCTGCTCGTCGCGCTGAGCGTCGGGCTCGTGCCGCTCGTGATCGGCGCCGCGTGGCGCGAGCAGGGCGTCGAAGACGCTGTGAGCACTGTGAGCACTGTGAGCACTGAGGGTGCTGCCGGTGCTGCGGGTGCGGCCGCCCCAGCGCGTGGCGCAGGCACCGCGAAGAGCCCCGCCGGAGCCGACGACCGACCCGGCGAGGGCCGGCTGCGGCACTACCTCGCCCTGGTCCTCGTCCTGCAGACCTTCATGGTGCTCGTGTTCAGCGCGCGCGACGTGTTCCTGTTCTACGTCGTCTTCGAGGCGATGCTCGTCCCCGTCTACTTCATGATCGGCGGGTTCGGCGAGGGGGCCCGGCGCCGCTACGCCGCGATCAAGTTCCTCATCTTCTCGCTCGCCGGCGGCCTCGTGATGCTCGCCGCCGTGATCGTCCTCTACGTGCAGGGCCCCGGTGGGGAGCAGGGCTTCCTCACCGAGAACCTCACGGGCCTGGGCCTCGACCAGACGACGGAGCGGCTGCTGTTCCTCGGGTTCTTCCTCGCCTTCGCGATCAAGGCCCCGATGTTCCCGGTGCACTCCTGGCTGCCCGACGCGGCCGAGCACGCCCCCGCAGGCACCTCGGTGCTGCTCGTGGGGGTGCTCGACAAGGTCGGCACCTTCGGGATGCTCACCCTCTGCCTGCCGCTGTTCCCCGACGCGAGCCGGTGGGCCGCGCCCGTGGTCATCGTGCTCGCCGTGGTGTCGATCATCTACGGGGCGCTGCTGGCGCTCGGCCAGGACGACCTCATGCGGCTCGTCGCGTACACCTCGGTCTCGCACTTCGGCGTGATCGTGCTCGGCATCTTCGCCTTCACCCAGCTGAGCGTCTCCGGCGCGTCCTTCTACATGGTCAACCACGGGATCTCGACCGGGCTGCTGTTCCTCGTCGGCGGCTTCGTGGTCCGGCGGACCGTCTCCGGGCGCTCGCGTCGGATCAGCGAGCTCGGCGGCCTGGCCAAGGTCACCCCGGTGCTCGCCGGCGTGTTCCTGCTCGCCGGTCTCTCGGCCCTGTCGCTGCCCGGTCTGTCGACCTTCGTCTCCGAGATCATGGTGTTCATCGGTGCCTTCGGCCGGTACCCCGTCGCGGCGATCGTCTCCGCCGTCGTGGTCGTGCTCGCCGCGCTGTACGTGCTGCTCACCTACCAGCGGATCTTCACCGGTCCGGTGCGCCCCGAGCTCGCCGAGGTCCGTGACCTCTCGGCCCGGGAGCGCTGGGTCGTCGCCCCGCTCGTCGTCGCGCTGCTCGTCCTCGGCTTCGTGCCGGGGCCGGCGCTCGACCTCGTCGGCGACCCCGCCGCCGTGACCCTCGAGCAGGTCGGCGTCACCGACGTCGTCCCGCAGCCCGAGGCGGCCGACGCCGCGCTCGTCGACGCACCGACCGAGGGGAGCGACTCATGATCGCCACGACAGCCGCCGTAGCGGCCGGCTCCGCGGCTGCTGCCGCCACGGCCACGGGGACCTTCACGCCGCCCGAGGTCCAGTGGACGGCGCTGGCACCGCTGCTCGTCGTCTTCGGGGCCGGCGTCGTCGCCGTCCTCGTCGAGTCCTTCGCACCGGCCCGGCTGCGCCGCACCATCCAGGTGCCGCTCACCCTCGTGGCGCTCGTGGCCGCGCTCGCCGTCGTCGTGTGGCAGGGCGTCTCGTGGCTCGGCCCCGGCAGCCGGGGCGGGGTCGTCGTGCTCGGCGGGTCCCTCGTGATCGAGGGCATCTCGCTGCTGTTCCAGGGCATCATCCTGGTCGTCGCGGTCCTGGCGGTCCTCGTGGTGGTCGACCGCAGCCCGGGCGGGCAGGACGCCTTCGCGCCGAGCGCCGCGGCGATCCCCGGCTCCGACTACGAGGAGCTCGCCCGCCGTCGCGGGCTCCAGCAGACCGAGGTCTTCCCGCTCCTGCTCTTCGCGATCGGCGGGATGCTCATCTTCCCGGCGGCCGCCGACCTGCTCACCATGTTCATCGCCCTCGAGGTGCTCTCGCTCCCGCTGTACGTCATGTGCGGGATGGCGCGGCGTCGCCGGCTGCTCTCGCAGGAGGCGTCCTTCAAGTACTTCGTGCTGGGGGCCTTCGCCTCGGCGGTCTTCCTCTTCGGCTCGGCGCTGCTCTACGGCTACGCGGGCTCGGTCCGGTTCAGCGACATCTTCACGGCGTCGAGCACCGTCGCGCAGGGCGGGTCCCCCGAGGGCTGGGAGCTGCTGTGGCTCGTCGGCTTCCTCATGGTGGTCTGCGGGCTGCTGTTCAAGGTCGGTGCGGTGCCCTTCCAGGCCTGGGTGCCCGACGTCTACCAGGGCGCCCCGACGGCCATCACCGGCTTCATGGCCGCCTGCACCAAGATCGCCGCCTTCGGTGCACTCGTGCGCATCCTGTGGTTCGGCGGCTTCGGCGGGACGCTCGACATGCTCGTCTCCGTCAAGACCGCGCTGTGGGTCGTGGCCATCGCGACCATGGCGGTCGGCGTCGTCGTCGGTGCGACCCAGACCGACATGAAGCGCATGCTCGGGTACTCCTCGATCGCCCACGCCGGGTTCGTGCTCGTGGCGGTCCTCGGCTTCAACACCGACGGCATCGTCGCGGTGCTCTTCTACCTCGCGGCCTACGGCCTCGCCACGGTCGGCGCCTTCGGCGTCGTCACGCTGGTGCGCGAGACCGGCAGTGGGGGAGAGGTCCTCGGCGAGGCCACGCACCTGGGCCAGTGGGCCGGCCTCGGCAAGCGCAGCCCGTGGCTCGCGGCCTGCTTCTCGGTGTTCCTGCTGTCCTTCGCCGGGATCCCGCTCACCGCAGGGTTCATCGCGAAGTTCGGGGCGTTCTCGGCCGCTGTGCAGGGGAGCGAGCAGCTGGGGACCGGCGAGGTCCTCGCCGTCGTCGGCGTGCTCGCGTCGGCCGTCGCGGTGTTCTTCTACATCCGCATCATCGTCATCATGTTCTTCATGGACCCGGCCGGGTCCGACGCGGCGAGCCCGGTGGTCGACGCGGACTCGGGGATCGAGGGCGCGACCGAGGGCTCTGCCGACCTCGCGCCCGACGGCACCTCGACCAGCCCGGCGACGACGTCCGTGCTGCTCGCCGACGGGGCGCCGCGCGTCACGGTGGTGGGCGGCTTCGGCCCGACGGCCGTCGCGGTGGCGGTCACCGCGGTCGCGGTCGTGGTGCTCGGTGTGTACCCCACCCCGCTGCTCGAGCTCATCGGCTGGGCGACCGGCCTGGGCTGAGCAGCCGGGCCTGCCCGGTCGAGGGCCGAAGGTCCCTTGCCCCTGCGCCGCGAGGGTGCTCCGGGTCTCGGGACGAACGGTGCGGTTCCCCACACCGTCGCGGCAGGGTGTCAGTGCACGCCCAGACCACGACAGACGATAGGTTCTACCCTGTGACTACTGCTTCGATCGGGCTGCCTGTCCCGGACCCAGACCTCGCCGAGAGGCTCGGCGTCCGGCTCGCCTACGTCGAGGAGCGCCTGCGCGACTCGGTGACCCACGCCGACGAGCTCGCGAACACCACGTCGCGGCACCTCGTCGACGCCGGTGGCAAGCGCCTGCGCCCGCTCCTCGCGCTGCTCACCGCCGAGCTCGGCGAGTCCGCCCGCCCGGAGGTCATCGACGCCGCGGTCGTCGTCGAGCTGACGCACCTCGCGACGCTCTACCACGACGACGTCATGGACTCGGCGCCCCTGCGGCGCGGAGCACCTGCAGCGCACGAGGTGTGGGGCAACTCCGTGGCCATCCTCACCGGGGACCTGCTGTTCGCCCGCGCCTCCGTGACGGTCGCCGGCCTCGGCCCCGAGGCCGTGCGCTGGCAGGCGGAGACCTTCGAGCGTCTCTGCCTCGGCCAGCTCCACGAGACCGTCGGTCCGCGCCCCGACGAGGACCCGGTCCAGCACTACCTCCAGGTGCTGTCGGACAAGACGGCGTCGCTCATCGCGACCTCGGCACGCTTCGGCGCCCGGTACGCGGGGTGCCGGCCCGAGATCGTCGAGATCGTCGCGAACTTCGGCGAGAAGGTGGGTGTCGCCTTCCAGCTGGCCGACGACGTCATCGACCTCACCTCTGACGGTGCGCTGACCGGCAAGACCCCCGGCACCGACCTGCGCGAGGGCGTCCCGACCATGCCGGTGCTGCTGCTGCGCAGCCACGTGGCCGCGAGCGACGAGCCCTCCGCCGGGGACCTCGCCCTCCTCGAGCTCCTCGACTCCGACCTCACCTCCGACGAGGCGCTCGCCGGTGCTGTCGCCGCCCTGCGCGACCACCCCGTCGTCGCCGAGACGCGCGCCCAGGCCGTGGCGTGGGCGCAGGACGCCGTCGCCGAGCTCGTCCCCCTGCCCGACGGCCCGGTCAAGGACGCGCTCGTGGCCTTCGCAGAGTCGCTCGTCGACCGCACGGCCTGACCGCTCGTCGACTGGACGGCCTGACCGCTCGTCGTCCGCTCGGCTCGGCGGGCATCGTCTCGCTCGCCGTTGGTCGGACGGCCGTGCAGGTCTGCCACACCAGGTCCGGCCGCGCACGCCAGAGGGCGCCCGCCGCGCGGGGAGTAGTCCCCATCGCAGCGTCGGGCGCCGACGACTAGCGTCGAGTGTGCCCGCACGGGCGGTGCGCAGCCGCAGGGCCGACGTACGCGACACGCGCCTACGTGGGGCGCACTCTCGAGACACGGGTAGGTGACGGGCAGTGGACCAGCGGCACGCCGTCAGCGCCCTCCGGTGGGGCGCGACCACCCACGCCGGCCGACGCCGCGCAGCCAACGAGGACGCCTTCCACGCCGAGCGCGGCGTGTACTTCGTCGCCGACGGGATGGGCGGTCACGAGGCGGGCGCCCGGGCGAGCGCCGCGGCCGTCGAGGTCCTGTGCTCCCTGGCGGAGTCGGACGACGTGACGATCGAGCAGCTGCAGGCGACGGTCCACGAGGCGCACCGTGCCGTGGCCCAGATCGCCACCCAGCCCGGCCGGCACGCTGGCACGACGATGACCGGCGCCGTGGTGGTCCAGCGCGACGGCGTCCCCACCTGGCTGGTGGCCAACATCGGCGACTCGCGCACCTACAGGTTCGTGGAGGGCGCGCTGCAGCAGATCACCGTCGACCACTCCCTGGTCCAGGAGCTCGTCGCGGCGGGCGAGGTCTCGCCCGAGGAGGCCCGGACCTTCGCGCGGCGGCACGTGATCACCCGCGCCCTGGGCGGGCCCGTCGACCCGGAGCCGGACTGCTGGAGCCTGCCCATGGTCCCCGGGGAGCGCCTGCTCATCTGCTCCGACGGGCTGACGGAGGACGTCTCGGTCGAGCAGATCGCCGAGGTGCTGCGCCAGCAGCCGCACCCCCAGCTGGCCGCCGACCAGCTCGTCAACTACGCGCTCCTCGCCGGCGGACGGGACAACGTGACGGTCGTGGTCGTCGACGTCGCCACCTCGCTGTCCGGCCCCGCCCCGACGACACCGGCCCACGGCGGTCGCCCGGGCCGGACCGTCTCCGCGTAGCAGACTCACCGACGACGCAGTACCGTCCAGGCAGCACCACCCACGACAGCCGCACGCGCACCACGCGGACTCCCCCCGGCACGAGAACGAGGAACAGATGTCGATCAGCTACGCGCCCGGAACGGCTTTCGCCCTGGTCCGACCGGGGGTGGTCGTGCTCCTCGACGGCTCCGTCGCGGCGGCCTCGGTGTCGTCGGTCTGGGCGTCGCTCGAGCGGCTCGGACGTCCCGAGACGAGCATGGCTGACGTCCTCGACGCCGTCACGACGGTCCTCGACCCCTCCCTGCGCGAGCTGCCCGACTTCGCGATCGTCCTGCACGAGGTGGCGGCAGGAGGCGAGGAGACCGGTGTGCTGCACGTCGTCGCCCGCGGCACCGTGTCGGTGCACCTCGCCGGCGAGGTCGGCAGCGAGACCATCGAGGCCTTCGACATGACCACCTGGGCCGACAAGCGCTTCACCGACGTCGACCACTACGAGGTCGCCACCGGCCCGACGGGCCTGCCGGCCGAGCTCTCGCTCGCGCTGAGCACAGGAGTGGTCACCGCGAGGTCCGTCAGCTGGCAGCGCCCGGCCGAGGCGCCGTCCGCGGGCGACCACGAGGCACCGGCCGTCCCGGCGGAGGTCGGCGACGCCGGCTCGGGCAGCGAGGTCCCGGCCCCGCAGGCCGTGGTCGCGACCGTCGAGCCCGTCGCGGAGCCCGACCCTGCCATGGTGCCGGTGCACCCGGCCGAGCCGGACTTCGCCCGCACGCTCGGCGAGTTCCCGGACGGAGCCCTCGATGACGGAGCCCTCGACGACGTAGCTCTCGACGACGACTTCGTCGACCACGGCTCTCGTGACGGTGCACCGTCCGACGAGGACCTCCCCGCCGGTGCTGAGATCCCTGCGGACGAGGCGCCGGCTGCCGAGAGCCTTGCCGGCGCGAGCGCCGCCGCCGAGGAGCCCGTGCCCGACGACGCGACGGTGGACGGCACGGCCGACGCGCTCGCAACGGCCGACGCGCTCGCCGTGGCCGGAGGCAGCGCACCGGCTCCCGAGGAGCCGGAGCACGACGAGACCGGCGGCGGCGCCGGCGACGACGAGGAGGTCGAGGACGACACCGTGCTCTCGATCGACGGCCTGCGCAGCTTCATGAAGGACCGGGACGGGGCCGCCCCCGTGACCGCCGAGCCGACGGACGTGGCTCCGCAGCCGGTGCGTCCGGCGCTGCCCCCGGTGCCCCCGCCGCCGCCCGCGCCCCCGGTCGAGCAGGAAACCCCGGCTGCTCAGCAGCAGGCTCCGGTCGGCTCCGGCGACTCGCCCTACCCGGTGTACCAGGCTGCGCCCCAGACCCCGCCCGGTGAGGCGTATGCCCCTGCGCCTCAGACACCGCCCGGCGAGTCCTACGCCCCTGTGCCTCAGCAGTGGACGGTCCAGCTCCCGGGGACGCCGGTGGCGCCCGCCGCCGTGGTCGGTCCGGCCCCCGTGCCTGCGGCCGACGTCCCGACGATCCTGGCGCGCAGCTGCGCCTACGGGCACGCCAACACCCCGGTCCGCTCGACCTGCGCCGTGTGCGGGGGAGGGCTCAACCCGCAGGCCGAGGTCGTGCCCCGTCCGTCGCTCGGCCGCGTCGTGATCTCGACCGGCGACGTCGTCGAGCTCGAGCAGCCCGTCGTGTTCGGCCGCTACCCGCAGGCGCACGTGGTCACCGCCCAGGCGCAAGCACCTCGCCTGGTCACGGTCCCGAGCCCCAGCCAGGACATCTCGCGGTCGCACCTTGAGGTGCGGCTCGAGGGCTGGAACGTGCTGCTGGTCGACCTGACCACCGTCAACGGGACCACCCTCCTGCGCCCGGGGCAGCCGCCGCGCCGCCTGCACCCGCAGGAGCCCACGCTCGTGGTGAGCGGCGACGTCGCGGACCTCGGCGACGGCGTCCGCCTGACCTTCGAGGGCGTCGCGTGAGGGGGCCGGTCGCATGAGGTCGCGCAGGCCTCCGTCCGCGCCGCCCGACATCGCCGGCTACGAGTACCTGCGGGTCATCGGCTCGGGCGGCTTCGCCGACGTGTTCCTCTACCAGGAGCTGCGCCCGCGCCGGAAGGTCGCCATCAAGGTGCTCCTCCCGCAGCGCGCCGACGAGGCGACGCGGGCCGCGTTCACGGCCGAGGCCGACCTCATGGCCATCCTGTCGAGCCACCCCTCGATCGTCACGATCTTCGACACGGACGTCACGGACGACGGCCGGCTCTACCTGGCCATGGAGTACTGCTCGCGGTCGACCATGTCGGCCCGGTACAAGCGCGAGCCGCTCGGGGTCGCCGAGACCCTGAGGGTCGGCATCCAGATCGCCGGGGCGGTCGAGACCGCGCACCGCAACGGGATCGTGCACCGAGACATCAAGCCCGCCAACATCCTGGTCACCGACTACGGTCACCCTGCCCTCACCGACTTCGGGATCTCGGCGACCATCGAGCAGAGCGAGGCCGGCGCCGACGGCATGTCCGTGCCGTGGTCGCCGCCCGAGAACCTCACCGCCGACCCGCGGTCGGGGGTGCGCAGCGACGTGTGGTCGCTCGGGGCGACCGTCTACACGCTCCTGGCCGGGCGGTCGCCCTTCGAGGTGACCGGCGGCAACAACACGCAGCGCGCGCTCGTCGAGCGCATCACCCAGGCGCCGCTGCCCCCGATCGGGCGCGGCGACGTGCCGGCCGAGCTCGAGCAGGTGCTCGGTGCGGCCATGGCCAAGTCGCCCGACATGCGGTACCCGTCGATGCTCGACCTCGGACGGGCGCTGCAGCGCGTCCAGTCCGGGCTGAACCTCACCGCGACCACGATCGACATCATCGACGACTCGACGAGCACCACGGTCTCGCACCTCGGCGGGGACGGCGGGCCGACCGACGGGCAGGACGAGACCGGCGAGGGCGGCACCCGCATCCGGCTGGCGAGCGACCGGTTCCACCCGGGCTACGGTGTGGGGCACGCCGAGCAGTCGTGGTCCCGCGGCTCCGACGCCGACAGCGCGGCCGGACCCTACGGGATCGTCGTCGACTCGGTGTCGGGCCACCGCAGCGACTCCTTCACCAGCAGCAGCTACGGCAGGGTGGGCGGGGCGCCGTACGTGCCGCTGCCGGCGGCCGACGCAGCCCAGGGAGGCGCCTCGCCGGAGTACGGGACCTCGTACCCCGGGGGAGCCCTCGGGACCGTGGCCGCACCGACGGCTCCAGGATCACCCGGCACGCAGGGTCTCCCCGGGGCGCCGCGACCCCACCCCGGCGACCGTGCCGGTCGTCGCCGGTCGCGCTGGCGCTCGCCCACGGCCATCACCTCCGCCGTGGCCGTGGTGGCCCTCGCCGCCGTGGGCGTCGTCGCCGTCGAGCGTGCCAACCGCCCCGACCTGCTCGCCGCGTCGACCGTGCCTGCCCCCGTCGACCTCACGGTGAGCGGGAGCGAGGGGTCGAACCAAGTGGTCTTCGCGTGGGAGAACCCCGAGCCCGGCGCCTCCGACCTCTACGCCTACCGGTCGACCACGACGCTCGACGCCGCGTCGAGCGAGTCGTACCGGCAGACCCGGTCGTTGAGCGCGACCGTCAACGCCTTCGGGGTCACCAACCCCTGCCTCGAGGTCGCGATCGTGCGGGACGGCCGGCTGTCCGGCTCCCCGGCGCGGGCGTGCCTCGACTGACAGCGCTTCCCGCTAGAGTCGAGCGGGCGAGCACACGCGGCGCAGGGCACCGAGCCCGGCACCGAGCACGACGCCCCCAGGGGGCACGAGAGAGAGTGTGGACTGAGCGATGACCGAGCTGGCGATCGACTACTGCGGCGAGTGGTTCAAGCCGTCCCTCGACGAGCCCTTCGACATCGGGCGCGAGGCCGACCTCTCCGTCGACGACAACCCGTACCTCCACCGCAGGTTCCTGCGGATCACGCACGTCGACGGCATCTGGTGGCTGTCGAACGTCGGCTCGCTCATCTCCGCGACCATCTGCGACGCGAGCGGCGGCGTGCAGTCGTGGCTCTCTCCCGGCAACCGGCTGCCCATCGTCTTCAAGACCACCACGATCGTCTTCACCGCGGGGCCCACCACCTACGAGCTGCTCGCGCACCTCGAGGGGTCGCCGTACCAGGAGGTCCTCACCGACGACCCCCTCATCGGCGAGACCACCATCGGCGTGATCTCCTTCACCACGAGCCAGAAGCAGCTCATCGTCGCGCTGTGCGAGCCGATGCTCAAGCGTGACGGTGCCGGCTTCAGCGAGATCCCGTCGACCGCCGAGGCCGCCAAGCGCCTCGGCTGGGCGACGACGCGCTTCAACCGCAAGCTCGACAACGTGTGCGACAAGCTCGACCGGATGGGTGTCAAGGGGCTGCGCGGCGGACCCAAGCAGCTCGCCACGAACCGGCGGTCCCGTCTCGTCGAGTACGCGGTGACCTCGCGCCTGGTCACCTCGGCCGACCTGCCCCTGCTCGACGTGGACTCCGACGACTGATGCCCGGCACGCTCTCCTTCCCGTCCGACGCCTTCCCCGCGTACCCGGCGCTCGAGATCGACCAGCCCGACGGCTGGGTCGCGCTCGCCGGCGTGGGCCTGCCGCTCGCCCTCGCCGCCGAGGTGCCCTCCGGGCAGTTCCGCCCCAACGTGCTCGTCACCGTGCAGCGCTTCGGGGTCGGCCACACCGTCGCCGACTCCCGCTCCGCGGTGAACAAGAGCCTCAAGGCGCTGCCGCGGTTCACGCAGACCCTGCGCGAGGACTCGATCGAGATGCTCGGGTCCCCGGGCATGCGGGTCGAGGGGTACTTCTCCGACGGCAAGGGCGGGACGATGGTCCAGGCCCTGCGCATGTGCGTGGTCGAGGCCGGGCCGGTCTTCGACGTCGTGCAGATCACCGGGACGTGCTCGGGCCCGCAGACGGAGGCGTTCTTCGGGCAGATCCGCGAGATCCAGGACACCCTGAGGCTCGCGGGCTGACGACCGCCCGGCGGTCGTGGCACGCACCTCGCGGGCAGGTAAGCCTAGACTCAGTAGCCAGGACGACCTCTCTGCCGAGCCGCGCTCGCAGATCCCTATCGGAAGGCATGCATCTCCGTGAGCACTGACCGTCAGCTGCGCGTCGCGATCGTCGGAGCGGGACCGGCCGGCATCTACGCCGCCGACATCCTCTCCAAGACGGAGCTCGACGTCTCCATCGACCTGTTCGAGCGCCTCCCCGCGCCCTTCGGACTCGTGCGGTACGGCGTCGCGCCCGACCACCCGCGCATCAAGCAGATCATCACCGCCCTGCACCGGGTGCTCGAGCGCGGCGACATCCGCCTGCTCTCGAACGTCGACTACGGCATGGACATCAAGCTCGACGAGCTCCGCGAGTTCTACGACGCGGTGATCTTCTCGACGGGCGCGATCACCGACGCAGCCCTCGACGTCCCGGGCGTCGAGCTCGAGGGGTCCTACGGCGCTGCCGACTTCGTCTCCTGGTACGACGGTCACCCCAGCGTGCCGACCACCTGGCCGCTCGACGCCCAGCAGGTCGCGGTCATCGGTGCCGGCAACGTGGCCCTCGACGTGGCACGCGTGCTGGCCAAGCACGCCGACGACCTGCTCGTCACCGAGATCCCCGAGAACGTCTACGCCGGCCTCAAGGCGTCGCCCGTCACCGACGTGCACGTCTTCGCCCGTCGCGGCCCGGCGCAGGCGAAGTTCTCGCCGCTCGAGCTCCGTGAGCTCGGCCACGTCCCCGACGTCGACGTCATCGTGTACCCGGAGGACTTCGAGTTCGACGAGGGCTCGGTCGCCGCGATCGGCTCGTCCAACCAGACCAAGCAGATCGTCAAGACGCTCACCGACTGGACGCTCAACGACCCGTCGACCTTCTCCGCGTCGCGCCGCCTGCACCTGCACTTCCTGCACGCGCCCGCGGAGATCGTGGACGCCGACGGCGACGGCAAGGTCGACCTGCTGCGCACCGAGCGCACCCGCCTCAACGGCGACGGCACCGTGAGCCGCACGGGCGAGACGCACGACTGGCCCGTCCAGGCCGTCTACCGTGCCGTCGGGTACTTCGGGTCGCCCCTCGCCGAGCTGCCCTTCGACGACGTCAAGGGCGTCGTGCCCAACGCCGAGGGTCGGGTCCTCGACCTCGACGGCGAGCACCTCGAGGGCGTGTACTGCACCGGGTGGATCAAGCGCGGACCGGTGGGGCTCATCGGCCACACCAAGTCGGACGCCTCCGAGACCGTCCGCCACCTCGTCGAGGACAGCGAGAAGGACGGCTTCGCGTCGGCCACGCAGCCCTCGCCCGACGCGATCACGGCGTTCCTCGCCGACCGCGGCGTCGAGGTCGTGCAGTGGTCCGGGTGGGAGCTCCTCGACGCCCACGAGCGTGCCCTCGGTGAGGCTGCCGGCCGAGAGCGCATCAAGGTGATCGCCCGCGACGAGATGCTGGACATCACCCTCGGTCGCTGAGCACGCCGCCGGAGGAGCTGCTGCTGCGCACCTGCTGACGAGCCCCTGTGAGCTTCCTGGAGACGGGAACGCCCACGGGGGCTCGTGCGTTGTGCCAGGTGGACGTCGCAGAAGAGAGACAGAGGTGGGCACGATGGGCCACAGGCACTACAACGGCCTGAAGACAGCGGTGCTGTTCGGACTCCTGTGGGCGGTGCTGCTCGGGCTGTGGGCGCTCATCGGGCAGGGCAGCGGGCCCATGCTCGTGCTGTTCTGCGGGATCGGTGTCGCGACCACCGCCTACGGGTACTGGAACTCCGACAAGCTCGCGATCCGCGCGATGCACGCCCGGCCGGTCAGCGAGATCGAGCAGCCGGCCATGTACCGGATCGTCCGTGAGCTCTCGACGGCTGCGCGCCAGCCGATGCCGCGGCTGTACGTGTCGCCGACGGCGGCCCCGAACGCCTTCGCGACGGGCCGCAACCCGCAGAACGCCGCGGTGTGCTGCACCGAGGGCATCCTCACGCTGCTCGACGAGCGCGAGCTGCGCGGGGTGCTGGGGCACGAGCTCATGCACGTGTACAACCGCGACATCCTCACGTCGTCGGTGGCGTCGGCCTTCGCCGGCGTGATCACCGGCATCGCCCAGTTCCTCATGTTCTTCGGCGGCAGCCGGGACCGCGGCGGCAACCCGATCGCGATGCTGGCCATGGCGTTCCTCGCCCCGCTGGCCGCGACCGTGGTGCAGCTCGCGATCTCCCGGACGCGCGAGTACGACGCGGACGAGGACGGCGCGAAGCTCACCGGGGACCCGCTCGCGCTCGCCTCGGCGCTGCGCAAGCTCGAGTCCGGTACGCAGCGCGCCCCGCTGCCGCAGGACCAGCGCCTCGTGGACGTCGCGCACATGATGATCGCCAACCCGTTCCGCGGTGGTGGCGTCAAGAAGCTCTTCGCGACCCACCCGCCCATGCCCGACCGCATCCAGCGCCTCGAGCGCATGGCCGGCGGTCCCGCCGGGGGACGTGGCACGCAGGACGGCCCGATCACGCGGTACTAGCAGGATGCGGGACGGCGGCTCGCCGGGGCGACGTGCCCCGGTGGTCGGCCGGGGGTGTGGCCCGGGGCGCAGATGTCACCCGCTGGGCGGGCGAAGTTCCCGCGGGTAACACGTCACGCAGCGCCTCGCGCGGTCGATAGGTCCTGCATGCCCACCAGGGCGGAACCTGTTCACCGAGGAGCACTCCCCATGTCGTCCACCCCACGTCGTCCGTGGTACTCCCTGTCCAACCGTCCGCTGGGCCTGAAGATCGGCGCCGCGATCGGTCTCATGGCCGTCGCCGCGCTCGTGACCGGCCTCCTCGCCGTCCAGCGGATCGGCTCGCTGCGCGACGGCCAGGCGCAGCTCTACACCGAGAACGTCGCACCGATGGTGGTGCTCGGCGAGATCCAGCGTGCGTTCCAGGGGGACCGTGCCCGCATCACGCAGTACGGCATGGCGGACGACGAGACCCGCGAGGTGCTGCGCACCGAGCTCACCGAGCGTCGCCTGGAGATCCAGGCCCTCATCGACGACTACGCGCCGTTCGAGATCGACCCCGCGGGCATGGCGGACTTCCGCACCAAGCTGGACGCCTTCTACGCGGCCTCCGAGGGCACGCTGTTCTCGCTCGCCGACTCGGGCGACGACGCCGGCTTCGCGACGAACTTCCAGGAGACCATCCGCCCGATGATCACCGCCTTCGTCGAGCCCTTCACCGCCGAGACCGCGGCGCAGGCCGCCGAGGGCGAGCAGCGGGCCGCCGACGGTGCCGCGAACGCCCGCCAGGCGATCCTCGCGGTGATCCTCACGCTGGCTGTCGGCCTCGTCGGCTCGGGGCTGCTCGCCTTCGTCGTCACCCGGACGATCCTGCGCGACGTCCGCCGCGTGCAGTCGGCGACCGACCGGCTCGCGCAGGGCGACCTGCTCGCGACCACCGGCGTCACCTCGGGCGACGAGATCGGGCGCATGGCCCAGTCGCTCGACGCGGCGATCCTCGACGTGCGCTCCGTGATGTCGTCCGTGGTCAGTGCTGCTGACGGTGTCGCCGCGGCCTCCGAGGAGCTCTCGGCGACCGCCGCGCAGATCGCGTCGTCGGCCGAGGAGACCTCCGCGCAGTCGGGCGTCGTGGCTGCAGCCGCCGACGAGGTGTCGCAGAACGTCGGCCGGGTGGCCGACGGTGCGGGGGAGATGGGCGCGGCGATCCGCGAGATCTCCCAGTCCGCCAACGACGCGGCGCGCGTCGCCGCGCAGGCGGTGTCCTCGGCCGAGCAGACCACCGAGCGGGTGTCCCGTCTGGGGATCTCGTCGCGGGAGATCGGCGCGGTCGTCAAGGTCATCACGAGCATCGCGGAGCAGACCAACCTGCTCGCGCTCAACGCGACCATCGAGGCCGCCCGGGCCGGCGAGGCGGGCAAGGGCTTCGCCGTCGTCGCCAACGAGGTCAAGGAGCTCTCGCAGGAGACCGCGCGAGCCACGCAGGACATCTCCCGCCGGGTCGAGTCCATCCAGTCGGACACCACCGGCGCGGTCGACGCGATCAGCGAGATCTCGTCGATCATCTCGGAGATCAACGAGTTCCAGCTCTCGATCGCCTCGGCGGTCGAGGAGCAGACGGCCACGACGGCCGAGATGAGCCGGTCCGTGCAGGTCGCGGCGACCGGCAGCGGGGAGATCGCCGACAACATCGGCGGGGTCTCGGGTGCGGCGACGCTCACCACCGAGGCTGCGGCCCAGACGCAGGTGGCGGTCAACGACCTCGCCGCCATGGCGTCGGCGCTGCGCGGCGAGGTGCGACGCTTCACGTTCTGAGGTCAGCGGGCGAGCAGTCCTTCGAGGGCCTGGGCGACGCCGTCGTCGTCGTTGGACGCCGTCGTGGCGGTCGCTGCGCGCAGCACGTCGGGGTGCGCGTTGGCGACCGCGACGGACCGGCCAGCCCACCGCATCATCGGCAGGTCGTTCGGCATGTCGCCGAAGGCCCACACCTCGGCGGCGTCGATGCCTCGCTCGGTGCACCACCGCTCGAGGGCCGAGGCCTTGGTCACCCCGGGGGCTGTCATCTCGGCGAGGCCTGCGGCGCCGGAGAACGCGAGGGTCGCGCGGTCGCCGACGGTCTCGGCCACCCGGGCGAAGAACGCCTCGTCGGGCATCTCGCGGTGCCGCGCGATGAGCTTGCCGACCGGGTGGTCGAGCAGGTCCTCGACGGGCACGCGGGGCGCCTCGGCGACCACGTGGTCCTCGTCGGAGTAGAAGCGCGGGTCGAAGGCCGGGCCGTCAGGGCGCTCCAGCCCGAAGGCGATGCCGGGGACCTCACGTCGCAGGTCGGCCACGACCTCGCGCAGCGCCGTCTCGCCGAAGGCGTGCACCTCGCTGACGAGGGAGGTGGCCACCTCGAAGACACCGGCACCGCCCAGGCAGATGACGTGGCCGTGCCCGCCGATCGCGTCAGCCAGCCCGGTGAGCCAGCGCGGCGGGCGCGCCGTCACGAACAGCACGTGCACCCCGGAGTCCTCGACGGCCCGCAGAGCCGCCCGGGAGCGCTCGGAGAGCGAGCCGTCGTCGGCCAGCAGGGTCCCGTCGAGGTCGGTCGCGACGACGCGCGGTCGGGGCACGGTCAGCGGTAGTTGGTGAACTGCACGGCGAAGTCGAGGTCGGCGCCCTTGAGGAGGGCCTGGACCTCCTGGAGGTCGTCGCGCGACTTGCTCGTGGCACGGACCTCGTCGCCCGTGATCTGCGTCTTGACGCCCTTGGGGCCCTCGTCGCGGATGAGCTTGGTGACCTTCTTGGCGTTCTCGCCGGCGAGGCCCTCCTTGAGGGTGCCCTCGAGGCGGTACTCCTTGCCGGAGAGCTTCGGCTCGTTCTCGCCGGTGTCGAGGTGCTTGAGGGAGATGCCGCGCTTGATGAGCTTGGTCTGGAAGACGTCGAGGATCGCGAGGACGCGCTCCTCGGAGTTCGCGATCATCACGATGGTGTCGCCGCTCCAGGCGATCGAGGCGCCGATGTTCTTGAAGTCGTAGCGCTGCGCGACCTCCTTGGCCGCCTGGTTGAGGGCGTTGTCGGCCTCCTGGCGGTCGACCTTGCTGACGATGTCCATCGATGAATCGGCCACGGTGAGACTCCTCGTGAGACGGGGTAGGGGTTCACGCAACGGTATCTGATGCGCGCGCACCCCGTGGAGGGGTGTGGACAGCGTCTGCGCACGACGTCTGCGGTCGGCCCTCAGGCCGCGGCGCGGGCCAGCCGTGACACGCGCATGGCCCGCAGCGCGTCGACCGTCAGGACCACGAGCGCGCACCACACGAGGGAGAACCCGACCCAGCGGACCAGCGGCATCGCCTCGTGGAACACGAGCACCCCGAGCGCGAGCTGCATGATCGGCGCGATGTACTGCAGCATCCCGACGACGCTCAGCGGCAGCAGCCGTGCTGCGGCACCGAAGCACAGCAGGGGGAGCGCGGTGACGACGCCCGACGACACGAGCAGCAGCGCGTGCCCGCTGCCGTGCTGCAGGAAGGTGCTCGTGCCCTGCGTGGCGAGCCACACGAGGTACAGGGCGGCGACGGGCGCGAGGACCGTCGTCTCGACGGCCAGGCCGGGGATCGCGGGGACGGTGCGCCCGGCACGGTTCTTGAGGAGCCCGTAGAACCCGAAGGAGAAGGCGACACCGAGCGCGACCCACGGCACGGTGCCCAGCCCCACGGTGATGACCACGACGGCGGCGGCCCCGAAGCCGAGGGCCACCCACTGCGCCGGGCGCAGCCGCTCCTTGAGCACCAGGACGGCCAGCAGGACGGTCACGAGGGGGTTGATGAAGTACCCGAGGGCCGCGTCGACCACGTGGTCGGAGGTCACCGCGAACACGTAGATGGTCCAGTTGGCGGCGACGAGCACCGCGGCCGCCGCGAGGACGGCGAGCATGCGCCCGGAGCGCAGCACCTCGACGTAGCCGCGCATCTGCCGCGTCGCGAGGAGCAGGACGAGGCAGAACAGCAGGCTCCACACGATGCGGTGCGCGATGATCTCGAGCGCGCCTGCGGGCTGCAGCAGCGGGAAGTACAGGGGGAGCGTCCCCCACATGGCATAGCTCGCGATGCCGAGCGTCAGGCCCCAGCGGGTAGAGCCTGTGGCGCTGGTGGTCGGGGCCGAGGTGGGGGAGGACGTCACGTCGTCACGGTACGCCGCCGCGGCCCGGCGGTGCGCAGAGGCCCGAGACGGGGGCCTCAGAGGCTCTCCGCAGGCCGTGGACCAGCGGATTTCCCCTCAGGCGGACCCTCTTGTATTGTTGGGGTGCTCCTGCAGCGTAGGTAGCGGCGCTCCGGCTCGTCCGGGTGCTGTCCGACGCGGTGGGTAGCCAGCTAGGCAACTTGCCCGAGCGGCCAAAGGGAGCTGACTGTAAATCAGCCGTCACAGACTACGTGGGTTCGAATCCCTCAGTTGCCACAGCAGAAGGCGCCACCCGATCCGGGTGGCGCCTTCAGTGTTCTCCAGGGGCGATGAGGGCCCAGGATCGGCCTGACAGGCCGATCTGGGCGCCCTCGAGGCTCCTCCGGGCGGGTGGTGCAGAAGCACCTCCAGCCTGCTGTATCGTTGTCGTTCGCGGAGAGTCAGGGCCGTGATCGGAACCACATGGAGCCGATTTCGACTACCAGCCCCTGAGCATGTATCGTTTTCCGCGCTGCCCCCGTAGCTCAGTGGTAGAGCGCAGTCTTGGTAAGACTGAGGTCATGGGTCCGATTCCCATCGGGGGCTCTGTTGGTGTGACATCGCCGAGCGTGGGACTATGAGTCCCGCGTCAGGCGTTGACATCGATGCGGCGGGGTAGCTCAGTTGGTCAGAGCGCACGGCTCATAATCGTGAGGTCGCGGGTTCGAGCCCCGCCCCCGCTACCAGCACTGGCAACACGCGCGCGCCGGCCGGCGGTGTGCGTCATCCGAAGTTCGTAGCGCCCCCGGCGGCGCGAGAGGTGGCACGACCGTGGCTAGCAAGAGTTCAGACGTTCGCCCCAAGATCACGCTCGCTTGTGTCGAGTGCAAGGAGCGGAACTACATCACGAAGAAGAACCGTCGGAACAACCCCGACCGTCTCGAGCTCGCGAAGTTCTGCCCGCGCTGCGGCAAGCACAACGCGCACCGCGAGACCCGCTGACCCTCTCGGTCAGAGCACAGCGATGACGTCCTCCTCGGTCAACCTCGACTACGTCGGGCGCGAGTATCCGGCCAATGCCCCGTACTCGGTTGGCCGAGAGAAGATCCGTGAGTTCGCTGCAGCAGTAGGTTCGTCCCACCCCGCGCACCACGATGTGGTCACAGCGCGGGGTTTGGGGTATCCGGACATCACCGCACCGCCGACCTTCGCGGTCCTCGTGGCACAGCGCGCCGAGGCGCAGTACATCGAGGACCCCGAGGCGGGCGTCGACTTCTCCCGCGTGGTCCACGCCGACGAGAGGTTCGTGCACCACCGGCCGATCGTCGCGGGTGACGAGCTCGTCACCGTCCTGCACGTCGTGTCCATCACCGAGCGCGCCGGCCTCGCCATGGTGACCACACGCTGCGACATCTACGCGCTCCCCGCCGACGCGGACGCCGCCAGCCCCGCGCAGCCCAGCACCGAGGGTGCCGAGCTCGTCTCGAGCGTCACCTCGACGCTCGCCGTCCGAGGTGAGGGTCTGTGACCACGCTCAGCCCCCTGCCCGACATCACGACGCTCACCGTCGGCTCCGTCGTCGGCACCCGCACCGTCGTCGTCGACCGGGCACGCCTGGTGCGCTACGCCGGCGCCAGCGGCGACTTCAACCCGATCCACTGGAACGACACCTTCGCCCAGGGCGTCGGTCTCCCCGGTGTCATCGCGCACGGCATGTTCACCATGGGAGCAGCCGTCGCCCTCGTCGAGGACTGGGCGGGCGACCCCGGCCGCGTCGTCGACTACCAGACGCGCTTCACCCGGCCCGTCGCCGTGCCCAACCCGGGCGAGGCCGTCGTCGAGGTGTCCGCCGCCGTCGGTGCCATCGACCTCGAGGCCCGCACCGTCCGCGTCGACCTCACGGTCACCTTCGAGGGCGCCCGCGTCCTCGGCAAGTCCCAGGCCGTCGTCGCCCTCTGAGCCACGGCGTACCGAGGTCCTGCTGACCCAGCCAGCACCCGGTGCACCCTCACCGTCGAGGTCGCACCTCTGCCCTCGAGGTCGCACGGACACGCCGCGAGACCCGGTCTCGGCACTCGATCTGGCGTGTCCAGGCGACCTCGGCGTTCGCCGTGCGACCTCGGTGCAGGGGTTGCGACCTCGGCGGCCCGGGAGCACGGGGGCAGCAGCGGGTGGCTCAGGGCTGCGCCGGGGGGCCTGTCGTCGTGCCGACGGTGAGCTCGACCTCGAGGATCGTCGTCACCGGGTCCTCGCCCGCGAGGATGCCCTCGACGGCGTGACCGAGCGCTGCGCCCTTGGCGGCGAGCGGCTGGGTGACCGTGGTGAGGACGTCGGACCCGAGCCAGGGCAGGTCGAGGCCGTCGAAGCCGGCGATCGACACGTCCTCGGGGACGCGCAGGCCGAGCTCGCGCGCACCGATCATCGCGCCGGCGGCGAGCAGGTCGGACTGGGCGACGATCGCCGTCGGGCGCAGCGCCGGGTCGGGCCAGCGGTCGGGGGAGAGGAGCTCCATGGCCGCGGCGTGCCCGTGCTCGACGAGCGACGCCTCGGTCTCCCACACGACCACGGGCTCGACGCCCGCGTCGCGCAGGCCGGCCAGCCGGTTGCGGGTGGGCGTCCACTCGATGTCGTCGAGGTCGACCGCCTGTCCTGCGCGACGGTCGGCAGAGAAGGGGAGGGTGATGAGCGCGATGCGCTCGTGCCCGAGTCCTGTGAGGTAGCGGGCGAGTTCTGCCGAGCCACCGCGGTCGTCGATGCCGACGAGCGGGGCTCCCTCGATCGGACGGCCCTCGCCGACGACCACGGGGACACCGCGACGCTGGAGCGCCTCGACGCTCGTGTCGTTCGCGTGCACGCCCCAGATGAGGATCGCGACGTCCATCGCGGCGGTCTCGATGAGCGGGTCGACCGTCTGCAGCCCGTCCTCGTCGCTCGCACCGGGGATGAGCAGCACCCCGAGCCCCATGGAACCCAGGGTGCTCGCGAGGCCGTCGAGCACCTGCACGGAGACCGGGTCGCGGAAGGACCTGCGGAGCTTGTCGCCGATGACCACGCCCACGATCCCGGAGCGCCCGGAGCGCAGCTGGCGCCCGAGGGGGTTGGGGCCGCGGTAGCCGAGCTCCTCGGCGGCGGCGAGCACCTTCGCGCGGGTCTTCTCGGCGATCGGCCCGGAGGAGGCGAAGGCGAGGGAGGCCGTCGAGATCGAGACACCGGCCACCTCGGCGACGCTCGCGAGCGTCGGGCGGTGAGCCGACATGTGATCCTCGTTTCCCCTGGGCACATCTGATTGACGGACGCCGCCAGCGTACCTGACAATTATCAGCAAGCCTCGGAACGATTCGATCAGCGTCGTGGCAGGCTTTCGAATCGATTCGACTGCGAAGGAACAGCACCATCAAGGCCACGACCTCACCCGACCGCGCCCTGCACAACGCGCGCCTCGCCCTCCTCGGGCTCTTCCTCATCCTCGGGGTCAACACCTCGAGCTGGTTGGCACGCCTGCCGACCATCCGGGAGATGCTCGGCCTCAGCACCACCGACCTCGGCGGCGTCATGCTCGCCGGAGCCGTCGGCTCGCTGGTGATGGTGACCTTCGCCGGCTCGATCGTCCTGCGCTTCGGCGGCACACCGGTCTACGTGTTCGCCGCGTCGTCGAGCTTCCTCGCCCTCGCCCTCGAGGGCATCGGCCCAGCGATGGGCCACACGTGGATCCTCGTCGTCGGCATCTTCCTCAACGGCATGAGCATCGCGCTGCTCAACGTGGTGCAGAACGTCGAGACCGCAGGCGTGGAGCGCCGCATGGGGCGCGCGATCGTCCCGCAGTTCCACGCGGCGTTCTCGATCGGTGCCGTCCTCGGCTCCCTCATCGGCGCGGCCTGCTCGAGCCTCGACGTCCCCGTCGTCGTCCAGTTCCTCGTGATGACCACGCTCACGCTCGTCTGGCGCCTGCTCTCCGTGCGGCACATCGTCCACGACACCAACCTCGACGGCGCCGTCCGGTGGGAGCGCGCGTCGTCGGCCCGCGTCCGCCGTGTGCAGAAGGCCGAGATCCGCGCAGGCGTGATCCAGGCCGCGCCCGGCACCACCGGCACGCGTGCCGTCGTGCGGGCCCGCCGCGCGAGCCTCGGCTCCGCGCTGAGCGCCTGGCGCGAGCCGCGCACCCTGTTCATCGGCGTCGTCATCCTCGCCGCCTCGCTGTCCGAGGGGTCGGCCAACAACTGGCTGGCCATCAGCGTGGTCGACGGGTTCTCGGCCTCCGAGAGCACCGGCGCCCTGATCTTCGGTGCCTTCGTCACGGCGATGACCGTCGTCCGCATCTTCGGCACCCGCCTCATCGACCGCTACGGCCGCGTGCTCGTGCTGCGGTGCTCCGGCATCGTGTCGATGGTCGGCCTGCTGCTCTTCGGCTTCGGCCCGACGCTCACCGTCTCCGCCGTGGGTGTCGTCCTCTGGGGCTTCGGTGCGGCGCTCGCCGTGCCCGTCGGCATCGCCGCGGCCTCCGACGACCCGATGAAGGCCGCCGCCCGCGTCTCGGTCGTCTCCGCCTTCGCCTCGATGTCCTCCCTCGTCGCTCCGCCCATCGTCGGCTTCGCCGCCGAGTCCATCGGTGCGCGCCAGGCGCTCACTGGCATCGTCGTGTTCGTGGTGCTGTCGGTCCTGCTGTCCAAGCACGTCGAGCGCCTGGTCCCGGAGGACCACACAGGCGCCGCCACCGGCTCGGGCGACGCGACCACCGACGACGAGCGACGTACGGAGAGCGCGACCCTCGGCATGGAGATGGCGCTCGCCGAGAACATGGTCTCGGACGCGCTCACCGTCGAGGTGTTCGTCGAGGAGGCCGAAGAGGCCGAGCACGCGCACGAGCTCGCCCTCGAGCAGGAGCAGGAGCGCGCCCGGGGCTGACGCACGGCCCGGGTCACGTGCACGCCCGTCCTGCGCCAGATCCTCACAGCCACGGCCAGCCGTGGCGCGTCGCCGAGTCCTAGACTGGGCCGGTGACCGAGGACCTGAGAACGCTCGCCGAGCCCACCTTCGCCGACCTCACGACGCTGCGCGTCGGCGGGGACATGGACACCCTGGTGCGCACCAGCACCGAGGCCGAGCTCATCGACGCGGTCCGCGCGGCCGACGACGCCGGTGAGCCCGTGCTGATCCTCGGCGGGGGCTCCAACCTGCTCGTCGCCGACGAGGGCTTCGCGGGTGTGGTCATCCAGGACCAGCGCTCCGGCCTGCGGGTCGAGAGCGCGGACTCCTGCGGCGGCGCGAACCTCACGGCGCCCGCCGGGCACAGCATGGACGCCCTGGTCGCCGAGGCCGTCGAGCGCGAGTGGGTGGGCATCGAGTCGCTCTCCGGGATCCCCGGCACGGTCGGCGCGGCCCCGGTCCAGAACATCGGGGCCTACGGCCAGGAGCTCTCGGGGTCGGTCGCCAACGTCCGCGTCTGGGACCGGGGGCAGAGCCGCGTGCGCACCCTCTCGCTGGTCGACCTCGACTTCGGGTACCGCACGTCGATGCTCAAGCGCTCGACCCAGATGCCGCACTCGCGCGGCGGTGAGCCGGGCGACGTCGACCCCCGCGCCCCCTGGTACCCGAGCCCGCGGTACGTGGTGCTCGACGTGAGCTTCCAGCTGCGCCTGGGCTCGCTCTCCGCCCCGGTCGTCTACCCCGAGCTCGCACGCCGCCTCGGCGTCGACGAGGGCGCGCGCGCCGACACCTCCGAGGTGCGCGAGGCCGTCCTGGCGCTGCGCGGCAGCAAGGGCATGCTCCTCGACTCCGGGGACGGCGCCCCCGACCACGACCGCTGGAGCGCCGGGTCCTTCTTCACCAACCCGATCATCCCGGCCGACCTCGTCGCCGACCTCCCCGAGGGCATCCCGGTCTTCCCGGTCCGCACCGCCACCCCGACGACCACGACGGGGCCCGCGCTGGGCACCGTCGACCCGAGCGTGGTCAAGGTCTCGGCCGCGTGGCTCATCGAGCAGGCCGGCTTCGGCAAGGGCTTCGGGGTCAACGGTCCCGACAGCGCGGCGACGGTCTCGACCAAGCACACGCTGGCGCTGACCAACCGCGGTCACGCGACCGCGGACGACGTGGTCCGCCTGGCACGCGAGGTGCGCGCGGGGGTCGACGCGGCCTTCGGCATCGAGCTCGTCCCCGAGCCGGTGCTGGTGGGCGTCGCGCTCTGAGCCAGCCGCTCTGAGCCACCAGCGCGCGGTCCGGCGCCGGGCTCTCCGACGGTGGTGCGTGCCCCTGGTCAGGGCGTCCACCGGGTTGCTGGCCCCTCGGTGCTGTGCGAGGGTCGTCGTTCCGCGCCCTCAGGGCACCCGTCACGATCAACGGAGACCGCTCGATGGACGACTGGACACAACCCCTGGGGACCACCCCGCTCCTGCTCATCGCCGCTGCGGCCATCCTCGTGGTGCTGGTCCTCATCATCCGGTTCAAGGTCCACGCCTTCCTCACCCTCGTGGTGGTGTCGCTCCTCACAGCGTTCGCGACGGGCCTCCCGCTCGAGGACCTCCTCACGGTGCTCACCGAGGACGGCTTCGGCAAGACCCTCGCGAACGTCGCCCTGCTCATCGGCCTCGGGGCGATGCTCGGCAAGCTCGTCGAGCACAGCGGCGGGGCCAAGTCGCTCGCCGACGGCCTCGTCCGGGTGTTCGGCGAGAAGCGCGCCGTGCTGGCGCTGGGCCTCGCGTCGCTCGCGATGGGCTTCCCGATGTTCTTCGACGCCGGGCTCATCGTCATGCTCCCGGTGATCTTCGCGGTCGCCCGCCGCCTCGGCGGCAACGTCCTCGCGTACGGCATCCCTGCCGCCGCGGCCTTCTCCGTGATGCACGTGTTCGTCCCGCCGCACCCCGGACCGGTCAGCGCGAGCGAGCTCTACGGCGCGAACCTCGGGCTCGTCCTGCTCCTCGGGCTCCTCCTCGTGGCTCCCGTCTGGTACGTCTCCGGTTACCTGTGGGGTGGCTACGTCGGCAGGAAGTACAACCTGCCCGTGCCCGACTTCTTCGGAGCCGACGTCACGGACGGCGACGACGTCACCGTCCCGCCGAAGCCGAGCACCGTCATCGCCGTGCTCCTGCTGCCGCTCGTCCTCATCTTCATGAACACCGGCCTGAGCTCCCTCGCCTCCGTCGGTGCGGTCGACGCCGAGGCCACCTGGGTCCAGGTCCTCGTGATCATCGGTTCCGCCCCGGTCGCCCTGCTCATCTCGGTGCTCGTCGCGACCTTCGTGCTCGGCACCCGCCGTGGCGAGAGCGGCTCGGCCGTCGAGCGGGTCCTCGACTCGTCCCTCGGCCCCGTCTGCTCGGTCATCCTCATCACCGGTGCCGGTGGCATGTTCGGTGCCGTGCTGCGTGCCTCCGGGATCGGCGACGCGCTCTCCGACTCGCTGGCCTCGATCGGCCTGCCCGTCATCGTGGCCGCGTACCTCGTCGCCGTGGTGCTGCGCGTCGCCCAGGGCTCGGCGACCGTCGCCCTGGTGACCACCGCCGGGCTCATGGCACCGGCGGTCGTCGCGGGGGACTTCAGCGGGATGCAGATCGCGGCGATCACCATCGCCACGGCCGCGGGCTCGACCTTCGCCAGCCACGTCAACGACTCCGGTTTCTGGCTCGTCGGACGCCTCATGGGGATGGACGTCAAGACCACCCTCAAGACGTGGACGGTGCAGCAGTCGATCCAGTCCGTCATCGCCTTCGCGCTCGCTGCCGCAGTATTCTCGGTCGTGTGAGCCGCGACGACATGACGCCGACCAGCAGCCAGGACCCCGCCCAGCCGGCCACGTCTCACGACCAGGTGGTCGTCGGTGTCGACATCGGCACCACGGGGACCAAGGCCGTCGCCTACGACGCCACCGGGCTGGCGCTCGCCCACGCGACCGTCACCTACCCTCTCGACAGCCCGCACCCCGGCTACGCCGAGCAGGACCCCGAGGTGATCCTCGAGGCCGTCCGCCAGACGGTGCGCGACGTCGTCGCCGAGCTGCGCGAGACCGACGGCCGCGAGGTCGTCGGCCTGGCCTTTAGCTCGGCCATGCACTCGCTCATCGGGCTCGACGCCGAGCAGCAGCCGATCACCCCGTCGACCACCTGGGCCGACACCCGGGCCGACGCGCAGGCCGAGCGCCTGCGCGCGACCCCTGAGGGGCTCGAGCTGCACCGCCGGACGGGGACCCCCGTCCACCCCATGTCGCCGCTCGTGCGCCTCGTGTGGTTCCGCGAGGAGGAGCCCGCGACGCACGCCGCCGTCGACCGCTGGTGCGGGATCAAGGAGTACGTCCTGCTGCGCCTGAGCGGCGAGCTGGTCATGGACCTGTCGATCGCGTCCTGCTCCGGGCTGCTCGACATCCACCAGGAGCGCTGGGACGACGAGGCTCTGACACTGGCCGGCATCACCGCCGCGCAGCTGCCCACGGTGGTCCCGACCACCCACGTGCTCCCCCTGCTGGACGACGAGGCCCACGGGATGGGCCTGACCGCAGGCACCGCTCTGGTGGTCGGCGCCGGCGACGGCCCGCTCGCCAACCTCGGTGTCGGTGCGGTGCGCCCCGGGATGGTCGCCTGCTCCCTCGGCACCTCCGGTGCGCTGCGCGTCGTCGTCGACAAGCCCGTGGTCGACCCGTCGGGGAGGGTGTTCTGCTACGCCCTCGCCCCGGGCCTGTGGGTGGTGGGCGGTGCGATCAACAACGGCGGCATCGTCATGCGCTGGGCCCTCGACGCCCTGGCGCCCGACCTCGGCGAGGACGGCGAGGAAGCACTGCTGGCCCTCGCCGCGACGGCTCCCGTGGGCTCCGGCGGGCTGCTCATGCTGCCCTACCTGCTCAGCGAGCGCGCCCCGCGGTGGTCCTCGCTCCCACAGGGCGTGTACGTCGGGCTCAACCGCACGCACAGCCGCGAGCACATGGTCCGCGCCACCATCGAGGGCGTCTGCCAGCAGCTGTCCCTCGTCCTCGACTCCATGCGCGACGCGGGGCTCGAGATCACCACGATCCGGGCGACCGGGGGAGTGGTCCGCAGCCCGCTGTGGCGCCAGGTGCTCGCCGACACCCTCGACTCCCCGATCGACCTCACCGAGGGCCAGGAGGGCTCGAGCTTCGGCGCCGCGATCCTCGGCATGGCGGCCCTCGGGCTGGTGGACTCCATCGAGCAGGCCGGGGCGTCCTCCACCGTCGTCGAGACCGTCGAGCCCGACCCCGCGTCGGCGGCGGTGTACGCACGGCTGCGCCCGGTGTTCGCCGGGCTCTACGACGCACTCGTCCCGACCTTCGAGGCGCTGCGCGAGATCGCTCCCGAGCTGCCGACGGAGTAGCAGCACCGTGCGGGGCTGACGAGACGAGGGGAAGTCGATGGACGAGCAGCAAGTCGTACGGCTGGTGCGTGCCGCGGCGGCAGCCTTCGGGGTCGACCCGGCACGCCTCGAGAGGCTCGGGGGAGCCACCGGCCAGGTGCTCGCGGTCGACGACGTGGTCCTGCGCGTCGGGTACCCCGGGGTGCTCGATCACGAGCAGGTCGCGTCGAAGGCCGCCGGGCACGTGGTGCCGGTCCCCGCGACGCTCGACCGGTACGACGACCCGGCGGGCGACGGTGCGGTCGTGCTGCTCCGTCGCGCTGCCGGGACGGACGCCGGCGCCCTCGAGGGGATGTCGCCCGAGCGGGCCCGACGCCGCGGCGTCGCGTGCGGCCGGGTGCAGGTGGCCCTCGGGCAGGTGCCCGCACCCGCAGGCTTCCCGACAGTGCGCGACGCCGGCCCGGCCGCGGAGCGCATGCTCTTGCACCTCGACCTGCACCCGCTCAACATCCTGCTCGACGACGACGACCAGGTGACGGCCGTCGTCGACTGGACGAACGCCGCCGCAGGTCCTGCGACCTTCGACCTGGCACGGACGGCCAGCGTGCTCACCCTCGACCCGCACCTCGTACCGCTCCTCGGGCACCCGGTCTGGGACGCCTTCCTCGGAGGGTGGACCGAGGCAGCGGGGCTCGACGCCCTGCCGCCGGAAGCCACCGCGTGGGCGTGCCGGTACATGCTCGAGGACCTCGGGGGGCGGTACCCGGAGGCGGGGCTGGCGCACGTCCGGGCAGCGCTCGACGACGCGGTGACCCAGGGAGCCGGCGAGACCCCGGTGCGGTGAGCAGGACCGGGACTCTGGCCTCACCGAGCCCTCGCACGGTAGGTTCGGCCTTCACCCGGTGCCACCGACGGAAGGCAGGCGATGTCGCAGGAGCGCGATCCGATCGACCACCTGCCCGACGACGGTGAGCACACCGCGGACGCGCGACGCCGTCAGACGCAGGTCATCGTCGCCCTCCTCTCGGTGCTGCTCGTGGTGGGGGCCGTCGTCATGGTGGTGCTGCTCTCCGGGCAGCGCGGCACCGATCCGGACGTCGAGCCCAGCGCGACCGCCACGACCACCACCGCGGAGCCGACCGACGACGCGACAGACGACACCGCGGACGACGGTCTCGAGGAGGCGCTCGCCGACCTCGACACGGCGCTCGCCACCCTCACGACCGCGGTCACCACCGCCGAAGACGTCCTCGCGGTCACCGAGGGGGAGGTCGTGGACGAGTCGACGCGCGACGCGCTCGTCGGCGCGCTGACCACGGCGAGGACTACCCGCGACGCCGAGGTCGACCGCACCCGCCGCGACGCCGTCGTGGGCGCCGCCACCCGCGCCCGTGCGTCGACCGCCAACCTCCAGCACGCGGCGGGGCTCGCGGCCGACTCCCACGAGGAGTGGCTGGCCGCGCAGGCCCCTGCACCCAGCCCGACCACCGAGCCAGCCCCGCTCGACCCGGTGCCCGCCGACCCGCAGCCGCTGCCGCCGGAGGCGGAGCTGCCCGCCCCGCCCATCCCCGAGCGGACGCCGCGACCGGGACCTGCACCGATCCCCGTCCCGGGCGACGGGCGCTGATGGGGACGGCCGAGGTCTACCGGACCTTCGGAGAGGTCTCCGCGCGCGGGACGTCCCCGGTGTACGAGGACTGGGCCGTCGGGCTCAGCGAGGACGCCGAGGTGCTCGGGCTCGTGGACACCCTGCCGCGGTCGCGTCGCCAGCCGAACCTCGTCTTCGGGTGTGCCCGGCTGCTCGGGGTGCCTGTCGAGGCGTGGTCGCAGGTCCGCGACTGGTTCGTGGCGCACTGGGACCTCGTGGCGAGCGAGGCGCTGACCCGCACCACCCAGACCAACGAGGCCGGCCGCTGCGCGACCCTCCTGCCCGTCCTGGCGGGCGTCGACGGACCGGTCGCGCTCCTCGAGGTCGGGGCCTCCGCAGGGCTCTGCCTCTACCCGGACCGCTACTCCTACCGCTACGTCGACGGTGCGGACGAGGTGCGGGTCGACCCTGTGGACGGCCCGAGCGCCGTCGAGCTCACGTGCCGCGTCGACGACCTCGCACGCGTCCCGCGACGCCTGCCCGACGTCGTGTGGCGGGCGGGCATCGACCTCCACCCGCTCGACATCACCGACCCCGACGACGCCGCGTGGCTCGACGCGCTCGTCTGGCCCGAGCACGACGACCGCCGAGCACGCCTCGCCGCAGCCGTCTCGGTGGTCGCCGCCGAGCCGCCGCTGCTCGTCGCCGGAGACCTGCTCGACGCGCTGCCAGGCCTCGTCGCCCAGGCCCCTGCCGGCGCGACGCTCGTGGTGCAGCACTCCGCCGTGCTGACCTACGTCGACCTCGCGGTGCGCGAGAGGTTCGCCACCCGGGTGCGCGAGCTGGGCGCGGTGTGGCTGAGCAACGAGGGGGTCGGGGTGCTGCCCCAGGTCGCCGAGACGCTCCCGCCCGGGACAGACGTCGGCGGGCGGTTCGTCGTCGCGCAGGACGGGGTGGCCGTCGCGCTCGCGGAGCAGCACGGGCGCGGGTTCGCTCGGCTGCGGTGACTGCGCGGTCCAGGTCTCCTCGTCCACGTCCTGCGCTGGCCTCGCGTTGTCAGCGGTGCGTCGTACGCTAGAAGCACGTAGCCCGGGTCATTCGTGACTCGGGCCTGTTCGCGTTGCCGCGCCCGGCTCACTCCGGGTGCGCGCGAGCGTCTGCGGCACTGTCGTCGGCGCCGCGGGCTCTGTCGCACGGCTCCTGGTCACTGGTGAAGGACACATGAATCTCACGGGCATCATCTCCGCTCTCCTCGAGGACTCGGGCGCGCGCGCCACGGTCGACCGTGTGCGTGCCCGCGGCGCGCTCGACGTCATCGGCCCGGCCGGTGTGCGTCCGCCGCTGCTCGCCGCCATGGCGGGGGCCCGGGCGAGCGACGGGCTCGTGCCCGAGACCGGTGTGGAGGGCTCGCGCCCGCTCGTCGTCGTCACCGCGACCGGGCGTGAGGCCGACGAGCTCGCCTCCGCGCTGCGCTGCTACCTGCCCTACGACGACGTCGCCGTGCTGCCCGCGTGGGAGACGCTGCCGCACGAGCGGCTGTCGCCGCGCTCGGACACCGTGGCCAAGCGCATCGCCGTGTTCCGCCGGCTCGCCCACCCCTCGGCCGACCTCGGCATGACCGGTCCCGTGCGGGTGCTCGTCATGCCCGTGCGCGCCCTGCTGCAGCCCGTCGTCGACGGCCTCGGCGACCTCGAGCCGGTGCGCCTCGAGACGCGCGACCGCGCCGACCTGGCCGACGTCGCCGACCGCCTCTCCGCAGCTGCCTACGCGCGCGTCGACATGGTCGAGCGTCGCGGCGAGTTCGCCGTCCGCGGTGGCATCCTCGACGTGTTCCCGCCGACCGAGGACCACCCGCTACGCGTGGAGTTCTGGGGTGAGGAGGTCGAGGAGATCCGCTGGTTCGCGGTCGCCGACCAGCGCTCGCTCGAGATCGCCGACCACGGCGTGTGGGCACCGCCGTGCCGCGAGATGCTCCTCACCGACGACGTCCGCGACCGTGCCTCCGCTCTCGTGGAACAGCTGCCGGGCGCAGCCGAGATGCTCGACAAGATGGGTGCGGGCATCGCCGTCGAGGGCATGGAGTCCCTCGCGCCGGTCCTCGTCGACCGTATGGTCCCCGTCCTCGACCTCGTGCCGGACGACGCGCTCGTCGTGCTGAGCGACCCCGAGCGTGTGCGCCGCCGCGCGCACGACCTCGTGGCCACCACCCAGGAGTTCCTCGCCGCCGCGTGGACGTCGGCTGCGGCTGGCGGCTCGACGCCCATCGACCTGAGCGCGGCGTCCTTCGACACCATCGAGGACGCCCGCGACCTCTCGGCCCGTCGCGGCCTCGGCTGGTGGACCCTCAGCCCCTTCGGGCTCGACAACCCCGAGGACGACACCGACGACGAGGTGCCCGTCCAGGACCCTGACGCCGACACGCTGCGCATCGGCGCGCGTGAGGTCGAGGCGTACCACGGTGACGTGGCGCGGGCCCTCGACGACGTGCGCGGCCTGCAGCACGCCGGGTGGCGCCTCATCATGACCACCGAGGGTCACGGTCCCGCCAAGCGCATGGTCGAGCAGCTCAGCGGCGCCGACGCGCCGGCGCGCCTCGTCGGCGAGATCACCGGCGACCCCGAGGGCGGCGTCGTCCTCGTGACCCCCGCGCCGCTCGGCCCGGGGTTCGTCGCGCCCGACCTCAAGATCGCGGTGTTCTCCGAGTCGGACATGACCGGCCGCGCCGGGTCGTCGACCCGTGACATGCGCAAGATGCCGTCCAAGCGGCGCAACGTCGTCGACCCGCTGCAGCTGCGCGCCGGGGACTTCGTGGTCCACGAGCAGCACGGTGTCGGACGCTTCGTCGAGCTGGTGCAGCGCACCCTCGGCGGTGGCGCGGCCGCCGCGACCCGCGAGTACCTCGTGGTCGAGTACGCCTCCTCGCGGCGCGGACAGCCGGGCGACCGGCTGTTCGTGCCCACCGACCAGCTCGACCAGGTGACCAAGTACACCGGTGGCGAGTCGCCCGCCCTCAACAAGATGGGTGGCTCGGACTGGGCCAAGACCAAGGGCCGCGCCAAGAAGGCCATCAAGGAGATCGCCTCGGAGCTCATCCGCCTGTACTCGGCGCGCATGGCCACGAAGGGGCACGCCTTCGGGCCGGACACCCCGTGGCAGCGCGAGCTCGAGGACGCCTTCGCGTACACGGAGACGCCCGACCAGCTGGCGACCATCGACGAGGTCAAGCAGGACATGGAGAAGACGATCCCCATGGACCGTCTGGTCTGCGGCGACGTCGGCTACGGCAAGACCGAGATCGCGGTGCGGGCGGCCTTCAAGGCCGTGCAGGACGGCAAGCAGGTCGCGGTCCTCGTGCCGACGACGCTGCTCGTGCAGCAGCACTACGACACCTTCGCCGAGCGGTACGCCGGGTTCCCCGTGGTGGTCAAGGGCCTCTCGCGCTTCCAGACGGACAAGGAGGCCAAGGAGATCGTCGACGGCCTCAAGGAGGGGACGGTCGACGTGGTCATCGGCACGCACCGCCTGCTGTCCGGGTCGATCAAGTTCAAGGACCTGGGGCTGGTGGTGGTCGACGAGGAGCAGCGCTTCGGTGTCGAGCACAAGGAGACCCTCAAGCAGCTGCGCACCAACGTCGACGTGCTCGCCATGAGCGCGACGCCGATCCCCAGGACCCTCGAGATGGCTGTCACGGGGATCCGTGAGATGTCGACGCTCGCGACGCCGCCGGAGGAGCGCCACCCGGTGCTCACCTACGTCGGTGCGTACGACGACAAGCAGATCACCGCGGCGATCCGCCGTGAGCTGCTCCGTGAGGGCCAGCTGTTCTACGTGCACAACAAGGTCGACTCGATCGACCGGACCGCGGCCCGCCTCAAGGAGCTGGTGCCGGAGGCGCGCATCGAGGTGGCGCACGGGAAGATGGGCGAGCACCAGCTGGAGCGCGTCATCATGGACTTCTGGGAGAAGAAGTTCGACGTGCTGGTCTGCACGACCATCATCGAGACGGGGCTGGACATCTCGAACGCGAACACCCTGATCCTCGAGCGCGCGGACATGCTGGGCCTGTCGCAGCTGCACCAGCTGCGCGGGCGCGTGGGTCGTGGGCGGGACCGTGCGTACGCGTACTTCCTCTACCCGCCGGAGCGGCCGCTGACGGAGACTGCGCACGACCGTCTGGCGACCATCGCCGCGAACACGGACCTGGGCTCGGGCATGGCGGTGGCCATGAAGGACCTGGAGATCCGTGGTGCGGGCAACCTGCTGGGTGGTGAGCAGTCGGGGCACATCGCGGGGGTGGGCTTCGACCTGTACGTGCGGATGGTCGGCGAGGCGGTCGCGGCGTTCCGTGGTGAGGCGGAGGAGGAGGCCCCCGAGGTCACCATCGAGCTCCCGGTCGACGCGCACCTGCCGCACGACTACATCGGGCACGAGCGGCTGCGCCTCGAGGCGTACCGGAAGATCGCTGCGGCGCAGGACGAGACGGCGCTCACGGACATCCGTGCGGAGCTCGTGGACAGGTACGGTGCGCTGCCCGAGGTGGTGGGCAACCTGTTCGACGTGGCGGCGTTCCGCAACTACGCCCGTGCGGCGGGCCTGTCGGACATCACCGCGCAGGGCAAGTTCGTGCGCTTCGCGCCCGTCGACCTGGCCGAGTCCGCTGAGCTGCGCCTCAAGCGCCTGTACCCGGGCACCATCCTCAAGCCCGCGATCCGCTCCGTGCTCGTGCCCTTCCCGACGACCGGCCGCATCGGCGGCCGCCCGCTGCGAGGCGCCGAGATCCTCGCCTGGGCGACCGAGCTCATCGACGCGGTGATCAAGGGCGACGTGAGTGCGGCGGCTTCGGTGGGGACGCGGCGCTAAGGGGCGCTCCTCAACCCACAACTCCTGGATCCTGCAGGCGCCGGATCTCCTCCGTGTAGATGGGGGAGGTGGTGACCGCTGAGTGGTCGTGCCGTACGAGGGCGTCTTCTTTCGACATCGGTCGCGGTTTAAGGCCGTACGCGATGCCGAAAATGATCAGGAGTGCGACTGTCAATATTATTAGAAACGTGTTGCGTTGCATGGTTCTGCCTCTCAAGGATTCTTCTTCAATGGCTACTTATCGGGGCGTGGCCGGCGATCAGGGCGGCGATGCTTCTTTGGCTGGTGCTTTGGTCGATCAAGTATTCTGAATGCCCCGAGCTGCCTAGGTACGTCGAGCCATCCTCAAGAGAGTGTGGTGCGGTCGATAGCCGGTGCCATGGACCGTGGGTTTCATCAGAAGGCCACCCGTCTGGGACGTGGCCGAGCAGCAGTTCGCCCGCGACGACGTGGAAGGCTCGGATCGGATCGTCCTTAGCCAGCAACGTGTAGCGGGTCACGTCGTCCGCTGACTGGCGACCAACTCCGGGGGCGCCGCCGACGACGATATTCTGGACCGACTCTGGGGCCCTTGCGGCCGCCTCGTTCACGACAAGGGCGCCATACGAGTGTCCGAAGATCGTGACACTGGGTTGAGATGCTGCAATGGCGGAGATTCCATGGGTGAAAGAGGCGAGGTCTTGGCCTGCGCTCCTAGAGCGCAGCGGCGAAAGGGCGTTCGTCAATTCAGGTGGTGCGTCGTAGTCCAACCAGGAGATGAGAGAGGTGGTGCCTCGATGCGAGCCCTCGAGGGCGTTCGCAGTACGCAGAAGGGCGTGTGCGTCGCGATCGATGTCCTCTGCTTTTCCAGCAACGGTGGTGCCGGTACCGCCGACGAGGATCCCTACGTGCGTAGCTTGGTCTAGGTCCCCAATCGAAACTGCTGCTCGTACTGCATAGGGGGTGGGGCGGAAAGTGAGGAGTTGCCGAGAGCCACGCTCGACAACTCTCTCCAAAGCGGCCACCCCTTCAAGCCGCGCCCGCGCTCGGCGGAGCAGCATCTGCCCCGCCTCGTCCCACAGCAACGGCCCGACTGGGAGCTGTGGGCCGGCGTAGTCCGGGTTGTGCGGTGAGAACCTGGGGTCTCCGGCGAGGCGCCTCTCGAGGTCTCGGATCTCCTTCTCGATCTCTTCGCGTGCTGTCGCGAGGCGGATCCGGTTCGCCTCGTCCCTGGCAGCGGCTGGGATGCCGTCTCGGTTGCCGACGAGGTCGGGTCGGTCCGTGATGAGCTGGCGCTGCACGCCAGGGCTGAGGCCACGCCACCGGGCGTTGACGTCGGCGGGTGTCTTGCCGAGAAAGAAGAACGGGTTGGTCCGCGGGTCGTCGAGCGAGGTCAGGTGCTGCTGCAGCGCACCGGCGCTGATCGGACGCGGCGCGGTGAGCCACGGCGTCGCGGCGCGTCCTCCTCCGATCAGAGCCCCGCGGATCGCCGCGGCGCAGACGTCGGCGGCCCTGTCGAGGTCCTCTTGAGCGCCGCGGACCTGGCGTTGCAGCGTCGAGTTCTGGCTGGTGATCGACGCGTCGGACCTCCAGACCGGTGTCGCGGCGATCCGACCAGCGAGGGCCTCGACGAGGGGCGCGGTGACCTGCATCCGGGCCTGGACCGACGCGACGTCCTCGGCGTACCGCGTGAGCGCGGTGGCTGCGGCGCCGGCCGCCTCTGCGTAGGTGACGGTGTCGCGGGCGACGGGGTGCATGGCGGCGTACAGGGTCGGCGCCTCCGGTGCGTCGTAGCAGTGCGGCAGCCCGGCCCAGATCCCGACGACCTGGTCGCCCGCGCTGCGCAGTCGCTCCGACGCGTCGCGGACCGCCCGCGCCGACGTCACGACGCCCTCGGTGTTGACGTCACCGCCGGGGATGTCCGCGGTCTGCACCTGCCTCATCGGATGGCCACCGAGCCGCGCCCACGGCTGCCCGAGAAGCGCCCGTCGAAGGGGCTGCGAGCCGTACCTGCCGCGTCGCTCTCGGCCCGGACGCGACCGGCGATCTGGTCTCCGGCACGCGCGTAGGTCGAGGTCGCCGCCGTGGCGGCGGTCCGCGCGGACGCGAGGGTCGTGCTGACGCCGGCGAGCAGCGGGGCGAAGTGCGTCGCGAACTCGTCGAGCGCGGCGGCCACCGTGCCGGAGGCGGCACTGGCGGAGGCCGTCGCGAAGGCGGCCTGCAGCGCCGCGCGTGCCTCGACGACGTCGGCGACGGGGCCCGCGGTGCGAGTGACGATCGCGTCGACCTCGGCCGGGTCGACGCGCCACGCCTCGCCGGTCACGTGACCACCACCGAGACCGCGGCCTGGGCGCTGGCCAGAGCGTCTCGCGCGGTGGAGTCGGCGGCCACGAGTGCTCCGCGCAACCGGGCGATGGTCTCCCGCAGCTGCCCGGACGCACGGAACCAGCGGTCCTCGGCGTCGCGGTACCGCTCGTCGACGCCGTGCGCCGTGTAGTCCGACATGGCGCGGCGCACGGCGGCGTCCCGTGCGTCGAGGACGGCGTCGAGCCGGTCGATCACGCCGCGCAGGGTCGACTGCGTCTCGGACGACGCGCTCAACGAGTAGGCCTCGTCGGCTGTTCGTGGCATGGCTGCTCCCACCTCGAGACCACCTGGACCTGGCGATCGGTTGATAAGTGACAGGATGACCTTACCGACGTAAAAGGTTGTTTCAGGCGTTATCCACAGGGTCCGGTCTTCGGGGCGTCGGTCGCGACCCCGCCAGGACGGCCCGACAAGGGCTTAGGTCCCTGCCGGTGCGCGTGTGCTGGGAGGAGCATGGGCGTGGGAGCCGGCCACCTCGGCTGGCGGCTGACCAGGCCGCTCTCTGCCCACGAATGCGGAAAGCGCTTACCGCAAACTGTGGTAGAACCAGAGCACCACAGGCCAGCACCGAGCCAACCAGGAGGATCCATGAGGATCGGAGCACCCCGCGAGTCGCGTCCGGGGGAGAGGCTCGTCGCAGCCACCCCGACCACCGTCGCCCAGCTCGTCGCGCTCGGCTACGAGGTCGCGGTCGAGTCAGGGGCCGGCGAGGAGGCGAGCTTCTCCGACGCGAGCTACCGCGAGGCGGGCGCGAGCGTCGTCGACCACGACGAGGTCTGGTCGAGCGACGTCCTCACCTGCGTGCACGCGCCGAGCCCCGACGACGTCGCCCGCCTGCGCCCCGGGGCGACCGTCGTCTCGATGATGGCCCCGGCCACGCACCCGGAGCTGGTCGACGCCTTCGCCGAGCGTGGCGTCACCGCGCTCGCCCTCGACGCGGTGCCGCGCATCTCGCGAGCCCAGGCGCTCGACGTGCTGAGCACGATGTCGAACGTCGCGGGCTACCGCGCCGTGATCGAGGCCGCCGAGGCCTACGGCGGCATGTTCGCAGGGCAGGTCACCGCCGCGGGCAAGACCGCCCCGGCCAAGGTCTTCGTCATCGGGGGCGGCGTCGCCGGTCTCGCGGCCATCGGAGCCGCGACCAGCCTCGGAGCGACGGTGCGTGCCTTCGACGTGCGCCCCGAGGCAGGGGAGCAGATCGAGTCGATGGGGGCCTCGTTCGTCCAGGCGCAGGCGGCACAGCAGGAGGTCTCCTCAGACGGCTACGCCCAGGCGATGACCGACGAGCAAGAACGCCTCACCGCCGTCATGTACGCGCAGGAGAGCGCCCAGGCCGACATCGTCATCACGACCGCGCTGGTCCGGGGCTCCGCGCCGCGGACCCTCACCGCCGCGATGGTCCACGCCATGCGCCCCGGCAGCGTGATCGTCGACCTCGCCGCCTCCGGGGGAGGCAACTGTGAGCTCACGGTCCCCGGCACCGTCGTCGTCACCGACGGCGGGGTGACGATCATCGGCTGGACCGACCTCGCCAGCCGGCTGCCCAGGCACACGTCGCAGCTGCTCGGCACCAACATCGTCAACCTCATGAAGCTCCTCACGCCGGGCAAGGACGGCGAGGTCGTCCTGGACACGGACGACGTCGTGCAGCGCGGGATGACCGTCACCCTCGGGGGCCAGGTGCTGTGGCCCCCGCCGCCCGTCCAGGTCTCGGCAGCGGCCCCGGCCGCACCGGCCGCCGCCGTCCCGGTGGTCGACCCCGTCGTCGCCGCCCGCGAGGCAGCGGAGTCCGTACGCCGCCAGGGGCAGCGTCGCCTGGTGACGTACGGCCTGGGTGCCGTCCTCCTCGGGCTCGCCGTCGCCTTCTCGCCACCCGCCTTCGTCGGCTTCTTCACGGTCTTCGTGCTCGCGGTGTTCGTCGGCTACTACGTCATCTCGAACGTGAGCCACTCGCTGCACACGCCCCTCATGGCCCAGACGAACGCGATCTCGGGGATCATCCTCGTCGGCGCGCTCCTGCAGATCGGCAGCGACGACTGGTGGGTCACCGCCCTCGCCTTCGTCGCCGCCACGGTCGCCAGCATCAACATCTTCGGCGGGTTCCTCGTGGCCAACCGCATGATCACCATGTTCCGGAAGGACGCCTGACATGACGCTCGCCTCCCTCGCGCAGGCCGTGTACGTCCTCGCCGCGATCCTCTTCATCCTCAGCCTCGCCGGGCTCTCCCAGCAGAGCACGGCACGCAACGGCAACGTCTTCGGCATGCTCGGCATGGGGCTGGCCCTGCTCGCGACCGTGGCCCTCGGCCTCGACAGCAGCGAACGGCCCGTGCTCGTCACCGCGCTGCTCATCGCGATGGTCTTCGTCATCGGAGCCGGCGTCGGCACCTGGCAGGCCCGCCGCGTCGAGATGACGCAGATGCCGGAGATGATCGCGATGCTGCACAGCTTCGTCGGACTCGCCGCCGTGCTGGTCGGCGTGAACTCCTACCTCACCGAGACCCACGCCGACGCGCTGCACCTCGTGGAGGTGTTCCTCGGCATCTTCATCGGGGCCATCACCTTCACCGGATCGATCGTCGCGTACCTCAAGCTCTCGGCGCGCATCAAGTCCTCGCCGCTCACGCTCCCCGGGCGCAACCTGCTCAACCTCGCCGGTCTCGCCGCCTGCGCCGGGCTGCTGGCCTGGTTCCTCGCGAGCCCGTCCGTGTGGCCGCTGCTCCTCACGATCGTCGTCTCCCTCGCCATCGGCTGGCACCTCGTCGCCTCGATCGGCGGCGGCGACATGCCCGTCGTCGTGTCGATGCTCAACTCGTACTCCGGGTGGGCTGCCGCGGCAGCCGGCTTCATGCTGAGCAACAACCTGCTCATCATCGTCGGCGCGCTCGTCGGGTCCTCCGGCGCGATCCTGTCGTACATCATGTGCAAGGCCATGAACCGGTCCTTCGTCTCGGTGATCCTCGGTGGCTTCGGGGCCGACGAGGGCGCGCCCGCCGCAGGGGCTGACGACACCGACCACGGCGAGCACACCGAGGTCACGGCGGCCGAGGTGGCCCAGATGCTCACCACCGCCCGGTCCGTCGTCATCACGCCCGGGTACGGGATGGCCGTCGCCAAGGCCCAGTACCCGGTCGCCGACCTCGCCTCGCGGCTGCGCGGGCAGGGGGTCGACGTGCGCTTCGGGGTCCACCCGGTGGCCGGGCGCCTGCCCGGGCACATGAACGTCCTGCTGGCCGAGGCCCGGGTGCCGTACGACATCGTCCTCGAGATGGACGAGATCAACGACGACCTCGCGGAGACCGACGTCGTCCTGGTCATCGGCGCGAACGACACCGTGAACCCGGCCGCCCTCGACGACCCGTCCTCGCCCATCGCGGGGATGCCGGTCCTCGAGGTGTGGAAGGCCAAGCAGGTCGTCGTGTTCAAGCGCTCCATGGCCACCGGGTACGCGGGGGTCCAGAACCCGCTGTTCTTCAAGGAGAACACCGCGATGCTGTTCGGCGACGCCAAGCAGCGCGTCGACGACATCGTCGCGGCGATCGGCGCCGACGAGAAGGTCTCGGTCTGACCAGGCCTCTCTCGACGGGCGGGCTGCGGCAGAATCGACGCATGACCACCGCCGCCCGCCCTGTCCCGTCGGCCGACCCCCTCCACGACCTCGTCGCGTCGATGGACCGCCTGCGCTCGCCGGGCGGCTGCCCGTGGGACGCCGAGCAGACGCACGGCTCGCTCGTGCGGTACCTGCTCGAGGAGTCCTACGAGCTCGCGGAGGCGATCGAGACGGGGGACAGGCCCGGGCTCCGCGAGGAGCTCGGCGACGTGCTCTTCCAGGTCGTGTTCCACGCGCGGATCGCGCAGGAGGACGCGGAGGACCCCTTCACGCTCGACGACGTGGCCGCCGACCTCGTCGCGAAGCTGCAGCGGCGCCACCCGCACGTGTTCGGCGACGACGAGTACGTCGACGCCGAGCACCTCACCGTGCGCTGGGACCAGATCAAGCAGCAGGAGAAGGCCCGCGGCTCCGTGCTCGACGGCGTCCCGCTCGGGCAGGGGGCGCTCTCGCGCGCCCAGAAGGTGGTCACGCGGGCCCGTCGTGCGGGGCTTCCGGACGGCGGGACGCACGAGGACGGCCTCTCGGTCGGCGGTGCTCCCGTCGGCGCAGGCCAGGCGGAGCCCAGCGCCGAGGACGTCGGCGCCGAGCTGCTCGCCGTCGTGAGGCGTGCGCAGGCCGCGGGCGTCGACGCGGAGGGTGCGCTGCGTGCTGCGCTGCGCAGCCTCGAGACCGAGATCCGCGACGTGGAGCAGCGCAGCGACGGCTGACCTCCGCCGACGTGACGCACCGGTGACGCGGGGGTGGCCCGGCCGTGAACGTGTCCGCCATAGGTCGAACATCCCGCCCCAGGACGGCTCGGATCCGACTAGTGTTGGGTCGTAAACCCGTAGTCCTTAGAAGGAGCATCTGTGGCCAGCATCGAAGTCGTCTACGCACGCGAGATCCTCGACTCCCGCGGAAACCCCACTGTCGAGGTCGAGGTCGTCCTCGACGACGGCTCGTCCGCCCGCGCAGGCGTGCCCTCCGGTGCGTCGACGGGTGCGTTCGAGGCCGTCGAGCGCCGTGACGGCGACAAGGGCCGTTACCTCGGCAAGGGCGTCCAGGGCGCCATCGACGCCGTGAACGAGGAGATCGCCCCCGAGATCATCGGCCTCGAGGCCGAGGAGCAGCGCGAGCTCGACTCCACCCTCATCGACCTCGACGGCACCCCCAACAAGGGCAAGCTCGGCGCCAACGCGATCCTCGGCGTCTCGCTCGCCGTCTCGCAGGCCGCTGCGGAGTCCGCAGGCCTCGAGTACTTCCGCTACGTCGGCGGCCCGAACGCCCACGTCCTCCCCGTCCCGATGATGAACATCCTCAACGGTGGGTCGCACGCCGACTCCAACGTCGACATCCAGGAGTTCATGGTCGCCCCGATCGGTGCCACCTCGTTCCGCGAGGGCCTGCGCATCGGCGCCGAGGTCTACCACTCCCTCAAGTCCGTCCTCAAGAGCGAGGGCCTCTCGACCGGTCTCGGCGACGAGGGTGGCTTCGCGCCGAACCTCTCGAGCAACCGTGCCGCGCTCGACCTGATCCTCGTCGCGATCGAGAAGGCCGGCTTCAAGCCCGGCGTCGACGTGGGCCTCGCGCTCGACGTCGCAGCGACCGAGTTCTTCTCCGAGGGCGCCTACCAGTTCGAGGGCAAGGCCACGAGCCCGGCCGACATGGTCGCGTACTACGCGCAGCTCGTCGCCGACTACCCCCTCGTCTCCATCGAGGACCCGCTGTCCGAGGACGAGTGGGACTCCTGGGCAGAGCTCGTCGCCCTCGTGGGCGACAAGGTGCAGATCGTCGGCGACGACCTCTTCGTCACCAACCCGGAGCGCCTGGCCAAGGGCATCAAGCAGCGCTCGGCCAACTCGCTCCTGGTCAAGCTCAACCAGATCGGTACCCTCACCGAGACCCTCGACGCCGTGCAGCTCGCGCAGCGCGCCGGCTTCACCGCGATGATCTCGCACCGCTCGGGCGAGACCGAGGACACGACGATCGCCGACCTCGCGGTCGCGACCAACTCGGGTCAGATCAAGACCGGTGCCCCCGCCCGCGGCGAGCGCATCAACAAGTACAACCAGCTCCTCCGCATCGAGGAGTCTCTCGGCGACTCGGCTGTCTACGCCGGCGCCTCGGCCTTCCCGCGCTGGAACGCCTGAGCACCAGCTCACCGGTAGGTCCCTGACCTGCTGACGAAGCCCGGTGGCCCCTCGAGGGCCACCGGGCTCCGTCGTCTCCGGACCTGCCCCACCCTGGCTCGCACGGCCCACCAGGCCCCCGTCGTGTGTGAGGGATGTGCAGGCGGGCGAGTCGCGTGCTGCACGCGGCGGCGCGACGAGGCAGGATTGGACCGTGCCTCCCTCCTCCCGTCCCCCCGCGCCCCGCCCTGACGGCGGCAAGGCCACGGGACGCTCCTCGGAGGCCCAGCGTCCAGCCCCGCCCGCAGCGGGCGCACCGGCCCGGTCAGCCGCAGGCCGACCCGCCCGGCCAGCCGGAGCCGCCCGGCCCGCACCACGGTCCCGCCCCGCGTCGACGCGCACCGGCGACGTCCCCGCCGTCCCACGGCCGACGGGCCGGACCTCCGGCTCCGCACCGAGGTCGGCCCCGCGCGGCGCCGCACCCCGCACCGGCCCCACCGCCTCTCCACGGGGCTCCCGGCAGACGTCGGCCGGGACCCAGCCCGCGGCCCCTCGACCTCGCGGCTGGGTCCGCATCTTCACGGTGCGGTCCGCCGTGATCATCCTCGTGACGCTCATGGGCTTCATCCTCACGCTCCCCACCGCGCTGCAGTTCTTCAAGCAGCGCGCCGCCAACGAGGAGCTCCGGGCCCAGCTCTCGCAGATCCAGGAGCAGAACGCGACGGCGACCAACGAGCTCAGCCGCTGGCAGGACGACAGGTTCGTCATCGCCCAGGCGCGCGAGCGACTCACCTTCGTGTTCCCGGGCGAGCAGGCCTACCGGGTCGTCGACCCCGAGTCCGTCGCCGAGCCCGTCCCCGAGGAGACCGAGGGGCCGGTCGAGGACGGCGCGGTGACCTCGGGGCTCGTCGAGGACCAGCCCTGGTACTCGACCGTGTGGGACTCCGTCGAGGTCGCCGGGCAGGCGGACTGACCCGCAGCCCGGACGGCTCGCACGTCGTCGCCCGGCACGGCCCGGCGGCCCGCGAGGTCGAGGCACGCAGGATTCCGGGGGAGAATGGTCCGGCGCGAACGACCACCACCCGAACGAAGGAACGCCCCGTGACCGAGCCGGCACCCGCCGTCGTCCCTGACCCGCAGACCGTCACCGAGCGTGACCTCGAGGTCCTCGCCGAGCAGCTCGGACGCGTCCCCCGCGGCGTCGTGGGCATCGCCGCCCGCTGCGTCTGCGGCCGGCCGCTGGTGGTCCGCACCGCGCCCCGCCTCGACGACGGGACGCCCTTCCCGACGACGTACTACCTCACGAGCCCGGGCGCCGTCGCCGCCGCCAGCACCCTCGAGGCCAACGGGGTCATGCGCGAGATGTCCGAGCGCCTGCTCGAGGACGACGAGCTCGCCGCCGCGTACCAGAAGGCGCACGAGCACTACCTCGCGCAGCGCGAGGAGCTCGGGCACGTCGAGGAGATCGCCGGCATCTCTGCGGGCGGGATGCCCGTGCGCGTCAAGTGCCTGCACGTGCTCGTCGGGCACGCCCTCGCCGCCGGCCCCGGGGTCAACCCGCTCGGCGACGAGGCCCTCGCGCTCATCCAGGGCACCTGGCGTCAGGACCGCTGCACCTGCTGACCAGGCAGGTCCTCGGATGTCACCGCGAGGTGGCAGGCTTGGCCCTATGACCTCGGCTGCACACCCTTCACCGCTCTCGTCCCCCGTCCTCTCGGCGCTCACCGGCCCCGCAGGCGACGCCGACGCCCCTGCGGCCTCCGGGCCTGCACCGGGCTCTCGGCGGGTCGCCGCGATCGACTGCGGCACCAACTCGATCCGCCTGCTCGTCGCGGACGTCGACACCGAGGCCGGGACGCTCACGGACCTGGTCCGCGAGATGGAGGTCGTCCGCCTCGGCCAGGGGGTCGACCGCACAGGGCGCCTGGCGCCCGAGGCGCTCGAGCGCACCCTCGAGGCCACCCGGCGCTACGCCGAGACCTGCCGCGAACTCGGCGCCGAGCGTGTGCGCTTCGTCGCGACGTCGGCGTCGCGCGACGCCGAGAACCGCCAGGACTTCGTCGACGGTGTCGTCGCCGCGATCGGCGTCGAGCCCGAGGTGATCTCCGGTGACGAAGAGGCCGAGCTGAGCTTCCGTGGGGCCACGAGCGTGCTCGGTGCGGGTCACACGGCCCCCTACCTCGTGGTCGACCTCGGTGGTGGCTCGACCGAGGTGGTGCTCGGCACCGACGCACCCGAGGCGGCGCGCTCCATGGACGTCGGGTGCGTCCGCATGACCGAGCGGCACCTGACCCCGGACCCGCCGACGGCCGAGCAGGTCGAGGCCGCCCGGGCCGACGTCCGTGCCGCGCTCGACTCGGCTGCCGAGGTGGTCCCGCTCGGCAGGGCCGGAACCCTCGTCGGCCTCGCCGGGACGGTCACCACGGTGACGGCTCACGCCCTCGGGCTGGAGCGTTACGACCGCGACCGCATCAACGGCTCGGTGCTCACCGTCGAGCAGACGCTCGCGGCGTGCGACGACCTGCTGGCCCGCTCGCGCGACGAGCGCGCCTCGCTCGGCTTCATGCACCCGGGACGGGTCGACGTCATCGCCGCCGGGGCGCTCGTCTGGTCCGAGGTGGTCCGGCGGGTGCGCGACGAGGTCGCCGCCGCCGGGGGAGAGCTCACCGAGGTGGTCACGAGCGAGCACGACATCCTCGACGGCATCGCCTGGAGCGTCGCCCAGGGCTGAGCCCGGCTGTCCCACGAGCCCTCGCGCCTGACGGTGCGGGGGCTCGTCGTGTACTACGACACGCCGCGGGGTACTGCTCTCGGCCGGGTAGTGCGCGTCGCGTAGTAGTGTGTGCGGTGCACGACCAGGGGCGCGGACCGCGCACGTCCGGTGCGTGCCGACGAGGGGCCCCGGCGCCCTGGGTCGCAGCGACGCACCAGGAGGTCCGATGGATACCACACAGCTCCTCAGAGGAGTGCTCGACGCCGCGGTCCTCGCGGTGCTCGACGACGCCGACGGGTACGGCTACGACGTCGTCCGCCGGCTGCGGGCCGCGGGGCTCGAGGACGTCGGCGACGCCTCGGTCTACGGCACCCTCCGCCGGCTCTACTCGGCGGGAGTGCTCTCCAGCTACGTGGTCCCCTCCGACGAGGGGCCGCACCGCAAGTACTACGGCATCAACCCGCAGGGGCGGGCGATGCTCGCCACGCAGCGCAAGGAGTGGGAAGAGTTCTCGGGCGCGATGAGCGCGCTCCTCATGAAGGGGGCAGCATGACCACCGCGGCACTTCTCGGGCACGTGACGGCCTACGCCGCGCAGGTCCGCACCCACCTGTCCGACCTGCCCTCCGAGCAGGTCGACGACCTCACCGACGGCCTCGAGGCGGACCTCGCCGAGGCGCTCGCCGACCCCGACGCCCGGCCGGTCACGGGCGAGGTCCCCACGGTACGGCTGCCGGTCGACGGCACTGCGGACACGGTGGTCCTCGACCTGGCGGCGCGCTTCGGCGACCCGGCCGACTACGCCGCCGAGCTGCGCACGGCCGCCGGTCTGCCGCTGGCCCCCGAGGCCGGGACACCTGACCTCGGGCCGTCCCGCTGGGAAGAGATGGTCGCGTGGTGGGGCGAGCAGAAGAAGGCCGCGACGGCTCACCCGGTGTGGCCCTCGGTCAGCTCCTTCGCCCTCGCCGTCCGACCGGCCTGGTGGGTCGCGCGCGGCTGGGTGCTGTTCGGCATCCTCTTCTCGCTCAACAGCACCGAGGGAACGGTGGTCGCCCCAGGAGGTCTGCTCGAGTGGATCGTGTTCCTCGGGCTCGTGTGGCTGAGCGTCGAGTACGGGCGGGATCGCCGGGCGCTGCCGAGGCCGGTCCGGCGGCTGGCCGTCGGGCTGAGCGTCGTCGCGGCGGTGTTCCTGCTCCCCGGTGTCGCGGCGATGGCGGCGCCCGCCGAGGTCCGGTACGAGGACTCGGCGTACTCCGACGTGCCTCCGGTCGACGGCGTCTACGTCGACGGCTCCCGGGTGACCAACCTCTTCGTCTACGACGCGGACGGCGAGTACGTGGAGCACGCCCAGGTCCTCGACAACCAGGGGCGCGCCGTCCGCGTCGACGAGCCCGACGGCCTCTGGATCGACGGCGAGGCGACCGTCCTGCACTGGGCGCCGCTCTTCGACGTCGACGGGCGTGAGGTCCCCAACGCCTACCCGGTGCCGACCGTCCGCAGCGACAGCTACGGCAGGCTCGACGACCTGGGCACGGACAGCCAGGTAGGTGCGGTCACCGAACCCGCCCCACCGGTCCGCAGCGTCGCTCCGCTAGACGTCGACGCCGCCTCGACGGCCGCGGAGCCAGAGGCGGACCCGGACGGACCCGCAGGTCCGACCGACCCCACGTCGACCGACCCCGCGTCGACCGACCCCGCGACCGACACCGCAACCACCCCTCCCGCCGCCCCCGAGACCCCAGACAGCTGACCCACGCAGCCCCTCCCCATGCTCGTGGCGCGACGGCTAGACCCTCCGCGGAGGTGTCTGCCGTCGCGCCACGAGCATGGGAGTGCGGGTCTGGGGACCGGTGGTCCGTGTTCGTGCTGGTGGGCGTCGTGTGTGTGGCGGGTGAAGACCTCTGTGCCGCGGATCACGGTGCTACGGGTTCGCGGACCATAGACCCGGGAATATCATGGCTGTATGGCTCAGACTGACGTGACCCCGGATAGTGCTGCCTCATCTCCCTCGGCGGCACCCGCCCGCGCGCCCAAGCCGCGCAAGGTTCCGCGCATCGTCGTGCTCGGTGGTGGTTCGGTCGGCCTCTACTCCGCCCGTCGCCTCCGCAAGCGCCTCGGTCGCCGCGAGGCCGCGATCGTCGTCGTCGACCCGCGCCCGTACATGACCTACGCGCCGTTCCTCCCCGAGGTCGCGGCCGGATCCATCCAGGACCGCGACGTCGTCGCCCCGCACCGCCGTGCGCTCAAGCACGTCGACACGCTGCAGGGCAAGGTCACGCACATTAACCACGGTGAGCGCACCATCGAGATCACGCCCGAAGAGGGCGACGCCTACTCGATCACCTACGACCACCTCGTGGTCGGCCTCGGCTCGGTCGCCCGCACCCTCCCCATCCCGGGACTCGCGGAGCAGGGCATCGGCTTCAAGAACGTCGAGGAAGCGGTCGCCCTGCGCAACCACATCCTCAACCGCATCAACCTCGCGAGCTCCACCTGGGACCCCGAGCTCCGTCGCCGCATGCTCACCTTCACCTTCGTCGGTGGCGGGTTCGCCGGCATCGAGGCCCTGGCCGAGACCGAGGACATGGCCCGCGCGGCCGCCAAGAACCTCCCCGGCGTCTCGCAGGACGACATCCGCTTCGTGATGATCGAGGGCACCGACCGCATCCTCCCCGAGCTGACCCTCGAGATGGCCAACTACGCGCTCGCCGAGATGAAGAAGCGCGGCATCGAGTTCCACCTGTCGACCTTCCTCAGCTCCTGCGTCGACGGCCACGTGGTCACCTCGACCGGCGTCGAGTTCGACTCCGAGACCATCGTCTGGACCGCCGGCGTCAAGGCCAACCCGGTCCTGGGCACCTCGGACCTGCCGCTCGACAAGATGGGCCGCCTCATGGTGCTGCCCACCCTCCAGGTCGCCGACGAGGACGGGAACGTCGTCGAGGGTGCCTGGGGTGCCGGTGACTGCGCCGCGGTCCCCGACCTGTACAACCCGGGCAAGTTCTGCCCGCCGAACGCCCAGCACGCGATCCGCGAGGCGAAGGTCCTGGCCGACAACCTCTTCCAGTCGCTCAAGTCTGGCCCGGTCACCGAGTACAAGCACAAGAACCTCGGCACCGTCGCCTCGCTCGGCCTGCACAAGGGTGTCGCGATCCTCTTCGGCTCGATCAAGCTCAAGGGCTTCCCGGCCTGGGTCATGCACCGCGCGTACCACGTGTCCGCCATGCCGACCATGAGCCGCAAGATCCGCATCACGACCAACTGGTTCGGTACGTACTTCCTGCGCCGCGAGGTCGTCTCCCTCGGCTCGATCCACGACCCGCGCGCCGAGTTCCGCGCCGTGTCGACCCCGGCCAAGCCCAAGGAGGCCCCGGCCGAGGCGGCGAAGACCACGCCGATGGCTCCGACCGAGACCAACAACACCGAGGCCGCGTCGAAGTCCTGACGCCAGCCCACCGGGCGACCTGCTGACGCAGGTCGCCCCACCCCGACGGGGACGCACCGAGACGGTGCGTCCCCGTCGTCGTCTGCGGGCGACGCGCCCGACCGGTGCGCTCCCGCCCGGTCTGTCTCCACCCGAGGCGCCGCCGCGTGTTGTATCGTCCGGAACCTGCCCTCCCGGTCGACGCCGCGCGGGCAGCACGCCCCCGTAGCCCAACTGGCAGAGGCAGCCGACTTAAAATCGGCACAGTGTGGGTTCGAACCCCACCGGGGGCACCGCTGTCGGCAGACCTCGATCTGGCCCGAGAGCTCGTGCGGGCCAGGCCGGTGGCGGGGCCATCTCAGGGCTTGGCCGCCAGCAGATCGGGCACCTGAGATGTCTGGCTGATGAACGACGCCAGCGTCCTGTCGAGCCGACGTGTCACGCCGATGAGCTGCGGGTAGACGGCCCCAGCCCGGGTGAAGATCGACTCCATGTGTGCGGCTCGGTTCCGAAGCTCCCGGATCTCTGCCAGTCGTGGGTGGACCTTGGTGCGATCAGTCCCGGCATGGAGGGCCCGGTGGAGCACTGGGGTCCAGATCGTCGCTTCGTGCTCCTGGGCGGTGAGGGACGTCCAGAACGAGAAGGGCATCTCCGCGAGGACCTTGCCCCTGGGCGGAAGCGCTGCTTGGTGCCGCCACGTCCGATGAGCGCCTCTGATCTTCCCCCGCATCCCGGCGTTCGCGTCGACCCCTCGAAGGTCCAGTCGCGGAGGGAAGAGCACACCGTGCTGTGAGGCGTGGAGCCAGTCTGCTCCGCCGAGGGCAGGGTGGCTCAAGAGCGCACGATCGTAGGCGTTCCTGAGGCCGACCTCGAGATGCCCGACGTCGCGCAGCCACGCCGCCGCGAGCTGAGCGTTCCAGTCGTAGAGGGCCAGAGCCCGACCTGGGTCGCCTCCGGCTGCGGTGACGTACTTCTGGAACCGCGGCGCAGTCACCCAGGCGCCGTGCTCGGGGCTTGTCATCGACCTCTCCGGGAACCTAAAATCAAGGGGTTGAGTCCTGAACGACCCCTGCTCTTCGGTGAGCATGTTGTCAGCGACGTAGGAACGAGAAGCCCCGGGATGTTGGCAGCGCGCGCTGCCAGCGCCGGGGCTTTCCTGTGTCTCGTGTGTGGCATATGCACCATACCGAGGCCGGGCGGGCTCGTGCGCTACCTGTGGACAGCGAACGGTCCGCCGCGGCTTCGGCGATCCGGGTACGGTCTGGGTCGTGGGAGAACACGAGAGGCGCGCGGCTCGGGAGCCCGGTCTGGACGCAACAGGACGCGACGCCAGCGCCCGCCTCTGGGGTACCTCGTCGCTCGCGGATCCCTTCGCCGACGACGCGCTCGTGCCCGAGCACCGGCAGGTGCTGCCGCCGTGGATGCTCTCGACCCTGGTGGTCGACCCTGCCGCGGAGGCCCGGGAGTGGGTGTCGGCCGTGCACCACGAGCACGAGCTGCTGTGGTGCGCCGGCCGGGCGATCACCGTCGAGGCGCGCGGCCAGGTGTGGCTGGTGCCGCCGACGCTCGGCATCTGGCTCCCGGCTGGCACGGTGCACCGGGTCACGGCCCACCCGGACGCGAGCGTGTTCGCCGCCTACCTCGACACGAGCCGCGAGGTGCCCGGCTGGGACTCGATCCTCGGTGTGCCGGTCACCCCGCTGCTGCACGAGCTCCTGCTGCACAACCGACGTGCGGCGATGCCCGACGCGAGCCGCCACGCGCTGCAGGCGCTGGCGGTCGAGCAGATGGTGCCGCTCACGGCGGCGACCATCGAGCTGCGGCTGCCGCGTGACCTGGCGCTGCGCGGCGTCGCCGAGCAGGTCGTCGCCGACCCGGGGGACGGGCGGTCGCTCGACGCGTGGGCGTCGAGCATCGGCATGAGCCCGCGGACCTTCATGCGGCGGTTCCTCGACGACACCGGGTCGACCTTCGCGCAGTGGCGGATCCTGGCACGGGTCGCGGCCGCACTGACGATGCTCGCCGAGGGGCGGGCCGTCGCGACGGTCGCGCGGGCGGTCGGGTACTCGAGCACCGGGACCTTCGTGGCGCTCTTCCGGCGGACCACGGGCATGACGCCGGCGGCGTACTCGCGGCTGCAGGGCGGCGGGCTCGAGAGCTGAGGGGGCGATCAGCGACGCCGTGGCGGGATCGCGACGACAGATGACGGGATTTCTCTATCCCGCCTCGTCTAGCATCTTCTTAGGCCAGCCTATCCTTGCTTCCGCGGACGGTGGCCGACTCCCACCCTCCTCGAAGGAACCCCATGACCACGCTCTTCTCCGGGCAGCGTCGCGCTGCCTCCCTCGCCGTCGCGGCCCTCGCCGCGACCGCTCTCCTGGCCGGCTGCTCGTCGACCGACGACGCCGCTGACGCCGCCACCGGCACCGCTGGCGCGACGACGAGCACGACCGCCGTCGCCCTCGCCGAGGACGGAGCCTTCCCGGCGACCGTCGAGCACGCCTACGGGTCGACGACCATCGAGACCGAGCCGCAGCGCATCGTCACCATCGGCTGGAGCGCGCAGGACGCGGTGCTCGCCCTCGGTAAGGTGCCCGTCGGCATCGAGCGCTTCACCGGCAGCGGGATCGTCGACGACATCCTCCCGTGGGACACCGACTACTTCGTCGACGCCACCCCGACGCTGCTCACCTCGAACCCCGAGGTGCCCTTCGAGCAGATCATGGCGCTCGAGCCCGACGTGATCATCGCGGTGTACTCCGGCATCGAGCAGTCGGACTACGACCGTCTCACCGAGATCGCGCCGACCGTCGCGTTCCCCGAGGTCGCCTGGTCCACGCCCTGGCAGGACCAGACCACCATGATCGGCGCCGCCCTCGGGCAGCCGGCCCGCGCCGACGAGCTCGTCGCCGGGATCGCCGACACCCTCGCCGCCACCCGCGAGGCGAACCCCGAGCTGGCCGGCAAGACCGTCACGTACGCGATGGCGGGCGAGGACGTCATCGTGTTCTGCCCCAACGACCCCCGCATCGAGATGCTCGTCGAGATCGGCATGGTCCCGTCGGCCGGCACCGAGCAGGCCTGCGCCGGTGACGACGCGTCCTCGGTGATCGTCAGCCCCGAGCTCGTCGACACCCTCGACGCCGACGCGTTCATCCTCGTGGACGTCGACGACACCGTCCTCGACCAGCTCATGCAGGACGACCTCTTCGCGGGCCTGCCGGCCGTGGCCGACGGCCGCGTCATCCAGATGATCGGCATGGACTACGCCATGGCGACCTCTGCCCCGACCGTCCTGAGCATCCCCTACGCCCTCGACGAGTTCGTCACCCAGCTCACCGACATCCTCGGCTGAGGCCCACGTGGTGGGCGGGAGCGACCGCCCACCACCGAGGGCGTCTTCTCGAGGGCTACCTCCAGTGCCCGGGCCGTTCCAACCGCTCCGGCAGGCGCGTCGAGGCGTCGCCCCGCGCCGACGCGACCTGGGCCTGGGTGAGGAACAGCGCGGTCGACAGGTCCGCGCTTCGCAGGTCGGCGTCGCGCAGGTCTGCGCCGATGACGTCGGCCCACCGCAGGTCTGCTCCGTGCAGGTCGGCGCCGATGAGGTACGCGCCGCGCAGGTTGGCGCCGGCCAGACGGGCCTCGGCCAGCCGGGCGCCGAGCAGGTCGGCACCGCGGTGGTCCACCGGTCTCCCCGGGACCTGGGAGCGGACGAGTGCGCTGGCCCGCAGCAGCACGGCGTTGACGCGCTGCCGCTCGGCGTCCACGTCGAGCGCGAGCAGCGCCACGGGTGTCCCGCGGGTCAGTGCCTCGGTGCGCGCGAGCTCGTCACGCAGCGCCGCGTGCTCGGCGGAGGCCGCCTCGTGGGTGAGGGCGTCGGTGAGGTACCAGAGCAGCTCGTGCAGGTTCTTGACCACCGGGAACACCGCGAACATCTCTGCGGCTGGCGCCCCGTCACGCCAGGTGCTCCCCGCGTAGGTGCCCTGCACCACCTGCTGGCCGGCGCCGAAGCAGTCGTAGACCGTGCACCCGCGCATCCCCGAGTCCCGCAGCCGGGCGTGGATGCCGCAGCCGAAGCCCTCGGTGAGGTTGCCGCAGGGGTCGCCCGCCGCCTTGGTGAAGGCGAAGTCGGAGGACCTCGCGAAGGGCAGCGCGACGCAGCACAGACCCGCGCAGCGCGAGCAGTCGGCCCGGAGGCGGTCCGCAGGCTGCGGCGCGCTCGTGCCGCCTTCGGCGAGGGCGAGCAGCGGGCGGGGAGGTTCAGCAGTCACAGGTGAGGCTCCGACGGGGACGGGTCTCCCAGTCTCGCACCGCGCCGGTGTGCGGTCGCGTCTTTACTCGCGGACAGCGGACAGCGGGCAGCAGTGAGGTGGCTCAGCTGCTCAGCCGTCGATGCCGTCCCAGCCGCTCGACGAGTCGGGCAGCAGGTCGGGGCACGTCCCGCCCGGCTCGACGACCGGCTCGAAGTGCCACAGCTCGTTCGCGTAGACCCGGCACAGGCCGTGCTCGGATCCGTGCTGCTCGAGCCACAGCGCGCCGTCGGTGGGACCGACGTCGATCGCGAGCCCGGCCACGTGCGCCGAGCGCTCGGGCGGCAGCACCCACCGGTGCGCCTCCTCTGCGGAGCCGTGCTTGGCCAGGGTCATCTCGACGAGAGCGGCCTGGTCCTCGGCCGACCGCCACCCGGAGGTGAGCGTCATCTCCACGCCGTCGGCGGCAGCCGCCTCGACCGCGCCGGCGAACCGCCGCTCGAGCTCGGCGTCGAGGCCTGTGGCGGCGGGCGCCGCGGCACCGCCCAGCGGACCCGACGACGCACCGGGTGCACCAGCGGCTGCTGGCCCACCTACGCTGCTGGAGACCCCGAGCGCCACCGCGGCGAGCCCGAGGGTGAGCACCACGACAGGGACGGACACGAGCAGAGCGGTGCGCCGGGTGGGACGTGGCGACGAGGCGTGGAGGCTCGTCGGGGACGGTCCGGCGACGGGGTCAGCCCCGACGGCGGCGCGAATGTGCCAGCCCACCTCGTCTGCGACGGGGGCATCCGGGGCGAAGGTACCGAGCACGATGCCGTCCGACGCATCGACCGAGCGGTCGGTGGCGTGCTCGCGCCACGCCGTGTCGAAGGGCACGACGTGCGCGGCGTTCGCCCGGACGGTCGTCCGCCGGCGCGGTGGCTCGGCGGGCAGTGCTGCGGGCGTGCTCTCGGCAGACCCGCGCCGAGGGATGCGGGGACGGCTGGTCGCCTGAGAGGAGGTCATGGTGATGATCGTCCCGCCAGGACGGCACCCAGGGCATCAGCCCGCGGGCTGATCTCCCGGCCCGGCAGGCGTCGCCACCAGCCCGCCGGGGGACCCGTGCATCCGCCCCGGGGCGGACGCACGGGCCGGGGTCACCGGACGGTCAGCCGTGAGACCGGTCGGACGGCAGGTGCTTCGGGTCCCACCCGCGCGAGACCTGGCCGACCAGCTGCGGCGGCGTCGACTTGCGCGCCCACGCCCGGAAGGTCAGGTACATCACAACGAGCAGGACCCAGCGCAGCAGCGCGAGGAGCGACGTGGCGGTCGGGTTGTCGCAGGTCGAGGTGATCGAGCTGTCGTTGAGCGAGTGGACCACCATGACCAGCAGGATGCCTCCTACGGCACCGAGCGTGCCGCGACGGCCGTGCAGGTGCCAGAGGCGCCAGGCGATCGCCACGGCGATCCCGGTCCACAGCCAGTGCAGGGGCGACACGGTGAAGATCCGGAAGACCTGCTCCTGCACGACGGTCGCGCTCGAGCTGTCGACCGTCCCGGTCCCGCAGAAGTTCGGGCCGGTCGCGGACGCGGTCTGGTAGGCGTACTGGACAGTCTCGGTGATGGCGAAGCCGAAGCCGGAGGCGAGCCCGACCGCGATGCCGGCGCGCGGGTCGCGGTACCGGCCGAGGACGAAGAGCGCGAGGGGCACGATGAGCTTGGTGCCCTCCTCGACGAGCCCGACGAGCGCGGAGGCCGTCTGGATGCCCGGCCCGTCGATGATCCAGGAGTTGACGTTCGCGGCCACCAGCAGCACCGCGCCGCTCGTCCCGACCACGACGGCCAGGACCTCGAGCGGTCCGATGACGTCGTCCAGGGCGAGCTGGCGGTTCACGAACCTGTAGAAGGCCCAGCAGACCAGCGCCATGCCGACGAGGCTGGCGACGCCCATGACGTGGATCGCGTCGGTCGCGGTGTAGACCGCCGACCCCACCACCAGGACGACGACGGCACCGACCAGCGACGCGACCCAGGAACGTCCCCAGAACCTGCCGTGGAAGCGTCGGCCGCGGACGGCAGGCTGCTCACCGGGCTCGACGCGTGCGGTCCACGCCCGGGAGTCCCACCAGCGTCGCTGCGCGGAGTGCGAGGACGGGTCGGGGAACCACCCCGGTGCCGGGACGCCTTCGCGGACCCGTGCTGCGACGTAGGCCCCGGTCAGGCCGATGATCAAGAGTGCTGCCCCCACCACGCTCAGTGTCATGGAGGCAGTGTGGCAGGAGCGGACCCTCACCGCCACGGTTCCGGCCCACGAGTCTCGACGACCGGTCCCGGCTGGTCAGCGGGGTGCGCCGACCCCTAGGGTGGGTGACGAACACGGGAGTCCGGTGAGCCGGGCTGAGAGGAAGGTTCTCAACCTTCGACCGTCGAACCTGATCTGGATCATGCCAGCGCAGGGAGGCATCTCTTACGGCACCCACGCACGCCAGCTCATCGCTGGCGTGCGTCGGTGCTGCCCGTGCCCCACCTCGAGACGAGAAGGGCACGACAGTGCACACCACCACCAGCACGACCATCACCAGTGCGACCACGAGCGCCGCGACGGGCACCGAGCCGGCGCCCACCCCCGCGGAGCTCGGCATCGGCGCGCGCATCACGCTGTCGGTGATGAGCTCGGACTACGTCCGCATCATCACCGAGGCCCTCGCCGTCACGTCGACCGACGGCCTGGTCGTCGAGACCGACCCGGTCTCGACCCGGGTCGCCGGCACCGAGCAGCGCATCGCGGAGTACCTCGCCGACCTCGTCGCGGCGGCCTCCCGGAGCGGCGAGCACGTCTCGGCGGCCGTGATGCTCTCGCGCGGCTGCCCGGGCGAGGTCACCTGCGACCTGCCCGCCGACCAGCCGTTCCCCGCGCGGCAGACGGTGGCCCTCCCGCAGACCGGCGTCCGCGCCGTCGCCCAGTGGGCCCTCTACCCGCTCGCCGACCAGCCCCTCGCCGGCTCGACCGTGCCCGACCACATGCGGGACATCTACGCCGCGATCGAGCGGGCACGTGCGGCCGGGACCGTCGTCGGGAGTGATCACTACGTCACCCGTCTCGCAGGCGACGTCGCCGACGTCCTCACCACCGTCGTCGACGCGTGGGTCACCGTCGGGCAGTCCGTCCGGCACGTCACCACCCACGTGACCATCTCCGTCAACAGCCCGAGCGAGGCTGCCCGATGAGCGGCGACGGCACCCCGGAGACCACCACTCCGATCGCGAGCCAGGGCTCCGGCTCTCCCGCCACGCCCTCCCAGGGACTCCGCCGCACGCGCCGGGCACCCTGGAGCCTCAAGGAGCTCATGC